>AP017424.1:5449221-5772151 GCA_002355495.1 Streptomyces laurentii
CGTCGAGCCGGGCTGCGGGTTGCCCCCGCCGTCGCCGCCGGTGGTGCGGACCTGGACGGCGCCGCTGGCGGGGCCGGTCTGGTCGGCGGTGTCGCGGGCGACGACCGTGTACGCGTAGTCGGTGCCGGCGGTCAGGCCGGAGTCCGTGTACGTGAGGCCGGTCGTGGTGGTGACCTTGGTGCCGCCGCGCAGGACGTCGTAGTTCTTGACGCCCTTGTCGTCGGTGGCGGCGGCCCAGGTGAGCTTCACCGAGGTGTCGGTGACGTTCGAGGCCACCGGGGTGCCGGGCGCGGAGGGCGCGGCGTCGCCGGGCTGCGGCGTGGAGCCGTCACAGGAGGCACCGTTGATCTTGCAGCCGGTGGGGGCGCCGGAGCCGGAGCCGTTGTAGCCGAAGGAGATGCTGGCGCCGGGGGCGAGTGAACCGTTCCAGCCGAGGTTCTTGGCGGTCCAGTGGTTGCCCGAGTTGGTGACGGTGGCGTCCCAGGCGGAGGTGACGGCGGTGCCGGCCGGGTAGTCCCACTCGACGGTCCACGAGCTGATCGCGGTGGTGCCGGTGTTCTTGACCGTCCAGCTGGCACCGAAGCCGGTGCCCCAGTCCTGGGTCTTGGTGTAGGTGGCGGAGGCGGAGGTCGCGGCCTCGGCCGGGGAGGCGAGCCCGACCAGGGCGGCCAGGGGCAGGGCCAGGGCGGTCAAGCCGGCGGCGGCCCGGCTTCTGAACCTGGTCCTGCGCGTCGGTGCTTGAGTGCTCAACGGTGCTCCTCAAGTAGCGGACGGTCACGGTGGGGGTGGTCCGGAGTAGCGCGCGCCCCGTGAGCGTAGGAAGGTCTGTACCAATCGTCAAGAGGTCCAGACCAACGATGGAACCCGTTCTCTCAGATTCCCCACTCCCGCGCCAGCACCGCCGCTTGGACTCGCGATCGCAGTTCCAGCTTGCCCAGCACCTTCGACACATGGGTCTTCACCGTCGCCTCCGCCATCCCCAGACGGGTCGCGATCTCCGCGTTCGACAGGCCCGCGCCCAGCGCCGAGAGGACCTCCCGCTCCCGCGGCGTCAGCCCGTCGAGCACCGACCGGTCCGGACCCGGCACGGGCGCCGGCCGCCCGCCCGCCGCCGCGAACTCGGCGATCAGCCGCCGGGTCACCGCCGGGGCGATCAGCCCCTCGCCGCCCGCCACCGTACGGACCGCCCCGATCAGCTCCGCCGCCTCCGCGTTCTTGAGCAGGAAGCCCGCCGCACCCGCGCGCAGCGCCCCGAACACGTACTCGTCGAGATCGAAGGTGGTCAGGACGAGGACATCCGCCAGCCCCTCCGCCACCACCCGCCGGGTCGCCGACACCCCGTCCAGCTTCGGCATCTGGACGTCCATCAGCACCAGATCCGGCCGCAGTTCGCGGGCCAGCTCCACCGCCCGCTCGCCGTCCGCCGCCTCGCCGACCACCTCGATGTCGGGCGCGCTGCCCAGGATGAGCACCAGTCCGGCGCGTACCGCGCTCTGGTCCTCCGCCACGACCACCCGGATCGTCCGTGCCGTCGTCATGCCTCCGCCGTCCTCTCCTCGGCGGGCAGCACCGCCCGTACCCGCCAGATCCTCGCCCCGCCTCCGTCGGAGACCGGGCCCGCCTCGAACTCCCCGCCCAGCAGCGCCACCCGCTCCCGCATACCGACGAGACCGGCCCCCGAACCCGGCGCCCGCGGCCCGGGCCGCTCCCCGTACGGGCTGGTCACCCGTACCGTCAGGGCCCGCGGGTCGCGCGCCAGGACCACCGCGACCGTACCGGCCGGGGCGTGCTTGATCGCGTTCGTCAGCGACTCCTGCACGATCCGGTACGCGGCCAGCTCCACCGGCGCCGGCAGCGCCTCCTCCGCCTCCGCGCGCGTGTCGTCCAGGGAGAACGCGAGCCCGCTCGGCGCCCCGTTCGCCCGCGCCTGCTCGATCAGCGCGGCCAGCCCCGAGAGGCGCGGCACGGCGGCGGGCGCGTCGTCCGCGCCCGAGCCGTCGCGCAGCAGGCCGATCAGCCGGCGCATCTCCTCCAGGCCCGCCACGCTGTTCTCCCGGATCACGGACAGTGCCCGCCGGGTGGTGGCCCCGTCGTCGATCGACAGCGCGGCCGTGGAGTGGATCGCGATCGCCGACAGATGGTTGGCGACCATGTCGTGCAGCTCCCGCGCCATCCGGGTGCGCTCGGCGGCGATCGCCTGCGTCCGGTCCATCTCGGCCAGCAGCGCCGTCTGTTCGGCGCGCAGCCGCGCCGCCTCCGCCGCGTCGCGGTGATTGCGCACGATCGCGCCGGTGACCGCGGGCATGAAGGAGAGCATGCCCGCGAGGACGCCCACGAGCAGGGCGAACGCGTTCTGCCACCAGACCAGCAGCACCACCGTGACCGCGACGGAGATCAGACCGGTGGTGTACGGGATGCGCCGGGCCGAGGCGGGCGGACCGTAGACCACCGCCGCGTACACCACGTCCGTGAACATCAGCACCGTGGCGAGACTGCCGTTGGTGAACTGGTCCGCGGCGATGGCCACCGAGCCGATGATCAGCGCGGTCCGCGGAGCCGTCCGCCGCAGCGCCTCCATCACCGTCATCACCGCCAGCGGGATCAACGGGGCCCAGCGCTGCTCGAAGAGCCGGCCGCCGGACGTGTAGAGACCGTAGGACCACAGGAGCAGACCGCAGGACAGACCGGCGGCGGCGATCAGCAGATCGTCGCGGTGGGGGCGGGACAGCGAGCGGAGGAGAAGGAGGGGGCGGGACAGCGAGCGGAGCAGAAGGAGGGGGCGGGGAAGGTGCACGGCACCATCCAACAGGCCGGCCACGCTCCCGGGCGTCCTCGCCGGGGCGGAGCCGCGGGCCCGGTCGCCTCCGTCGAAGGATGTAGCGGCGATTCCTCACCGCCGACGACGCGGGGCGGCGGGGCGGGCGGAAGCCTGGAAGGGGACCGAAAGGGGAAACGCCGTGATCGTCGCGCTGATCGTGATCTGCGAGGTCGGCTTCTGGGTGCTGCTGGCCGCCGGGCTCGCCACCCGCTACCTGCTCAAAAAGCCCCGCGCGGGAGCCGCGCTGCTGCTCGCCGAGCCGCTGCTCGAAGTGCTGCTGCTCGTGGTCACCGCGATCGACCTGAAGAACGGCGCCGAGCCGAGCGCCAAGCACGGCATCGCCGCCCTCTACATCGGCTACACCGTCGGCCACGGCCACACCACCGTGAAGTGGCTCGACGGCCACGCCGCCCACCGCCTCGGCGGCGGGCCGCCGCCGGTCGTCCGGCCGAAGTACGGCATGCCCCGCGCCCGCCACGAGGGGAAGATCTGGCTGGGCACGCTGGTGGCGGCGGCCGTCGCGACCGGGCTGCTGCTCCTGGCCATCCTGTACGTGGGCGACTCCGGCGACACCTCGTCGCTCAAGGAGTGGATGGCCATCTCCTGGCGGGCGGCGGGCATCCACGGAGTGATCGCCCTGACCTACCTGCTCTGGCCGAAGAAGGACCCGGCGGGGAAGGACTCCGCGGGGGAAGCGGGTGGGGTGGCCGCCCCGGGGCACCACGCGGAGAAGGCCACCGCGTGGACCCTGGAGAAGACGGAGCGGTCAGCGGTCCCCGCCCGGGACCCACAGGACGTCCCCGACGGACTTGTTCGCCGTCCGGGCCAGGATGAACAGCAGGTCTGACAGCCGGTTGAGATACGTGGCGGTCAGCGGGTTCATCGTCTCCCCGTGCACCTCGAAGGCCGCCCACGTCGAACGCTCCGCCCGCCGGACCACCGTGCACGCCTGGTGCAGCAGCGCCGCACCGGGCGTGCCGCCGGGCAGGATGAAGGAGCGCAGCTTGTCGAGCTCGGCGAGGAAGACGTCGCAGTCCTCCTCCAGCTTGTCGATGTAGCTCTGCTCGACGCGCAGCGGCGGGTACTTCGGGTCCTCCACCACGGGGGTCGACAGGTCGGCGCCCACGTCGAACAGGTCGTTCTGCACGCGGCCGAGGACCTTCACGACCTCCTCGTCGAGCTGCCCGAGCGCGAGGGCCGCGCCGATGACGGCGTTGGCCTCGTTGGTGTCGGCGTACGCCGAGATCCGCAGATCGGTCTTGGCGGTCCGGCTCATGTCGCCGAGGGCGGTGGTGCCCTGGTCGCCGGTACGGGTGTAGATGCGCGTCAGATTGACCATGGAACCAGCGTATCCAGGCGCCCGGCGAGTGCTGGGCGCCGTGGCCGGAGCAGGGGGAGGGGGAGGCCGCGGTGGCTCAGGCGCTCGCCTTGCGGAACGTCCGGGTCCCGACCAGCGCCGCGACCGCCGTGAGACCGATCGCGGCGAGCACCCCGTACAGCATCGTGGAGGTCGCGTACCGGCCCACGTACGCGTCCCGCACCGCGTCCACCAGATAGCGGAACGGCATGAAGTGCGAGAGCGTGTCCAGCCAGCCCGGGGCCAGGGCCATCGGCAGCATCAGGCCGGACAGCAGCATCGACGGCATGGCGAGGGTGTTGACCGCCGGGCCGAACTCCTGCGGGGTGCGCAGGTTCAGCGCCAGCGCGTACGACAGCGAGGCCAGCGAGAACGTCAGCAGGGCGACGAAGCCGAAGCCGATGAGAATCCCGGCGAGCGGCGCCCGCAGGCCCATCAGCAGGGCGGCCAGGATCAGCAGCACGGCCTGGAAGACGAAGAGCGCGGTGTCGCGCAGGGTGCGGCCGAGCAGCAGCGCGAGCCGGCTGACCGGGGTCACCTGGAGGCGTTCGAGGACGCCCCAGTTCTTCTCCATGATCACCGCGAAGCCGGCGAACGAGGCGCCGAAGAGGCCGAGTTGGAGCAGCAGGCCGGGGACCAGGATCTGCCAGGAGTCGCCGGTCCGGCCGAGCGGCAGGTGGGTGAGCAGCGGACCGAAGAAGAACAGGTAGAGCAGCGGCATCAGGGCGCCGAAGAAGATCTGGAAGGGCGAGCGGAGCGTCTGGCGGGCGTAACGCCCGAACAGCACCGCGGTGTCGTGCCACATGACGGCTTCCTAAGAGGGACTGAAGAGGGACTGAAGAGGGTCGGAGGAGGCTGGACGGAGGGGCTGGACGGAGGGGCTGGTCGGAGGGGTCGGGCGGAGGGGGCTAGACGGAGAGCGGGGCCGGGTCGGCCGGGGTCAGGTCGCGGCCGGTGAGGGCGAGGAAGGCGTCCTGGAGCGTGTCCGCCCCGTGCGCGGCCTTGAGCGCGGCCGGGGAGCCCTCGGCCACGACCACGCCGCCGTCGACGACCACCAGCCGGTCGGCGAGCGCGTCGGCCTCGTCGAGGTAGTGGGTGGTGAGGACGACGGTGGTGCCGTGCTCGTCGCGCAGCCGGCGGACCAGGGCCCACAGCGCGGCGCGGCTGCCCGGGTCGAGGCCGGTGGTCGGCTCGTCGAGGAAGAGCAGCGTGGGCCGGTGGACGAGCCCGAGGGCGATGTCGAGCCGGCGCCGCTGGCCGCCGGAGAGGGCGGTGGTCCCGCGGTCCAGGAGGTCGGTGAGGTCGAGGTCGGCGGCGACGCCGGCCGCGCGGGCCGCCGCCTCGGCGCGCGTCAGCCCGTACAGCCGCCCCTGGATGACGAGTTCGGAGCGGACGGTCTCCTGCGGGTCGACGCCGCCGGACTGGGCGACGTAACCGATCGCGCGGCGGACGCCGACGGGGTCGCGGAGCAGGTCGTGGCCCGCGATCGTGGCGGCGCCGCCGGTGGGCGGGAGCAGGGTGCTGAGCATGCGCAGGGTCGTGGTCTTGCCGGCGCCGTTGGGGCCGAGCAGGCCGACGATCTCGCCGGGCCGCACGGTCAGGTCGATCCCGCGGACGGCCTCCACGGTGCCGCCCTGCCGGGTGCGGAAGGTCCGGGACAGCCCGGACGCGTCGATGACGGACGTGGTGTGCATGCGACTACAAAAACAGAGTCACTGAAATTTTGCAATGACACCAAAATTTCAGGGCATCTAGGATGGCGGCATGGCTGAAGGGCTGAGGGAACGCAAGAAGCGGCAGACGAAACAGCGGATCTCGGACATCGCGACCGGGCTCTTCCTGGAGCGTGGCTTCACGGCCGTCACGGTGGCGGAGATCGCGGAGGCCGCCGACGTCTCCGTCAACACCGTGTACAACTACTTCCCCGCCAAAGAAGACCTGTTCCTCGACCGCATGGACGGGATCACCCAGCGGCTCGCGCGCATGATCCGCGGCCGGGACGCGGGGGAGTCCGCCGCCCGCGCCGTGCTCCGCGAGATCCGGGGCCATGTCGGCGCGGTCTCGCCCGCGTACGGACTGATGGAGGGCTTCGCCGACTTCATGCGGGTCATCGAGGACGCCCCGACCCTCAAGGCCCGGCTCTATCACCTCCAACAGGAGGTCCGGCGGGCCACCGTCGAGGCGCTGCGCGAGGAGGCCGGGACCGGGCCGGGCGACCCGATGCCGTTCCTGGTGGGCGGTCAGATCATCTGGATCCAGGAGACCGTCGTCGAGTTCGTCACCGACGCGATGCTCGCCGGGCGGCACCCGCACGAGGTGTCGCGCGAGGCCCTCGGCCTGCTCGACGAGGTCGAGGAACTGCTCAGCGACGCGGTGCTCGACTACGCGGTACGGGAGGGATGAGCGGGTTCACGCGGGAGGGCCGAGTCCCTCCGCGCGGGCGGGGCGAGCGGGCGGCGAATCCTCCCGTACGGGCCGGCCGGCCGACCCATGGCGCCCGGCCCGCCGGGGCCCCGCGGTCCCGCCCGGGCAGGGCCATTCGGCCCGGGGGAGGAGTGTCGCGAGTGTGACGTCCGTCGAACCCGGCGTGACATGCCTTACTTCACGGTCACATGGCGCCCCCCGCCCGCTAATCTCCGCCGGAGAGCCGAAAGTGAACAGTCGTGATGGGCGACTCGGGCGATAAGGGGTGGAAGAAACGTGGCCAGGAAGCTCGCCGTCATCGGAGCCGGACTCATGGGGTCCGGTATCGCGCAGGTTTCGGCCCAGGCCGGCTGGGACGTCGTCCTGCGTGACGTCACCGACGCCGCGCTGACGCGGGGTACCGACGCGATCCGGACCTCGTACGAGCGGTTCGTCGCCAAGGACCGGATGACCGCCGCGGACGCCGAGGCGGCGCTGGGCCGGATCACGGCGACGACCGACCTCGAAGCGGTCGCCGACGCCGACATCGTCGTCGAGGCCGTCTTCGAGAAGCTGGAGGTCAAGCACGAGATCTTCCGCTCCCTCGACAAGGTCGCCAAGGACGGCGCGGTCCTCGCCTCCAACACCTCCGCCATCCCGATCACCAAGATCGCGGCCGTGACGGAGCGCCCGGAGGCCGTGGTCGGCACCCACTTCTTCTCGCCGGTCCCGATGATGCGGCTCTGCGAGCTGGTCCGCGGCTACAAGACCAGCGACGAAACCCTCGCCTTCGCGCGGGAGTTCGCCGAGTCCGTCGGCAAGACCTGCATCGTCGTCAACCGCGACGTGGCCGGCTTCGTGACCACCCGTCTCATCTCGGCGCTCGTCGTCGAGGCCGCCAAGCTGTACGAGTCGGGCGTGGCCACCGCCGAGGACATCGACATCGCCTGCAAGCTCGGCTTCGGGCACGCGATGGGCCCGCTCACCACCACCGACCTCACCGGCGTCGACATCCTCGTCAACGCGACGAACAACATCTACACCGAGACCCAGGACGAGAAGTTCGCGCCGCCGGAGCTGATGCGCCGGATGGTGGACGCGGGTGACATCGGCCGCAAGAGCGGGCAGGGCTTCTACACGTACTGACCCGCGCGGGTACGCACGGACACGTACGGACAGCTACGCATCACGCGGGCCGGCGAAGAACACCGGTCCGGGCACTCCACGACCAGGTCCCGGACCCCGAGCCGGGGCGGTGAACCGATTCCGCACAGGGATCCGGCCGCCCCGGCACCATCGCCCCCAGGGGTGAAATTCGATATCGGTTCGCTTACAAGGCGCAACGCTTCTGCCGATGCGGCAGTCAAGGGTTGCGTAGACGGGCATACGACTGAGCATTTCGGGGAGCGCATATGCACATCAGGGGCGACCATGCCGAACTGGTCGTCGGGGGCCGCCTCGACGTCCGAAGTGCGGCGGACGCCCGAACGGTCCTGCACTCGGCGGTCGACGACGGTGTCGGCGACCTCGTGCTCGACCTGACCGGCCTCGACTCCTGGGACGCGACCGGGCTCGGCGTCATCATGGGCGCCCACCGCAGGGCCGGCCGCTGCGGCCGCCGGCTGGTGCTGCGCGGCGTACCGCCCCAGATGCAGCGTCTGCTCGTCGCCACCCGGCTGCACCGCATCCTCGCCATCGAGGGCGGCCTCGCCGCCGAATCGCTGCCGAGGGTCTGACCCCGCCGGCGTCAGGACGGGATCGGTTCCGGGCCCCGCACCACACCACACCACACCGCACCACTTCGCACTGTGCCCCGCGCACGTATCGGCGTGCGCGTCGACGTACGTATCGACGTACGTATCGACGTACGTGTCGGCTTGCTTATCGGCATGGGCACCGGCGTGCCTGCCGGCGTACAGCGGGCATATGTCTTACGACGCGTCCGTCGCACCGTCATATGCCGTACGGTTACCCCACCCTCGCGCGCGTCCCGTGTCACAGACGCGACACGCGCCTGTGAAGCCGCTGTGAGAACCAGGCGTCACACCCAATCCTCACAAGACCGTGACGTCTTGGTCTCCATGGCACCCCGGCTGTTCCCGCACCTCGGACAACCGTCTAGGGTCGGCTCGCCTGCACATCGTCCGCCGCTTGGGAGCTTGCACCATGGACCCGATCAACCGGGGACCGGAGGAGTACGGTCGCGACACCGAGGGCGCGGACGCCCGCCCGGGGCACACCGTACCCGCGCCCGCGCCGACCGCCTCCACCCGGGTACGCACCGCGCGTCTCGTCTCCGGCGGCCTGTTGCTCACCCTCAACCCGCTCGACGGCAGCGAGATCGAGGTCTGCCCGCCCGGCGAACTCCCGGCCGAACCCCGCCGCCGCACCGAGCGGGAGCGCGCCGAGGCCGCCCGCGCCGCCGCCCCGCCCGTACCGCCGGGACCCGCCGCGCCCGCCCTCCGGCTGATCGAGCGTCAGGAACAGCGCGAGCTGCTCGTCCAGCACCTCACCAGCGGCCGCTCCGCCCGGATCAGTGGCCCCGCCGGCTCCGGCCGCACCGCCCTGCTCGACGCCGTGGCCGCCGACTGCGCCGGCGTCGCCCCCGACGGCGTGGTCCGGCTCACCGGCTACCACCGCACCCCGGCCGACGTGCTGTACGACCTCTTCTACGCCGTCCAGCACGCCCCCGCCTTCCGGCCCGACCGCGAGGACCTGCACCGCGAGGTGGCCGCGATAGGGGCCATCGTCCTCGTCGACGATCTCGAATTCGGCGGCGCCGCGCTCGACGAACTGCTCGCCGCCACCCCCGACTGCGCCTTCCTCTTCGCCGCCGGGACCGACACCCCCGCCGCCTCGCCCGAGGCCTCCCTCGAAGAGATCGAGCTGACCGGCCTCGACCGGGCCGGCGCCGTCGCGCTCCTGACGGCCGCCGCCGGCCGTCCCCTCACCGACGAGGAGACCGCCTGGGCCGGCGACCTGTGGTTCGAGTCCCAGGGGCTGCCGCTCCGCTTCGTCCAGGCCGGCGCCCTGCTGCGACAGCTCGACCGACTGCGGGCCGAACCCGCCGAGTTCGACGCCTTCGGCGCGCTGGAGGAAGCCTTCGGCACGGGCCCCGGCGCGGGCGCCCCGTCCGCCGCCGGGGACGCCGACGCCGCGCCGCGCGACGTCTCCCTGCCGAGCCTCGGCCAGGGCGCCGCCCCCGCCGTGCTGCTCGCCTCCCGGCTCAGCCGTGCCGCCCAGGACACCCTGCGGTTCGCCGTCGCCCTCGGCGGCGAGGTCCCGCACCAGGCGCACCTGCCCGCGCTCGTCGGCGACACCCACGCCGACGCCGCCGTCGGCGAACTCCTGTCCTGCGGCCTGCTCTCCCCGGTCGGCACTCGCTTCCGGCTCGCCGCCGGTGTCCTCACCCAGCTCCTCGCCGAGGAGTACGAGGCCGACCCGGCCGGTCGCGCGCACACCGTCGCCCAGCACTACGCCTGGTGGGCCGGCCACCCCTCCGTCACCCCCGAGCGGGCCGGCGCCGAAGCCGACTCGCTGCTCGCCGCCCTCGCCGCGCTCGTCTCGGCCACCGACCCCGAACAGCGCGCCGCCGCCGTCCCGCTGGCCCGCGCCGCCGCGCCCGCCTTCGCCGCCGCGCTGCACTGGGGCGCCTGGGAACGCGCCCTGCGGGCCGGCCTGGAGGCCGCCCGGCGGGCCGGCGAGGTCGCCGAAGAGGCGTACTTCCACCACGAGTTGGGCGTTCTCGCGCTGTGCCGGGGCAACCTCCAGCGGGCCCGCGCCGAACTGGAGGCGTCCATCGGGTTGCGCGGCGCCGTCGCCGACAAGCGCGGCACCGTCGCCGGCCGCCGGGCCCTCGCGCTCGTCGCCGACCTCACCGGCGAGTCCGCCGTCGCGCCGATGGACGAGGCGCCCGCCGCCGTACCGGGGCCGGGGCCGGCCACGCCCGCCCCGCTCGCGTCCGGGCTGCCGCGCCGCGAGGGACCCGCCTTGCCGCAGCGCGGCACCCCGAAGACCGGTCCGGTGAGTGCCACGGCCGCGACCGCCGCACTTCCGACGGGCTCCGCAGGTCCCGCGACGGCGCCGACCGCCGCGCTTCCGACGACCGGACCGAAGAACGGTCCGAAGGGCGGTCCGGCGAGCGGCGCGGTGGGCGCGACCGCCGCGACCGCCGCGCTCCCGGCCGGTCCCACGGGGCCCGCCGCGGCGCCGACCGCCGCACTCCCGAAGAGCGGACCGAAGGCCGGGCCCATGAGCGGCGCGGCCGCGACGGGCGCGCTGTCGGCGAAGTCCGCCTTCCCCGACCTCGCGCCGCCGACCCCGGCCACCCCGATGCCCCCGGTGGCCTCCAAGGCGTCCCTGGACGCCTTCGCCGCCTTCCCGGACGACCCCGCGGCCACCGCCGCGACGGGCCGCCTCCAGGCCGCGGGCCCGGGCTCCGCCCCGCGCCCCGGCCAGGCGACCACCGTGACGCCGGCCGTGAAGCGGGGCAAGGGCGGCCGGCACGGCATGCGCGGCGGCATCCTCTCCGGCGCCCGCCGCAACGTGGCCGCCATCGGCGCGGGCGTCCTCCTCGCCGCCGTCCTCGGCACCGTGGTCACCCTCGGCGCCACCTCCGGCGAGGGCGACGAACCCGGCGCCGGCGACCAGGTCACCTCGGACAGCACGCCCGCCCAGGACGGTACGCAGGACGGCACCGGCGGCGACGCCGAGCCCACCGAGAACGCCGCCACCGACGGTCCCGGCGGCCCCGCGGCCCCGGACCCGACCGCCACCACGGCGCCGACCACCACCGCCTCGACGGACCCGACGGCCACCCCGTCCGACACGCCCTCCGCGACCGGGTCCGCCTCGCCGACCCCCACGGAGACCACGCACTCGCCGCGCCCGACCCAGAGCCCGACGGGGACCACGGAGCCCACCACGCCGCCGGCCACCGACCCCGCCACGACTCCGCCGACCACCGAGCCGACCGCCACGGAGCCGGACCCCACCAACACCGGCCCCAGCGGCTCCGCCTCCGCCTCCCTCGGCGGCGACACCCCGGCCGCGTCGACGGACGCGACGGCCTGACGCGAGGGCCTCACGACGCGTACGAGGGGTGACCCGGTGCCCGGGTCACCCCTCGTCGTCGTGCCCGGCCGGTGTCAGCGCGGCGTGGCAGAGTCCTCGCCATGACGATGCCGGACAGGGGCGGACGCGTACTGCCCGAGAGCACCGGACACGACCCGTTCGACGCTCCCGCCTGGTCCGGGGCGAAGGGCGGGTACGGCGGTACGACACAGGGCCCCGGTGCGATCGCTCGCACCAGGGCCCTGCGCCGTACAGCCGTCCTACGCGGCGGCGTGGCCGGTCAGAACAGCCGCAGCTTGTCGTCCTCGATGCCGCGCAGCGCGTCGTAGTCGAGCACCACGCAGTCGATGCCGCGGTCGTTCGCCAGCACGCGGGCTTGCGGCTTGATCTCCTGCGCGGCGAAGATGCCCTTGACCGGCGCGAGGTGCGGGTCGCGGTTGAGCAGGTCGAGGTAGCGGGTCAGCTGCTCCACGCCGTCGATCTCGCCGCGCCGCTTGATCTCCACCGCGACGGTAGCGCCGTCGGAGTCCCGGCACAGGATGTCCACCGGGCCGATGGCCGTCGGGTACTCGCGGCGGACCAGCGTCCAGCCCTCGCCGAGCGTCTCGATCCGGTCCGCGAGCAGCTCCTGGAGGTGCGCTTCCACACCGTCCTTGATCAGGCCCGGGTCCACGCCCAGCTCGTGCGAGGAGTCGTGGAGGATCTCCTCCATCGTGATGATCAGCTTCTCGCCCGCCTTGTTGACGACGGTCCAGACCGCCGCGGCGACCGTCTCGCCGCCGCCGCCGTCGCCGTTGGCGCCGGACGCGGCGTCACCGCCCGCCGACTCCTTGAGCGTGCACGGCGGCGACATCCAGTTGAGCGGTTTGTACGCCCGGTCGTCCGCATGAACGGAGACGCTGCCGTCTGCCTTGACGAGGATCAGACGGGGCGCGGAGGGCAGGTGGGCCGTGAGCCGACCCGCGTAGTCCACGGAGCAGCGGGCAATGACGAGACGCATGGTGCGCAACGCTACAAGACGGAGCCCGTCCGGCGCGATTCGGGCGCCCGGCGGGCTCGGGTGACCGCCCGGCGTACGCCCGGCGTACGTCCAACTCCCCTGTGGGCATGGCTGGTTGTGTGCCCATTCTCCTGGTGCGGGCCGGACCCGGCCCTTACCGTGGAGGACGGGAGGTCGTCGTCCGTGCACGCTGTGTGCGCGCCGCGGCCCCCCGGCCCTGCCCGTAAGACCCCGCCTTCCGGGGTCGCGAGAGGAGAACCCATGTCGCTCGACGTCTCACCGGCGCTGTTGGCACAGGCCGAGCGAGGCGAGGTCGACGAAGCCGACTTCGTCGACTGCGTCCGGACCTCCCTGCCCTACGCGTGGGAGATGATCAGCTCTCTGGTGGCACAGCTGGAGGTCGAAGGCGGAGAGTTCGCCGACAACCAGACCCCGCCGCCGGACGAGCAGGCACGCGGCCAGCTGCTGCGCGCGCTCGCGAGTGATGCCATCCGCGGTGCCCTCCAGCGGCACTTCGGCGTGCGCCTCGCCTTCCAGAACTGCCACCGGGTGGCGGTCTTCCCGCTGGACGCCGCCTCCGACGACCGGCTCGCCCGCTTCACTTCCGTACGAGGGCAGCTGCTCAACCAGTCGCCGGAACTGCGCGACTGCTGACCGAAGCGCCCGGCGCCGCCGCGCCGTACCGACCCGGGAAGCACCGCGGACACGGCAGTGGCGGCACGGTCTTTCGCGTCGGGCGGCACCCGGGGCGCCTGCCTCGGCCGTGTCCGGGAAGCAGTGTCGTCTGCCCGTGGCCTGGGAGAACCCCCAGTGGACCCCCAGGTGAACCTCCAGGGGAGAAACTTCCCGAACACGGCCGAGGACCCGACCCCCTCGGGGGCCGGGTCCACGGCGTCCGCGCGGGCCTCCGCGCGGGTTCCCGCCCCCTCAGCGCAGCTGCGGAAGCACCTCGGCGCCCAGCCGCCGCACGTTCTCCTCGGTCGTCGCGAGATCGCCCGACCCCTCGGCCAGCAGGGCGAAGCGCGTGATGCCCGTACGCTCCGCCGTCGCCGCGAGCCGGTCCGCCGCGAGCCGTGGCGTCCCCACCGCGTGCAGTCCGCACAACAGCTCCGTGTACGCCACCGGATCGCGCATCACCCGCTGCCGTCCGTCCGCCGTGACATGGGCTCCGAGGCCCTGTTTCAGCCAGCCCGGCATCGTTTTCAACAGCGTGCGCGCCGCCTCCGGGCCGTGATCGGCGAGCTGGACCACCCCGGCGGAGACGTGTCCGGCCCCGATCCGGGCGATTTCGTCCGGGTCGCGCCCCGCCTCCCGTGCGTGGCGCGCCCAGGACTCCACCATCGCGGCCTTGTCCTCGTCGCCGCAGTGCATGCCGAGGAGTATCGGCAGGCCGCGCTCGGCGGCGAGCCGCACGCTCTTCGGCGAGGTGCAGGCCACCAGGACCTCGGGCGAGGCCGCCCCGCCGATCAGCTCCCCGGGCGCCGGCACCACCGCCACCTCGCGGAACGCGTAGCGTTCCCCGGCGGCGGCCACCCGCGGCCGGGTGAGCCAGCGCAGCAGCAGGTCGAGCGATTCCGGGAAGCCCTCGTCGTACGCGGGCAGTCCCGCGCCGAAGACCTCCAGGTCGATCCACGGGCCGCCCCGGCCCACCCCGAGCGTGAACCGCCCGCCCGAGGTCACGTGCAGCAGCGCCGCCTGCTCGCCGAGTGCCACCGGGTGGACGGTCGGCAGTACGCTGACGGCGGTGCCGACCCGGATCCGGCGGGTCCGGCCCAGGAGCAGGGCGGCCAGGGTGACGGCCGACGGGCACACCCCGTACGGCACGAAATGGTGCTCGGCCAGCCACACCTCGTCGAGCCCCGCCTCCTCGGCGGCCTCGGCGGTGCGGACGGCCCGGTACAGCGGCTCCGCCTGACCCTGGCCCGGGAACTGGGCGGCCAGGACGAACGTACCCACGCGCATTGCTTTTCTGCCTCCTCGTGGCCGGCGCGTCTCCTCCCACGGAGCCCCCGGCGAACTCCCCCTTCCATGGCAACAACGCCTGACACGTGCCAAAGGCAACGGCCTTCCGCGAATCTCTTGCGATTTTCGGCTGATCCCCCGCACCCGAGGTCGGAGGCACCTGATCGCGGCCCGTACGCTGGAAGGAACCGTCCGTGTTCCCGACCTCGGTGAGGTGTCGAAGTGTCCCCGCGTCACAACCGCCCGCGCGGCGGTGAGAAGCCCGTACGGCAGGGAGATTCGGACGGCGACCGGTACGGCGGCGCGCAGAGCACCGAGACCTGGCAGGGCGAGGAGTGGTACGTCCGCAATGTCGCCGGCGCGAGCGCGCCCGGCAAGCGCTACCGCTGCCCCGGCTGCGACCAGGAGATCCCGGCGGCCGCGCCGCACGTGGTGGCCTGGCCGGAGTACGGCGGCGTCGACGACCGCCGGCACTGGCACAAGGCCTGCTGGAACGCGAAGGACCGCCGCACCTCGCGGGTGCAGCGGTCCCGTAACGCGCCTCGTTACTGAGCGGCCCTGACGGCCGGGCGACCGGTCCTCACACGTCCCGGTTGCCGAGCAGTGCGTAGGCCGCGCCGAGCGCGGCGGCCGCGAGCCCGGCCATGATCAGCACCGGCTCCCAGCCCGCCGGGCCGCTGTCGCCGAACGGCGCGGTGTCGCTGTACAGCGCGATCATCTGCGAGGGGATCGCGTACGTGGACAGCAGCTCCTGCAGCGGCCGCATCGCCTCGGAGAACATGAACAGCGCCGCCACCAGCGGCAGCAGCAGCACACCGATCATCACCGTGATCGCACCCGCCGAATGCCGCACGATCGCGCCCACGCCCAGCGCGAGCAGCCCGAGCAGAGCCAGGTAGAGCCCCGCGCCGACGGTGGCCCGCAGCCACTCCGCGGCGGACGGCGTCGCGGAGCCGACCATCGCCACCTGCATCGCGCCGAGCACCGCCGCCACCACGGTGACCAGGGTGAACACCAGCAGGAAGAAGATCAGCGCCTTCGCGGTGAGCACCCGGGCGCGGCTCGGGCAGGCGGTCAGCGTCGTACGGATCATGCCCGTGCCGAACTCCGAGCTGATCGTCAGCACGCCGAGCGTCATCACACAGATCGAGGCCGGCAGCAGGCCGAAGAAGCCGAGGGCGAGCGCCGAATCGGACGAGCTCTCCCCGGCCGCCGAGGAGGCGACCAGGGCGACGCCGAGCCCGATGAGGACCATCAGCAGCACCATGGTCCCCAGCGTCCACATGGTGGAGCGCACCGAGCGGATCTTGGTCCACTCGGAGGCGAGCGCGTCGCCGAGGTGGGCCGCGCGGACCGGGATGGGGGAGACGTACGCGTGCGGGGCGGCGCCCGGCGGCATCGCGGGCGGCATGCCCGGGTACGCGGCGGCCGGGGCCATGCCCTGCGCCGGACCGGGGACCGGCATCGGGGCCTGGGCCGGGGCCTGGGCCGGGTGCGGCGCCTGGGCCGGGGCCTGAGCCGGGTGCGGCGCCTGGTGGTGGACCGGCGCCTGGTTCGGATTCGGCGCCTGGTTCGGGACCGGGATCGGAGCCGGGCTGGGGCTCGGGGGAGGGGTCGTCATCGGGCGTCCTCGGCGTTCTGCGGCGACTGGGGCTGCGGCTGCATCGTCCGCGGGGCGGCGGGAGCGTTCTGCGGCGGTACGGCCGGGGCCGCGGGCGCGACGGGCGCCGCCGGGGTGGCGTACGGGTTCTGTCCGGGCGGCGGCGGGGCGTACCAGCCCTGCTGCGGCACCTCGGGGATCACCGGCCCCTGCTGCTCCGGCAGCTGGTACGGCGCGGCCGGCGGCTGGAGGTGGGCGAGCCGGTCGTCGGTCGACCGGTAGTCCACGGCGCTCTGCGTCATGCGCATGTACGCCTCCTCCAGCGACGCCTGGTGCGGCGAGAGCTCCCACAGCCGGATGTCCGCCTCGTGCGCGAGGTCGCTGATCCGCGGCAGCGCGAGACCGGTCACCCGCAGCGCGCCGTCCGGCTCCGGCATCACGCCGCCGCCGGCCTCGGTGAGCGCCGTCGTCAGCTTCTCGCGCTGGGCGGGATCGGTCTGCGGCGTGCGCACCCGGGCGAAGTCGGCCGAGTTCGCCGAGATGAAGTCCGTCACGCTCATGTCGGCGAGCAGCCGGCCGCGGCCGATGACGATCAGATGGTCCGCGGTCAGCGCCATCTCGCTCATGAGGTGGCTGGAGACGAACACGGTGCGGCCCTCGGAGGCCAGCTTCTTCATCAGGTTGCGGACCCAGAGGATGCCCTCCGGGTCGAGGCCGTTGACCGGCTCGTCGAACAGCAGCACCTGCGGGTCGCCGAGGAGCGCCGCCGCGATGCCGAGGCGCTGGCCCATGCCGAGCGAGAAGCCGTTGGAGCGGCGCCGGGCCACGTCCTGCAGGCCGACCACGCCGAGCACCTCGTCCACGCGCTGGGCCGGGATCCCGGCGAGCTGCGCGAGCGACAGCAGGTGGTTGCGGGCGCTGCGGCCGCCGTGCACGGCCTTCGCGTCGAGCAGCGCGCCGACCTGGCGGGGCGCGTTCGGCAGCTGCCGGAACGGGTGCCCGCCGATCGTCACGTGCCCGGCCGTCGGCCGGTCGAGGCCGAGGATCATGCGCATCGTCGTCGACTTGCCCGAGCCGTTGGGGCCCAGGAAGCCGGTCACGTGCCCGGGCCGTACCTGGAAGGAAAGGTTGTCCACCGCCGTCTTCGCGCCGTACTGCTTGGTCAGGCCGACTGCCTCGATCATTCTCCAGCCCCATCGACAAGGTCGGGTCGTCGGGGCGTGACGGCCGTCGGCCGGAATCCCCCGTACGAGCGAAGAGCTTAACCAGCTCTTTACGGTTCCGCGTCAGCCGAATCGTGATCTCTCGGGCGCTCCGGGGGAGGTGGGGCAGCTCTACGCGTCCCGCTTCTTGAGCACCACGTACCCGCCGAGCAGCGCCGCGAGCACCCACAGGACCATGATCCCGAGGCCGCCCCACGGGCCGTACGGCGCCTTCTCGCCGCCCAGCGCCTCCGGTACCACCTGCATGATCTTGGAGCCGGCCTGGTCCGGGAAGTAGCGGGCGACCTCCTTGGCCTTCGGGACCGCCGAGAGGATCTGGGAGATCAGGAAGAAGAACGGCACGAGGATGCCCAGCGACAGCATCGAGCTGCGCAGCATCGTCGTCACGCCCATCGAGAACAGCGCGATCAGCCCCATGTAGAGGCCGGCACCGATCACCGCGCGCAGCACGTTGTCCGCGCCGAGGGTGGTGCGGTGGTCGCCGAGCAGCGCCTGGCCGAGGAAGAACGACAGGAAGCCGGTCGCGAGCCCCACCACCAAGGCGAGCACCGCCGCCACCGTGATCTTCGAGAAGAGGAAGGCGGCCCGCTGCGGGACCGCCGCGAGCGAGGTGCGGATCATGCCCGACGAATACTCGGTGCCGACCACGAGCACGCCGAAGACCACCATCGCCAGCTGCCCGAGCACCATCCCGGAGAAGCTGACGAAGGTCGGGTCGAAGGTGGCCCGCTGGATCGGGTCGAGGTGGTCGAACTGCGAGCGCATCAGCGCGCTCAGCGCCGCGCCCATCGCCACCGTCACCACCAGGGCGCTCGCCAGCGTCCACACCGTGGACGAGACCGTCCGGATCTTGGTCCACTCCGACCGCAGGACCGCGGATGCCGCCGCCATCGCTCAGGCCCCTCCCTTGAAGCTGTCGCCCCAGCGCGGCCCGGACTCCGGCCCGGTTCCGGTTCCGGACCCGGGTTCGGAACCGGCGTCCGGCTCGGTCCCGGGCCAGGCCGCGACCGCGCCGCTGTGGATGTCCGTCCCCTGCGCGTGGTACTCCACCGCCGCCGCCGTCATCTGCATGAACGCCTCCTCCAGCGACGCCCGCTGGGAACTCAGCTCGTGCAGCGTGATCCGGTGCGCGGCCGCCAGCTCGCCCAGCCGCTCCGTCGTCGTCCCGTCCACTTCCAGGACCCCGCCGCCCGCCTCCACCACGACGAAGCCCTCGCCGTGCAGCATGTCCCGCAGCCGCTCCTGCTGCGGGGAGCGCAGCCGCACGTAACTCCGGGAGTTCTGCTGGATGAACTCGGCCATCGACGTGTCGGCGAGCAGCCGGCCCTGGCCGATGACGATCAGATGGTCCGCGGTCAGCGCCATCTCGCTCATGAGGTGGCTGGACACGAAGATGGTCCGGCCCTCGGCCGCCAGCGCCTTCATCAGGTTGCGGATCCAGTGGATGCCCTCGGGGTCGAGGCCGTTCACCGGCTCGTCGAACATGAGGATCTCGGGATCGCCGAGCAGCGCCGACGCGATCCCCAGCCGCTGGCCCATGCCGAGCGAGAAGCCCTTCGACTTCTTGCGCGCCACCGCCGTCAGGCCCACCAGGTCGAGCACCTCGCCGACCCGCCGCTCCGGGATGCGGTTCGACTGCGCCAGACAGAGGAGGTTGTTGTACGCCGAACGGCCCCCGTGCATCGCCTTGGCGTCGAGCAGCGCCCCGATGTACTTCAGGGGCTCCTTCAGGTCGCGGTAGTGCTTGCCGTCGATCCGGACCGTCCCGCTCGTCGGGTTGTCCAGGTCCAGCATCATCCGCATCGTCGTCGACTTGCCCGCCCCGTTGGGCCCGAGGAAGCCCGTGACCACCCCCGGCCGTACCGAGAAGGTCAGGTTGTCGACCGCCGTCTTCGCACCGAAGCGCTTGGTGAGACCCGCCAGCTCGATCATGCGTACCAACCTAAGGGCACGAAAAACCCTCCGCCACCGGAATGGCAGAGGGTTTCTTTCGGACATGCCCAGAGGTGATCAGGCGTGATCGGGCATGTTCCGTCGTGCTTCGACGCCGTCGGGTGCGATCAGGCACCGTCAGGCGCGCGCCCGGGGGAAGACGCGCGCCCGGAAGATCAGCGCGACTGCTGGGCCGGGACGCCGGCCGTGCGGTCCTCGTCCATCGGGGAGCCGGCCGCGGCCACGGCGGCACCGGTCAGCGTGGCCAGCATCTCGCGGACGTTGGTCAGCTGCGCGTTGATGGAGTCGCGGCGGTTCGTCAGCGCCGCCAGCTCGCGCTCCGATTCGCTGCGGATACGGTCGGCCTTGGCGTTCGCGTCGGCCACGATGTCCTCGGACTGGCGCTGCGCCGTCTCCACCGTCTGACGGGCCCGGCGCTCCGCGTCGGTCCGCAGCTTCTCGGCCTCCAGGCGCAGCTGCTCCGCCCGGTGCTCGATCTCGGCCAGCCGCTTCTCCGCCTTGGCCTGGCGGGACGCCAGGTCGCGCTCGGACTGCTCACGGCGCTTGGCCAGGTTGGTCTCGAAGTCCGCGGCGGCCTGGGCGGCCTTGGCGCGGGTCTCCTCGAAGAGGGCGTCCGCCTCCTCACGCTTCGACTGGGCGTCCTTCTGCGCGTCGGCGCGCAGCGAGTTGGCCTCGCCCTGCGCCTTCTCGACGATCCGTACCCCGTCGTCCTCGGCCTTCGCCTTGCGCTCGACCGAGAACGCCTCGGCGTCGTTGCGGACCTGCTGGGCCGCGGACTCCGCCAGCTCACGGTGCTGCTCGGCGGCGCGACGGGCCTCCTCGCGCAGGTCCTTCGCCTCCTCCTCGGCGAGACGCAGGATCTTCTCCACGCGGGCACCGAGACCGGCGTACGACGGCTCGGCGTCGGTGACCTGGGTCTGGGCGTTCTGCGTTTCGAGGTGCAACTCCTCGATCCGCTTCTCCAGCGAGGTGATTCGGGCCAGAGCACTGTCACGGTCGGCGACGAGCTTGGTAATGCGGTCGTCCACCTGACCGCGGTCGTAACCGCGCCGCACGAGCTCGAAGCCGAAGGGGGAGGATGTGTCGCTCATGGGGTTCCTGTCGAAAGAGACCGGTGTGTTGTGAGGTGTGAGGTGTTAGAGGGAATCCTAGGGGTCTAAGCGGCGTGTCATCGAGCATATGCCCGTTTGATCTGGAGAATGTCCAGTCTTTTGAGTGGCTGTCACCGAGAGTTCTTGCCACCCGAACGGCCTGAACCAGCCGATGCCCCCGCCTTCGTCCCGTCCTTCCCGTCGGCCGACGGCGTTTCGAAAGACTCCAACGCCTCCAGGACGTCCTGGACACGGGAGATCTCGGCATTGATGTCCTCGCGCCTGCGCACGATGACCTCCAGCTCACGGCGGCCCTCGGACACCGTCCGCTCGGCCTCCTGCTCCGCCTCCGCCTTGATCTCCTCGGCCTCCGCCTTGATGCGCTCGCCCTCCGCCACCAGCGAGGCCTTCTTCTGCTCGGCCTCCTTCAGCAGGGACTCGGCCCGCTTCACGGCCGCGATCCGGACCTTGCTCGCCTCGGAACTCGCCTCCGAGAGCGTCCGCTTGGCCTTCTCCTCGGCCGCGGTGCTCTGCTCCTCCGCGGCCTTCACCAGCTTGTCGACGCGCTCGCCGGCCGACTTCATCTGCTCGGCCGTCTCACGCCGCGCCCGCTCGTGCAGCTCCTCGACCTCGCTCTCCACCCGGGTGCGCTGCTCCTCCGCGCGCTCCCGGATGGCGGCCGCGTCGGCACGCGTGCCGACCAGCAGCTCGTCGGCGTCCGTACGGGCCTTCTCCACCAGCGAGTTGCCCTCGATGGTCGCCTCGGCCACGATCCGCTCGGCCGCCGTACGGGCCGCGCCGACCATCGTGTCCGCCTGCTCCTCCGCCTCGGTGGTGGCGCGCAGCGCCTCCTCCTGGGCCTTGGCCATCAGCTGGTCGGCCTGCTCGGCCGCGTCCGCGCGCTTCTTCGCGCCCGACTCGCGGGCCTCGTCGAGCGTCCGGTCGGCCTCGGCGCGCGCCGACGCGCGCATCTCCTCCGCCGCCTTCTCCGCCGCGTCCTTGACCCGGGCCGCCTCCACGGCGATCCGCTCGGCTTCCTTGCGGGCCTCGCCGATGAGCGTGTCCGCCTGCTCGGCGGCGTCCGTACGGCGCTGGTCGGCGGCCTTGCGGGCGTCGTCGAGGACCTGCTCGGCCTCGGCGCCGATCCGCTCGGCCTCCTTGCGGGCCTCGCCGATCAGGGTGTCGGCCTGCTCCGCCGCGTCCGAACGGCGCTGGTCCGCCTTCTTGCGCGCCTCGTCCAGGATCCGGTCGGCGTCAGCGAGCGCGGCACTGCGCAGCGCCTGCGCGTGCGCCTCGCCGTCCACCTTGACCTGCTCGGCCTCCGCGCGTGTGCGGGCCGCGTCCTGCTCGGTCGACTCCAGCAGCTCGGCGGCCTCGGTGGTGAGCCGCTCAGCCTCCGCCGACGCCTCGCCGATGAGCGTGTCCGCCTGCTCGGCGGCGTCCGAACGACGCTTGTCGGCGGCCTTGCGCGCCTCGTCGAGGACCTGCTCGCCGTCCGCGCGGGCGGCGGCCCGCAGGGCCTCCGCCTCGGCTTCGCCGTCGGCCTTGACCTGCTCGGCCTCCGCGCGTGTGCGGGCCGCGTCCTGCTCGGTCGACTCCAGCAGCTCGGCGGCCTCGGTGGCGAGCCGCTGGGCCTCCGCGGTCGCTTCGGCGGTGACCCGCTGGGCTTCGGTCGTCGCCTCGGTGGTGACTCGCTGGGCCTCCGCGGTCGCTTCGGCGGTGACCCGCTGGGCTTCGGTCGTCGCCTCGCCGATGAGCGCGTCGGCCTGCTCGGCGGCGTCCGCGCGCCGCTTGTCGGCGGCCTTGCGGGCGTCGTCGAGGACCTGCTCGGCCTCGGCGCCGATCCGCTCCGCCTCCGTACGGGCGTCGCCGACCACCGTCTCGGCCTGTCCGGCCGCCTCCGAACGGATCCGGTTCGCGTCGGAACGGGCGTCCGCGCGCGTACGCGCCGCGTCCTGGTCCGCCGCCGCCAGCTCGTCCGACACCTCGGTACGGATCCGCTGCGCGTACTCGGCCGTGTCCGACTTCAGCTTCTCCGCGTCGGCGATCGCCTGCTTGACCGTCCGCTCGGCCAGGTCCTTCGCGGCCGCGGACTCCTCCTGGGCGCGCTCGCGCGTCCGGGTCGCGTCCTCGGAGGCCCGCTCCCGCTCCTCGTACGCGTCGGTGCGGACCCGGTCCGCCTCCTCCTGCGCCTCGGTACGGGTGCGCTCCGCCGCGTGCTCGGCCGCGCTGCGCAGCCCGGCGATCTCCTCCTCGGCCGCCTCGCGCAGACCCGCGACCGACTCGCGTACCTCGTGCGCGGTCTGCTCGGCGGCGGACACCAGCTCGGTCGCCCGGGCCTCCGCCTCCTCGACCAGCCGCTCGGCCTCGGCCGCGGCCTCCTCGACCCGCTTGCGCGCGGCGGCGAGGAGCTCCTCGCTCCGCTCGCGCGCCAGTTCGCGCTCGCGGCCCGCCTCGGAACGCGCCGACTCCAGCGTCTCCTCGGCCTCCCGGCGACGCCGCTCGGCCTCCTCGCGGGCCGCGGCCAGCGCCTCGGCGGCCTCGGCGGCGATCCGCTCGGCGGCGGCCCCGGCCTCGGCACGTACCCGGTCGGCGGTCTCCTGCGCCTCCGACTTCAGCCGTTCGGCCTCCGCCGCGGCCTCCTCGCGCAGCGCGGTCGCCGCGGCCTTGGCCTCGGCGCGGTCCGTGGACGCGTCCTCGGCCGCCTCCGTGCGCAGCCGCTCGGCCTCTTCCTCGGCCTGCGCCCGCAGCGTACGGACCCGCTCGGCGGCTTCCGTCCGCAGCCGCTCCGTCTCCTCGGCGGCCTCGCGCCGGATCCGCTCGCTCTCGGCCCGCGCGCCGGCCAGCTCCTGGCCGGCCGACTCCAGCTTGTCCGCGGCCTCGGTACGCAGCCGGGCCAGCTCCTCGGCGGCCTCCGCGCGCAGCGCCTCGGCACCCCGCTCGGCCTCCTCGCGCAGCGCGAGGGCGGCGGCGTCGGCCGCCTCCTTGACCGACTCGGCCTGCTCCTCGGCCTCCACGCGCAGCCGCTCCGCCTCGGCGCGGGTGCGCTCCAGCGTCTCCTCGGCCTGGGTACGCAGCGTCTGGGCGCGCTCCATGGCCTCGCCGCGGACCCGCTCGCTCTCGGCGTTCGCGTTCGCGCGCAGCTCGTCGGCGTCCGTCCGGGCCTTGGTCAGCAGCTCCTCGGCGGTCTTCGCCGACTCCTCGATCTGCTGGACGGCCTCCCGGCGCGCCTCGCCGCGGATCCGCTCGCCCTCGGCGACCGCCTCGGCCCGCAGCTGCTCGGCCTCGCCGCGCAGCCGGCGCGCCTCCTCCTGCAGCTCGACCGTCTTGGCGCGGTACTCCTTGGTGTCGTCCTTCGCCGAACCGAGCAGTTCGTCGGCCTGCTCCTCGGCGGTCCGCCGCAGCCGGTCCGCCTCGGTCTCGGCGTCGGTGCGCAGCCGCTCCGCCTTCTCGGCGGCCTTGCGGGTGGTCTCCTGGGCGTCGTCGGACGCCTTGCTCAGGATCTCCTCGGCCTGCCGGGCGGCCTTGGCGAGCGCGGCGGCGGAGTCCTCGGCGGCGGCCGCGAGGGCCTTCTCCGAGGCCTCGGCGGCCATCCGCTCGGCCGCGTCGGCGGCCTCGCGCAGCTGCTCCTCGGCCTGCTCCTTGAGGGCCTCGGCCTCCTTGGTGGCCTCGCCGACGAGCCGGGCGATCTCGGCCTTGGCGGTACGGGTACGTGCCTCGTTGACGGACTCGGCGCCCGCCAGCTCCTTCGCGGCGGCGTCCTTGGCCGCGGCCAGGGTGCGCTCGGCCCGCGTCCGGGCCTGCCGGAGCTCCTCCTCGGCCTCCTGGACGCGCACGTCGGCCGCGCGGGACAGCTCGGCGGCCTCGCGGCGGGCCTGCTCGGTCTCGGCGGTGGTGGTGGAACGCAGCCGCTCGGCGTGGCCGACGGCCTCCTCGGCCTGCCCGGCCGCGGTGCTGAGCATCCGCTCGGCGTCCTTGCGGGCGCGCAGCAGAATCGCTTCGGCCTCGGACCGGGCCGCCTCCGCCTCGGCGCCGACCCGGCGCCGGGTCTCCTCGGCGATCCGGGCGGCCTCGGCGCGCGCGGCGGACAGTGACTGCTCCGCCTCGGCGCGCGACTCCTCCATCAGCCGGCGGGCCTGGGACTCCGTACGCGCGCGCAACTGCTCGGCCCACGCCACGTTCTCGTTGACGTGCGACTCGACCGTCTTACGGCGCTCGTTGAGCTCCTGGTCGAGCTGCTGACGGCGCTGGACGGCCTCGGTGTGCAGCTCGGACTGGAGCCGGGCCTGCTGTTCGGCGTGCTCCTGGAGGATGCGCTGCGTCTGGGCGCGCGCCTCGCGCAGCTCGCGCTCGGCGTCCTGGCGCAACTGCTCCGCCTGCGCCTGCGCGTTGCGCAGCATCTGCTCGGCCTGGTAGCCGGCGTCGGCGCCGTCGTAGGCGGGCCGGGACGCGATGGTGCGGCGCGCCTCGTGGAGCTTGGCACGCAGGACCTCGACCTGGTACCCGAGATCCTCGGCGTGCTGGACGGCCTTCTCTCGTTCCTTCTTCAGCCGTTCCATCTCGGCTTCGAACCGCGAGAGATGGTCGTCCTCGGCTCGCTGGCTCTCCTGGCGTTCGTAGCCCCGCACTGCGCGGTCCATCCGTCCCCTGGTCGCAACACTCCAACGAGCACGCCCTCACGGCCGAGGGCGGACCCCCGGGGAATCGTGGCAGATCGGACGACCCCGACATCCTGACTTCGGTGCCGCGCGCACACGGCTCCGACCGGCCCCGGCCCGGAGTGGCCCACTCTACCGGGCCGGGAATCCGTCAGGTCAGTGCTCCGCTGAGGAGTGGTCAGCGGAAGGGCCGGAAGAGGGCGTCGCGGAGGTGACGAGCTCGGTCAGGACGCCGTGGCAGTCCTTGGGGTGGAGGAAGGTGATGCGGGATCCCATGGAGCCGACGCGGGGCTCGTCGTAGAGCACCCGGACCCCCTTGTCCCGGATGGCCGCGGCGTCGCCGTCGACGTCCGCGGTGCCGAAGGCGATGTGGTGCACGCCCTCGCCGTTCTTCGCCAGCCACTTGCCCACCGCCGAGTCCTCGCGGGTGGGCTCCAGGAGCTGGAGGTACGAGGCTCCGCCGTCCGAGGTCTCGTTGATCTTGAGCATGGCCTCCCGGACGCCCTGCTCCTCGTTGATCTCCGAGTGGAAGACCTCGAAGCCGTAGGTCGCCCGGTAGAACTCGACGGTCTTGTCCAGGTCGAAACAGGCGATCCCGATGTGGTCGATTCGCGTCAGCATGTCTCCAGTGCAGCGCCGGCCGCATGGTTACGCAACGTGCGCGCCGTCACACCGGAAGGCCGGTGACCGGGCCCGGCACCGCTCAGTACATTGAAGGTAAACCCTCGTTCACTCCTCATCCCAAGGGGCCGCGGCTCATGACTGGAACGACCGGTACCACCTCTGTGATCGTCGCGGGCGCCCGGACGCCCATGGGCCGCCTGCTCGGCTCGCTGAAGTCCTTCTCCGGCGCCGATCTGGGCGGTTTCGCGATCAAGGCCGCCCTGGACCGGGCCGGCATCGGCGGCGACCAGGTGCAGTACGTGATCATGGGCCAGGTGCTCCAGGCGGGCGCCGGCCAGATCCCCGCCCGCCAGGCCGCCGTCAAGGGCGGCATCCCGATGAGCGTCCCGGCGCTCACCATCAACAAGGTGTGTCTGTCCGGCCTCGACGCCATCGCGCTCGCCGACCAGCTCATCCGCGCGGGCGAGTTCGACATCGTGGTCGCGGGCGGCCAGGAGTCGATGACCAACGCCCCGCACCTGCTGCCGAAGTCCCGTGAGGGCTACAAGTACGGCGCGATCGAGATGCTCGACTGCATGGCGTATGACGGTCTCACCGACTCCTTCGAGGGCATCGCCATGGGCGAGTCCACCGAGAAGCACAACACCCGCCTGGGGATTCCGCGCCAGGCGCAGGACGAGCTGGCCGCCCTGTCGCACCAGCGCGCCGCCACCGCCCAGAAGAACGGCGTCTTCGAGGCCGAGATCACCCCGGTCGAGATCCCGCAGCGCAAGGGCGACCCGGTCGTCTTCGCCAAGGACGAGGGCATCCGCCCCGAGACGACCGCCGAGTCGCTCGGCAAGCTCCGCCCGGCCTTCACCAAGGACGGCACGATCACCGCCGGCACGTCCTCGCAGATCTCCGACGGCGCCGCCGCCGTCGTCGTGATGAGCAAGGCCAAGGCCGAGGAGCTGGGCCTGGAGTGGATCGCCGAGATCGGCGCCCACGGCAACGTGGCCGGCCCGGACAACTCGCTCCAGTCGCAGCCGTCGAACGCGATCCTGCACGCCCTGAAGAAGGAGGGCAAGGAGGTCGCCGACCTGGACCTGATCGAGATCAACGAGGCGTTCGCCGCGGTCTCGTACCAGTCCATGAAGGACCTCGGCATCACCCCGGAAAAGGTGAACGTGAACGGTGGCGCCATCGCCCTCGGTCACCCGATCGGGATGTCCGGCGCCCGTCTGGTGCTGCACCTGGCCCTGGAGCTGAAGCGGCGCGGCGGCGGCACGGGCGCGGCGGCCCTGTGCGGCGGCGGCGGCCAGGGCGACGCCCTGATCGTGCGCGTCCCCGGCAAGAAGTAGGCCGGACACTCAGGTCCTGTCTTCCGGACCAGGCCGGACGAAGGCCGCCGGACCCGGGGAGGGACCCGGGTCCGGCGGGCGGTCCGGTACACAGGCGTACGGGCCCGGTGCACGCACCGGACCCGTACGCCTGACGCGTACCCCCGGGCCCCGCGGTCCGCGCATCCGGTACGCGTCCCTCCCGGTGCGTGTACGCGCGCGTACGCGCACCGGGCCCGCAAGATCCCGACGCTCGACGCAAGGAGCACGCTGAGATGGTGGACGTCCCCGCACTGGTCGCCCAGGCACGGGAGGGCCGGCCGCGCGCCGTGGCCCGGCTGATCTCACTCGTGGAGGGGGCGTCCCCGCAGCTGCGCGAGGTGATGGCGGCGCTCGCCCCGCTGACCGGCAACGCCTACGTGGTGGGCCTCACCGGCTCGCCCGGCGTCGGCAAGTCGACCTCGACCTCGGCGCTGGTCAGCGCGTACCGGCGGGCGGGCAAGCGGGTCGGCGTCCTCGCCGTCGACCCGTCCTCGCCGTTCAGCGGCGGCGCGCTGCTCGGCGACCGGGTCCGGATGTCGGAGCACGCCTCCGACCCCGGCGTCTACATCCGTTCCATGGCCACCCGCGGCCACCTCGGCGGCCTCGCCTGGTCCGCCCCGCAGGCCATCCGCGTCCTCGACGCGGCCGGCTGCGACGTGATCCTGGTGGAGACGGTCGGCGTCGGCCAGTCGGAGGTGGAGATCGCCTCCCAGGCCGACACCTCCGTGGTGCTGCTCGCGCCCGGCATGGGCGACGGCATCCAGGCCGCGAAGGCGGGCATCCTGGAGATCGGCGACGTGTACGTGGTCAACAAGGCCGACCGGGACGGCGCCGACGCCACCGCCCGCGAGCTCAACCACATGCTGGGCCTCGGCGAGGCGCGCGCCCCGGGCGACTGGCGGCCGCCGATCGTCAAGACGGTCGCGGCGCGCGGCGAGGGCGTCGACGAGGTCGTCGAGGCGCTGGAGAAGCACCGGGCGTGGATGGAGGAGCGCGGGGTGCTCGCGGAGCGCCGCCGGGCCCGGGCGGCCCGCGAGGTCGAGACGATCGCGGTGACGGCGCTGCGCGAGCGGATCGGCGACCTGCACGGCGACCGGCGGCTCGACGCGCTCGCGGAGCGGATCACGGCGGGCACGCTCGACCCGTACGCGGCGGCGGACGAGCTGATCGCGAGCCTGACGGGCCAGTAGGCGGTACGGACCCGTACGCACACGGGACGGGCCCGGCACCCCCTCGGGGGCGCCGGGCCCGTCCCGTACCTATGCCTCAGAGCTTGCCGCGGCGGCCGCGCAGTTCCTCCGCGACCGGCTTCAGCGACTCGTGGAGGGCGGTCAGCGCCTCGGGGCTGAGCTGCCCGATGAAGTGCTTGCGCACGGCCTCGACGTGGTGCGGCGCGACCTTGCGCATGGTCTCCATGCCGAGGTCGGTGAGCACCGCGTACAGTCCGCGCCGGTCCGACTCGCAGTGCTCGCGGTGGACCAGTCCGGCGTTCTCCATCCGGGTGATCTGGTGGGAGAGCCGGCTCTTGGACTGAAGGGTGGCGGTGGCGAGGTCGCTCATGCGGAGTCGCCGTTCCGCCGACTCCGAGAGATTGACCAGGATCTCGTAGTCGTTCATCGTCAGGCCGAAGGGCTGGAGATCCTTCTCCAGCTGATGCGTCAGCATTCTGTTGACGTCCAGATACGTGCGCCAGGCGCACTGTTCGGCGTCGGTGAGCCAGGGGGTGGCCGTCTCGGTCTCCATGAATGCATTCTACCTAAGAAGTTGAATTCTGGACGAGTTTTGTGCGGCTGGGCGACGCGTCACGCTCCGCAGACTACCGCTCACAGACCGAAGCGCCGCTGCAGATCTCCGAGCTGGCCGGGAAGACGCGGTGTCGAGCCGTGCCCGCCCTGGCCGGAACCCGGCGCCCCGGCGCCGCCCGGATTCCCCGAGGATCCCGGCACGCCCGGCCCCGCCCCCGGGTCGCCGGTCGGCCGCTCCGCCAGCATCTGCTCCGAGGACTGGAGCAGCACCGTCCCCGCCCCGACGAACTCGAACTGGTGCTCCTCGCCCGAGGTGCCCCCGATGCCCGTGAGCGCCCGCACCCCGCCCATCACACCGGTCAGATACCCGTGGTCGTAGTGGTGGCACGGGGAGGGGCAGTCGGCCCAGCCGACCAGCGCCTGCGGATCGACGCGCAGCGGCGGCTCCAGGAACACCACCGGCCCGTTCGACGCCGCCACGAACTTCCCCGTCCCGATCAGCGTCACGAACCCCGGCACGATCGACTGCTTGAGCGCGAGCGACGGCTGGTAGGCGAGCAGATTGCCGGACCGGACGGTCAGATTGCCCTCGTCCAGGTCGTACGAGTTCACGTCGAAGGCCCGGTCCGCGAGCAGCATCTTCCCGCTGCCCTCGGCCACCACCCAGTCGCTCGCGTGCAGCGGCGAGTGGAAGGACGTCCGGACCAGCCGGTCGAGCCGGCCGTGGCCGATGCCGTTGAACTCGATCCGCCCGTAATAGGCGATCATCTTGCCCTTCTGCAGGAACCACGGAGAGCCCTTGAGCTCCACGCAGAAGGTGTACGCGTCGACGTTGTCGTCCACCGGCAGCGTGCTCGGGTCGTGGACTACGGGACCGGTCACAGCTTCTCCTCCGACGCCTGCACGTACACCACACCGCTGCCGCTCAGCTCCAGCTGGAACGCCTCGCCCGAGCCCCGCCCCACCATGTCGCGCCAGCCGAGCGCGGTGGACAGCTTGTTGCGGACGTCGCCGTGGTGGGCCACGTACGCCTGCGGGTCGACGTGCACCGGGCGGCCGGGCGTGATCGGCAGCTCGATCACGCCACCGTGCGCCATCACGGCCACCGAGCCGTGCCCGCGCAGGGTGGTCGTGAACAGCCCCTGCCCGGTCACCTGACCGCGTACGAGGCCCATCACGCCGCCCTGCGAGCCGAGGAACATGGTGCCCTGCTCCAGCGTGCCGTCGAAGGCGAGCAGCCGGTCCGCCTCCACGTACAGGGTGTCGCCGGCCAGCTCGACGACCTGGATGTGATGGCCGCCGTGCCCGAACATCACCGTGCCGTCGCCTTCGACCGTCATCAGCGGGGTCGCCTCGCCGGCCACCCGGCGGCCGATCATCGACATCACGCCGCCCTGGCCGCCGGTGAGATTCGGCGTGAACGTGACGTCGCCGCGGTACGCCAGCATGGCGCCGCGCTGGCTGAACAGCCGCTGACCCGGGACGAGCCGGGCCTCGATCATCTTGGAGTTGATCTCCCGGAAGGCCATCAGAGGTCGCCCCCGATCGTCCGCCGCTCGCTGGGCTGCACGTACACGAGCCCGTCGCCCTCGAACCGGATCTGGAACGCCTCGCCGCCGCCCTCGCCCATGAACGTGCGGAAGGTCACGCCGGACTGGAAGTGCTGCTGGAGATTGCCCTGGTGGGCGACGTACGCGCCGGGGTCGACGCACAGCGGATACTGCGGTGTCACCCGCAGCACCACCGCCGGCCCGTCGGACAGCAGCGCCGCCTGGCCGCTGCCTTCCACCGTGGTGGTGAACAGGCCGTTGCCGGACGAGCTGCCGCGCAGACCGGTGAAGGTGGTGCCGGTACGCAGCGAGGCGTCGGTGCAGAGCAGATTGCTCGCCTCGACGTACAGCTTGTCGCCATGAAGCCGCACCAGGTTGATCTCGGTCGCCCGGTCGGCGAACCAGCAGGTGCCCTGCCCGCGTACCTCCATCACCTCCATCTGCTCCCCGGTGAGTCTGCGCGTCACCATGCCGCGCAGGCCCTCGCCGCCGCCGGTCATCTTCTTGAAGGACATCTCGCCGTCGTAGGCGACCATCGAGCCGTTCTTCGCCTTCACGGCGTCCCCGGTCAAGGTCACGGCGAGCACTCTGCTGCCCTGGAGTCGGAACGTTGCCACGAAAAGCGACGGTACTGGCCCCCCGGACCCAGGAACAGCCATACCGCCATGCACAATGGACAGACCCTTGTGCATCCGTTCACAAGATCGACCGAAGGTGACTCCTGCCGTGGACATCAAGACCGCCTCCGCCCTGCACCGGCTCCGACTCGTCTCCGCCCCGGAAGCCGTCTCGTTCCTGCTGCTCCTCGTCTGCTCGGTGCTCAAGCGCACCACGGACTTCGACGCGGTGCCGGTCATGGGCATGATCCACGGCGTGCTGTTCGTCCTCTACGTGCTGTTCTGGCTGGACGCCTGGAACCGCACCAAGTGGAGCTTCGGCAAGGCCGCCCTCTACTTCGTCCTTTCGGTCCTGCCGACCGGCGGCTTCTTCGCCGAGCGCAAGCTGAAGCGCGAGGCCGAGGACGCGGTCATCGCCTCCCGCGCCCGCCGCGAGGGCGTCGTCAACGTCTGACCTGCCTGACCTGCCTGATCCGCTTGGACCCGGGGCCACTGGCCCGGCCTGTCCCGGCTCACGATGAAGGGGCGCCGCACGAGCGGCGCCCCTTCATCGTGAGCCGGGCCCGGCCAGTGGCCCCGGTGTAATGAAATACGCTATGGAGGCATAGCGGATTTAACAGTCCCGCTCGAATGTGTGCCGATCTGGCCATTCGGGGAGCCAATCCGTCTCGATCTCTCCCTTGAATACGCTTTCAAGCCAGGAAATCAGATCGAGATCCGTTGAGTGCCAGTCTCCCCAGCTTCGACGGAATGCGGAGACAGTCCATCTGGTTCCTTCGTCCCGTGGTGTAAGGAAGAGTTGATCGCCATCGATCGTATGTCCCCAGTACAGCATTCCTCCTCGGATTGGTAGAACTGGGCCGACGATCTCCTGTGAATTACCTCCTTGGATGTACTGGCTCATCCAGTTCCCTTTATCTCGCATACTGCTTGGGCCGTAGATGAAGAGGAAATCGTCTATGAGGGTGTCACCGTAGGTTCCGGATACCGCCTTGACCTCACTGGGGAGCGTGAGTCCCCACTCCAACTCGAGCGGGCGAAGGTCTAGGTTCTTCTTCCACGGGGTTGGCCCGAGGATGCCGGTCAGGGCGGAAATGTCTATTTCCTTCATTCTGCTTCCTTGAGAACTACCAGCATCTGTATGTGGCGGTTGCTGTGTTGTCGAATTCGCACCTGACGGTCTTAGTTCCAAAGGAAAGGAATTCTACCTTGGTGGGTATCGGAGATTGCCGGTTTCCGTATACCGGTGTGACTTGAATAAATTGATTTCCTCCTTCGGTGATGGAACCTAGTATGACTTTTTCGGCATGGTCGAACATTGTCTGGTTCGCCCTCTGGTACATCGGAACGAAGTTTCGAGTGTCCGTGTTCGATCCCCCCATCGAGAAGCCGATGAGGTGACCGCGGGCGCGGTCTCCTGCGGGAAGGCTGTTCAGTCCTGGAAGTCCGAATTTTAGACCCGGCCTGGGGGGAGGGGTGTAATCAGCCTTCGTGAGGGTTGCGAACGCGCCCGTGGCCACACACTCTCCGGCGTGCAGCTTGCGAGGGAGGTAGACCTTGTTCGGTCCATCGATTCCTGATCCTGTATCACATCGGTCGCCCGATCTGGTAGCGCTCCTGTCTCCATTTTGCCTCCCTCCGGAATCAATGCTGGCCGAAGGCTGATTGGCCGCAGTGGCTGCTGCGTCAGGAATATCGATGGGGGTAAGTGGAACATTTGATGCCGCGGCGAATTGGTCGATTGCCGCGCCGAAATGTTCCGCGTTGCGCAAAGACTGCTGCCTGATCTTGGAGGCGTCGATTTGCGGCTTTGGTTTGGTTTGAGTTGGAGCGGGTTTTGGATTCTTTCCGGTGTTAGGGTTTCTCGGCTCGGTCGGCCGGGGTGGCTTTTTGTTCCGATTGTAAGGATTATTCCCTCGAGAGGATCCCGCGGTTCCGCTATTGGTTTTCCCGCGGGGGAGCCACCACTTCGGCTGCCAGCGTTTCCTCGAGTCGTTCCGCTGCCGCGATTGCCGGTGTTCCCCCGGTTGATCGTAGGCCTGTTGGTCGTTCGACAAGTGCCGGTGACAGCACAGCCCTTGGGCTTTGGCTTGCTCCTTCCGGTGGTGGTCCCCCTGCAGAGAGACGAGTACTTTGAGCACTCTTGAGTCCTCGCGCTGCCGCTCGGGCGTCCCGTTCCCGAACGCCCGCTCTTGCCCTTCGTCTTGGTTTTCTTGGTCGAGGAGTTCCGGGCCGGAGGTCGGGGTCGTCCTATGCTTCCTCCTCCGTTGGTGGCCCCGCCGTAGCCACCTCGAGCGCCGGATCCGGGCATGCCACCGCAACCGCACCGTCCGTCGAACGCGTGCCCCGTTGGGTCGGTTCCGTTGAGAGGGCCGCCTTCGCCGTATCCATAACGGTTGGCCTGGCCTGAAGGCGTGGGGTCGAGCTGCCAGGTGTCGCGCGAGGTGAAGGACCCGGTGCCGGGCTGGTACCAGCGTGCAGCCATGTTGACCTCGCCCGTGGCGGGGTCGGTCCAACCAGACTGGTAGCCCAGTGCTGGGGTGGCACCGTCCGAGGCTGTGACCTTGCCGAAGGGGTCGTATGCGCGAGAGCCTGCGATTGTCGTGCCGTCCGCACTGAGGCCTGCGATGAGGTCTGTGTGCTGGTCTGTGACGGCCAAGCGCTCGAGGCCGGCGGTGGCCAGGCCGGCGCTGGCGAGCAGGTCGCCGTCCGGGGTGCGGGTGTATGCCGTGGTGGCGTCAGTGACGAGATGGTTGGTGACCCCGTCGTAGGTGAACGTGGTGCCGTCGTCGGTGAGGACACGGTCCAGCGAGTCGTAGGTGAATGAGCTGCTGCCGTTGTGTGTGGCCCGTTCGAAGGCATCGAACGCCAAAGAGCGGGTAGCGGCACCGCTTTGCGTGATGCTCTCCGTGGTACCCCGTGGGCTGTAGGCGAGGGTCTGCGTGCCCCAGCTCTCGAGCTGATTGCGGGAGTTGTACATGCCGTCGGTGACACCCTGCTTGACCAGATTGCCGGAGTCATCCCAGCTGTAGGGGGTGGTTTTGGTGCCGCCGGTCCAAGAGGTCATGCGGTCGGCCAGGTCGTAGGCATAGCGATTGTCGCCCGCGCCTGCGGTACCGGTCGTGTTTTTCTGAACGAGTCGATCGTTGAGGTCGTACCCGTATGCGGTGTTGGCGACGAGTGAGCCTGTGGCCACGCGGGTGACGGTATCGGTTGTCTGGCGACCAAGACTGTCGTAGCCGTAGGCACGCTGGGAGGTGATCGTGTTCTGCCCACTTGCCGCAGGGCGGGCGTACTGCTCCAAGGTGGGCCGGCCCGCGTCGTCGTAGTCGTATAGGACGCGTGTCCCCGTCAGGGGATCAGCAGCCGTGTCGAGCCGACCGGCACTGTCAAATGTGTAGGTGGTGGTTCCCGCCGCGTCTGTGCGGGAGTTCATGTTGCCGTCGGGATCATAAGAGTATTGGCTGTTGCCCGACGGACCCTCCGAGCTCAGGAGCATGCCCCGGTCGTTGTAGGTGTATGTGTTCGCGGGGCCCATGAGACTGGTGCCGGAACTGGTCAGGCGGCTGTCGAGGTCGTAGGAGAACGTGCGGGGGGTAGTCACAGCGGTGGTACCGGACCCTACCTCGCGGATGAGACGACCAAGCGAGTCGTAAGTTCGCTGACGCTTGACGTTGCCAGGCAGAAGCTCGGTGATGGGCTCACCAGCGGCGTTGTAGACCGTCGTCCACGTACGGTCGGCCATGCCGGGGTGCTTGGTGGTGGGGGGCTCGACGGTAGTTTCCGGCAGTCCCCAGGAATTGAACGTGTAGTGGGTGCTGTTGCCGCGGCCGTCAGTGAAGCGGGTCAGGTTTCCCCGTACGTCGTAGCCGAAGGAAGAGGTAATCGACTTGGTGTCTGAGACCTTCTCCTCTTGGCGTGTGAGCTGGCCGAGCGCGTCGTAGGTGAAGGTCCTGACGCCTCCCGTGGGAGTCGTCGCCGAGATCTGATTGCCTTCCTCATCGAACCCTGAGGTGTAGGCGCGCAGGATGGTTGCTCCGGTGCCGTAGTCGGCGGCCGTGGTGATGTTGTCGAGCAGGTCGTAGGCGAACGTGGTCTTCCGCTTGGTTCCGTCGGTGACCGAAGTCGCTCGCCCCAGGCTGTCGTAGGTGTACCTGGTGGTTCCTTCACCGGACAGCGTCACCGTGAGGGGTTCGCCGGCAGGGTTGTACGTCGACGTCGACACGCGTCCGGCCGGGGACGTCACCGCAGTCTGGTTGTCAGCGTCGTCCCAGGCGTATCGGGTCGTCAGGTTCTGCAGAGACGGGTACCTTTCGACCTCTGTAGAGGTGAGCTGGCGGCCAAGCTCATCGTAGGTCGCCTCGGCTCGGGCCCCCGTAGGCGTGGTGACGGAGAGGGGCAGGCCCGTAGGAGTCCAGGTGTATCGGGTGATTCCTTCGCCGGACAGGGATGTATTCACTTCAGCCAGCGAGTTGGGCTGGGGCGTGGTGAGAGGGGCGGTTCCGCTGACGAGGGGGTCGGTGCGCTGAGTGAGATGGTTCAGTTGGTCGTAGGTGTAGCGGGTGGTGCGATCCAGCGGGTCGGTGGTCGAGGAGACGCGCCCGGTGGCATCGTAGGCAGTTCGATGGACCGGCGTGATCGTGGTGCCACCAGGCGGTGTGTAGGCCGGCAGCGTGAGCGTGGTGGTCCTGCCTAGCCGGTCGAGCTCGGAACGGGTGACGGCTCCGTCTTCGTCCCGGAGGTGGCTCAACTCCCCGAAGTTGTTGTAGCCGTATGTGACAGTGGGCTTCTCTTGCCGGATGGTGGTTCCGGACTCAGTGCTCACGGTGGGAGAAGCCTGCTCGACAAGGCGGCCGAAGGAGTCGTACCGGTAGTTCGTGGTGTACGCGTCCGGGTCTGCACCTGCTTTGGTGCCGCGTGGAGTGATGGATGTGAGGAGTAGTCCGCGCTGGTCGTATGTGTTGCGGGTCGTGACCGTGGTGGCACCCGAGGAGAAGACAGCGGCAGTGATGTTGCCGGCTTGATCGTAGGAGGCATGCTCGGACCGGGACTCCGTCGTGGAGACACGTCGTGTGGTGTCGGTGAGCCGGTCGTCCTTGTCGTAGAGGTAGTCCGCAGAGCGGTTGAGTCCGTCCGGGTCGAAGACGGAGCGAGTGATGCGCCCGGTGGCATCCACCGTGAACGTCTCTGTGACGGCGCCGCCGCCAGTGACCTGTTTGATCAGATAGTTAGCGCCGTCGTAGGTGTTGCTCTGTTGGACGACATCTCGGTGGGACCCGTCGGGCTGCTCGACCTGAAGGGTGGTCGTGGTGGCGAGCAGGCCATCGTCGAAATAGGAGAACGATGTGGTCGCGCCGAGAGAGTCTGTGGTGGAGGCGAGCCTTCCGGCGGGATCGTAGGCGTTCGACTCGACTACGAGGTCGCGCGGATCGCCGGAAGGATGTCCGGTCCAGTCCTTCAGAATGGTCTCGGCGACGTCACCACGGGGGGTGTAGACGCGTGCGAATTCGGTACCCAGGGGATCCTTCTCGCTGGTCAACTGACCGAGCGCGTCGTAGCTGTAAGTGGTGGTGTTGCCTTCGGCGTCGGTGGTGGAGTCGTTGAGGCCGAGTTCGTCGTAGTGGTATGTCTCGGTGCGAGCGCTGTCGCCGCCGGTAAGATCCTCACTGGTCTCGGAAAGAAGGTTTCCGTCCGGGTCGTAAGCGAGCGTCGTCTTCGCGGTGTGGGTGACACCAGTGACTTCGTTCTTGACGCCGGCGCCGGTCTCGGTGATCACACGGGACTGAGAGTCGTAACCGTAGGTTGTGGTGACGCCTTCCGGGGAGGCAACGGAGGTCTGTGTCTCAGAAACCTTGCGGCCGATTCCGTCGTAGGTGAAGGAGGTGACAAGGCCGTTGGGCGCTGTGACCTTGGCGAGGTCACCGGTGGCGAAGTAGCTATATGTCGTGATTGCGCCCCCAGGGGTCACTGCGCTCGCCACCAGCCCGGCAGGAGTGGTGCCACCGCTGGATGCGGGCTCCGCTCCAGTGGTGTAGGACGTCGACGAGGTTCGACCATCGGCGAGAGTCAGCTTGTCAGGCAGTCCCATGGTTGTGTAGCCGGTCGTCGTCTTGTAGCGGTTGTCGGCCGGGCCGGAGGAGCGGGCGTCGCGAGTGACGGTCTGCAATCCGTTGCGGGGATCAAGCGGGTCTGAAGCGTTGTTGTAGTACTCGGAGTAGGAGGTCCAGCAGGAGTTCGCGTCCCGGCATGTAGTGCGGGAGACGGTGTTGCCTTGGGCGTCGTGGCCGGTGATGGTGGCGTGCCCGTTGGGGTCGGTGACCGTGTGGAGATATCCGCCGGTGTCGTACGCGTAGGTGGTGAGGCCGCCTGCAGCATCGCTGGAGGCGATGCGGCGCTGGCCTCTCAGGGCGTCGTAGACCGTGCTCGTGATTGTGCCCTTGGGGTCGGTGATGCTGACGTTCACGGCGAGAGCGGAGGTGCTAGAACGCTCGCGTGACCGGTAGTGCTCGGCAACCTGATCAGGCGTCAATCCATGTTGATAGACGGCCACTTCGTCGATCTGGCCGGTGAAGTAGGAAACGTCTGCGGGGCTGGCGGGCCAGTACTTGGCGAAGCCGGCACCGATGTAGGTGCGGGTGCTGGACTGGTGGTTGACGGCGCCGGTGAATGTGGCGGCCTGGATACCGTCGAGATAGAGGATCTGGGCGATGCCGGTCGCGGTGACAACGGCGTGATGCCACTGGCCGTCGTCCACGTTGTCGGTGGAGGCGACCCTGGACGAGCTGAGGCCGGTGACGAAGAACTTGCCGTGGAGCTTACCGTCCGAGCCCACGTAGAGCACGGGGGCCCACGCGTTGGTGGCGGGATCGGGAGTGCCACTGACAGGGACGGTCTGATCACCGATCAGGACACCGGGTTTGGTGGTCTTGAACCACAGTTCGACGGCGAGGTCGGTCGATCCGTGCATGATGCCTTCGGGGATCTCCGTGTACCCGTTGCCGTTGAGGGTGATGGCGGTGTTGTCGCCGGTGCCGAAGACACCGTCGACACCGAGGGAGGCGTTGGTGTAGGAGCCGTCGCCATTCTGCGCGGCGACCTTGCTGCGCGCCGTGGAGCCGCTGGATTCATCGAGGCGCCAGTAGCCGGCCGGGGCGTCGGCGGTCACTGTGCCGCGGTAGTGCGGGCCGTCACCGGTGACCATGGCGGTGCGGGCACGGTAGTGGACGCGGATCTCGGAGGCGGTGAGGGCCTTCGGGTAGAAGGCGACCTCGTCGATGGCACCGCTGAAGTAGCCCCACTTGTCAGTGGTGTCGAGAGCGGCCCACCGGGTTCCGCAGCAGCTCTTGCCGAGGAAGACACGAGTCTGGTCGAGATGCGTGATCGTACCTGCCACTGAACCCGCGAGAACACCGTCGATATACAGGGAGGAGGCGTTCGCCTTGCCAACCAGCACTGCGTGGTGCCATTGGCTGTCGTTGACAGCGTTCTTTGACACCGGAGGAGTCCAACTAGTGGCGTCCGAGTAGAACTGGCCGTGCAGCTTGCCATCCGTTCCCACGTACAGCAGCGGGGTCGAATGCGTGGGTGTCTCGTCCTCGCTGATGTCGGCGTTCGCTTCGGTCAGCAGAACACCGGACTTGCTGGTGCGGAACCACAGTTCGGCGGAGAGGGTAGTGCCATTCAGGGAATTGTCGGCGAGTTCGATGTAGGAGTCGCCGTTGAAGCCGGCTGCGGTGTCGTCGCCGTCCGCGAATGCGCCGTAGGTGCCAAGTGCGACACCGTCTCCGTATCGCCCTTCTGATCCTTCAGGGAGTCCACTCACGGCGGTCGTGCCCCGACGATCGCCCAGGCGCCAGTATTCGCTGGGACCGGAGGCGTGGACGGTGTCACTGTAGGAACTTGATCCGGTCGAGTAGGACGGCGCGGAGACCTTCCACACGCCCTTGTTGGCATCAGTGACCTGGACTACCCGCTCAGTGTCGGTGTCGTAGACCACCTGGGAGTCCACTCTCCCGGACGGCAGAGTGACCTTGGTGATGCGGGAGGTGGCCGCTCTCGCCGTGTAATGCTCGCCGACCGTACTGGCGTCCAGGGTGTGGTCGTAGACGGCGACCTCGTCGATCGCACCACTGAAGTGACCGAGCTGATCGGATTTGTCGATGCCCTGCCAGGAACCGCCGGTCCAGCCAAGACCGACGTAATAGAAGCGTTGGTCCAGGTGGTCGATTGCGCCAGTCTTGGAACCGACTGCCTTGCCATCGAGGTACAGGGTTTGTGTTGTTCCTGCCCCGAGAGCGCGATGTGATGCCAGCCGCCGTCCGTGACGATACCGGTCGAGGTCATCGGAGTCGAGGAGGACCCGGGGTAGGAGAACTGGCCGCGAAGCTTGCCGTCTGTGCCGACGTACAGCAGGGGGGTGGCCTGGCTTACGGTCAGGTCGACGTCCTCCAACCGCTCGTTGGCCTGCGACAGGAGCACACCCGGCTTGGTGGTCTGGAACCACATCTCCACCGACGCGAACGGCGAGGAACCGAGAGCGTCGTCCGGCAGAGCCACGTACGAATCCGTCCCGTCGAAGGAGCCCGCCTTGTTCCCAGTGCCGGCCAGAACGCCGTTTACGCCACGGGTCACGTCCCGGTACAGGGCCTCGTTCAGGCCGGTGCCGGACACAGCCTCACTTGCCGCGGACTCTCCCACGGCCTCGTTAAGACGCCAGTACGCCGACGGGCCCGCGTCCAGCACTGTGCTGCGGTACAGACTTCCGTCCTCGTAGGCGTACTCAGTGCAGGCAGTCGTGGACGAGGGCGGACAGACCTTCACCAATCGGTCGCCCTCGTAGGTGTAGGTCCACTTCAGCCCGGTGCCCGTGCCGGAGACGGCGTTCGTCTCCGCCGTCCTCACGTGGCCATCGGCCCAGGTGAACGCGAGGAGACGGCCCGACACGACGTCCTTGGCCTGCGTCAGCTGGTTGTTGGTGTAGGTCAGCTGCTGAGACCGGCCGTGGCTGTCCGCGATCTTCGTCAGCAGACCGGCGCCATTGAACGTGTAGAGGCTGCCCGATCCGTCGCGCAGGGTCCAGCCGCCACCGGTCTCGGCCTTCAACTTCCCCACAGAGCCGGAGGGGGCGGCGTAACTTCCATCAGTGTTCTTGCCGAACCGCACCTGGGCGCCGTTCGCCAGCGTGATGACCACGCTCCCGTTGCTCTCCGCTACGGCGCGCATGTCCCAGCGCGTCGCCCACCCCGCACCGAATGCGCTCTTCTGTCGCGGATCCTGCGAGTTGTACGTCCGTGTGACTGACAGCTCTGGACCAACCGTCGGCACAGCGGCGTCGGTTGCCGCAGTGCCGTAGTTGCCGGAACGCTCGTCGAACGCGTCAGAGGTATCAGCGCTGCCGAACTGGCTGGTGACTGCGGGCTGAGGTACCTGCGTAGTGAGCAGCGATGGGCCGGGGCGCACAGATGTCGTGCTGCCGTCGTAGGCATATGCGTACCAGGCATAGGTCTTCGACCAGGAAAGCCAGCCGCTGGTTACCGCCCATTGTTGAGAGGAGACACGCGGTCCCATTCTGCAGTTTTTCCGTGTGTCCTTTCCTTCGGTCTCGCAGACCTCGAACTGGTACTGCAGGGAACTCGGATACCGATCACGGTCTGTACCCGATGCCCACAGCGTCGGGGTGAGCGTGTTGGTGACGGCACCACTCGGCGGTGCGCTCCGAATCAGCTGCGGGGGGATGCTGACGGCGGACACCTTCATGCCGAGCGGTGGGACCCCGACGCTGCTGAATTTGGCAATGTTGTTGTGGTTCATTGTCCACAGCAGCGTGTAGTCCCCTGGTGTGAGGGGCGCGATTCTGGCGTCTACCGTTACAGTCTTGCCGGGCGGGACATCGGCTGGCATGGCCGACCAGCGGATCTTCGCTGTATCCGTTATCTCATTTCCAGCTGCGTCGTACAGCAGGTATCGCAGAGAGTAGTCTCCGCCCTTCGGCCAGGTTTCCTGGCCGCGATTGGTGACCGTGACTTTGAAGACTCCCTCGGACGTCGCCGTCATGGGAGTGACGAAGGTCCCCAACTTGTAGGTGGCGCCGTACTTTGTCCACGTCACGTCCAGTGACGGCTTGCCATTCGGGTAGTCATCGGAACCGAAATTCTTCCATGCGTAGGAGTCCGTCGTGGACGCCTTCACCGCCAGGCCGTAGTTCTTCTTCCGGCCGTGCGTCCAGTCGTCGACCAACTGACGGCCTGCCGAGCCGAGGCTGATCGACTCCCAGGCGGCCGGTCCGCAGGGCCAGGAACTCGACCCGTCGGCACGCCACGCGTGCGCGAACGACTTCGAGGCCAGCGCAGGCCCGGTCGCGGGACCGGGGTACGTACTGGTCGTCGACTCGGACCAGTTCGAGGTCACTTCGTGCACGGTCACGGGCCGGGCGGTGCATGAGTACGACCAGGTGTTGTAGAGGGCGAGGCGAGTGTTGATGATCCATGCGTTCTTCAGCGTGGACTCGACACCAGAAAAGCGAAGGAAACCGGCCGCCTTGTGGCCACCCTTGTCGTAGGTGCCGACCTTGATGTTCGTGTCCCCGGAGAAGTTCACGTTGTACGGCGATTCGACGAAGGTTCCCGAGCTGGCCGCAAAGGAAGACACGGTGACGACCGAGGGGTCGACTTTGACGGGGAAGACACGCTTCGGATCGTGCAACCACTCAGTATCCAGGGAAACCTTCAGAACCTGACCACCAGTTGCGTTCACCAGTTCGTAGCGGACGCCGTTGGAGATCTCACCCTGGTTGGAGTTGGGAGCGAGGTTCGAGTCCTCCATCCACCCTGCGGGCATCGTGGCCCTTACGCCGCCAGCGGCATCCCGGAACGTGACCGCGCCCGTGGTCTCGATTCGTGCTGTCAGCCCTCGTGTATGTAGGGGGAAGATCCATTCAGGCGTCGCATCGGGGCTATTGAGAGTGATGACTTCCTTAACAGAGGTGCCACCAGCGATGAATCGGAGGTCGGTGTCAGGGAGAATGCTGCGGTAGGTGATGGTGCTGTCGGCGGCCTCACCAGGAACGTGTGCGATGTCTTGTACGGAGAAGCCCACCGAGGTGTCAGCGCCTGTGTTCAGGGATACGAGCGGCGCGCCATCGGCGTAGCCCGCGAACATCGTCTCCGAGTCGCCAGCGGTGATTTGCCAGCCACCTTCGGACGCGTTCGTACCACGGCCCAGGTGCCCGCCTTTGGGGAGCTCCTTCAGCTTCGTGTCGATAGGCATCCAGGTTCCGGTCGCGTCCCGGAAGTTGACTGGCTCGTCAAAGAAGCGAGTAGTGAGGGTGCCGTCCGCGTTCTGATATGTCTTGGAAGTCTGTCCGCGCTCGTTGGTGACTTCGCGACTCGTCTTCGGGGCGAAGCCTCTTGGCTCTGTGGGGGAGACGGTCGCAGGCGTGGCATGTGCGGTCGGTAGCCGGCCCTCCTGTGTACGCGCAACGAATGACGTACCGCTTTCCCGGGGAAGTTCCTTGGAGGCGGGCGTATGACCGGGGCGCCCCCCTGCGGCGTCGGTCGACGTATCGCCTGCTGTGGCGCGGGAGGAACGTCCGCTGGCTGACCCCCATTGCTGTTCGGGGGCATCCTCCACCCCCGGAAGTGTGCGGTCACCAGGCCGTGCGGTGGCGATGCCCTCTGCGCCGGTCAGTGTGGCCATGACAAACGCGACGGTAAGAGAGATCGCCCGAACAGAACGCACGTAAGCCCCCAGGACACGGCCAAAGTGAAGGCCAGTAGATCGACATGTCGATGCTGTGAGCAAGCTGTGTGCTCGTTTCGTGATCAATAAGTGAAGGTGGGTTTCTTCGCAATCCGTTCCGTAGATGGAGCAAAGGGTCAGGCTGAATGCGGGGTCGGATCCGCCCGTGTGTGGGATTGCCGCCGCCGGTGTCGTGCGTTGTACCGCCCGAATGCTTGACGTGTGCACGCCCATTCTTCGTGGGATGGTCCGGCCGAGTGTCGGGTCGCCCCCGTTGTTGTGTGTCCGGTGGGGCGCGTGCGGGTCTTGAGCGACTGCTCAAAAACCGCTAGCTTCTCCCTGGGCGCCGTTTTGAGCGGTCGCTCAACTCGGGGGAGAGGGCAGGGTCTTGGGGCTCTATGTCGAGACACGGGTCCGTGCGGACCTGGAGACGCTCTGGGCGCGGACCCAGGACCCGGTGGAGCACCAGCGGTGGGATCTGCGGTTCACCGAGATCGCGTACCTGCCGGCGGGGCCGGGCGGCGAGGAGGGGGCGCCGCGGCGGTTCCGGTACGCCACGCGGGTCCTGCCCTTCCTGACCGTCGCCGGCACCGGTGTCTCCGCGGGGGAGAGGCGCCGGGCCGGCGGCGACCGGGTGTCCGCGCTCCGGTTCGCCTCGCCGCATCCGCTGTCGCTGCTCGCCGAGGGCAGCGGCTACTGGCGCTACGTGCCCGGGACCGACCCGGCCGAGGGGATCCGCTTCCTCACCGGATACGACTACCGGCCGCGCTGGGGACGCTTCGGCAGGCTCGCGGACCGGTGGGCCTTCCGGCCGCTCATGGGCTGGGCGACCGCCTGGTCCTTCGACCGGCTGCGCCTGTGGTGCGAGCACGGGGTCACCCCGGAGCGCTCCCGCCTCCACTGGCACCTCGAACTCGCCGCCCGCGCCACGCTCGTGGCCGTCTGCGCCGACCAGCCCGTGGCCCTGACCCTCGCCTTCGCCGCCGCCCTCCTCGTACCGCCCTCGCCGCGTACGCCCGCCGCCCGCCGCTGTCTGCGCGTCCCGCCGGGCCGCGACCGTGCGCCCCGCCTTCTCGCCGCCCTGGAGCAGTCATGAGTTCGATCTTCCGTACCGCCATGGGTGAGGGCGCCTTCGCGCGGCTGCACCCGGAGCTCCGGCGGAGGTTCTCGGTCGGGCTCGCGAGCGGCGAACTGTGCGTGGGACGCGGGACGATGGACCGGATCTGGCACGGCAAGGGACTCACCCGGCACCTGATCCGGCCGTTCCTCGCGCTCGGCGGGACCCGCAACATCCTCCTTCCGCGCACCGGCCGCCATGTGCCCTTCACCATCGAGAACGTGCCCTACCTCGACGCGTACGGCCGTGAGACCGTCACCTTCGTGCGTACCTTCCACTTGCCCGGCCGCCCGCGCCGGTTCGACGCGACGATGGTGTACAGCCCCGCGGGGAGCGGCCGGATCGTCGACTACCTCGGCACCCACCAGCACCTCGCCAGCGAGCTGCGGCTGTCCGCCGAGTCCGACGGCTCGCTGCTCATCCGCTCCGGCGAACACCGCTTCCGCGAAGGCCCCGTGGACGTGCGCGTGCCCGAACTCATCGGCGGCGACGCCGAGGTGCGCGAGTCCTTCGACGAGCGCACCGGGCGCTTCCGGGTACGGGTCCGGGTCGTCAACCGGTACGTCGGGCCGCTGTTCGGGTACGAGGGGTCGTTCACCGCCGCCTACGCGCGCGTACGCGACTGCGGCGTCCGCCCCGGTCTGCGCCCCGTGCGCGAGGAGGCCCGCGCGTGAGCACCGACGAGACCCGCCGCAAACTGCTCGACGGCGCCCTGAGAGTCCTCGTCGAACAGGGCATCGCCAAGACCTCCGCCCGCTCGGTGGCTGCCGCCGCCGGAGTCAACCAGGGCTTGGTCTTCTATCACTTCGGCTCCATGGACGAACTCCTGGCCGCCGCCTGCCGGTACGGCGCCGAGCAGCGTGTCGCCCGCTACCGCGAGCGCCTGGGCGCGGTCGGCACCCTGTCCGAACTGCTCGCCCTCGGCCGGGTGCTGCACGAGGAGGAACGGGAGGCCGGCCAGGTCGCCGTCCTCGGGCAGCTGCTCGCCGGGGCGCAGACGCACCCCCGGCTCGGCCCCGCCACGGCCGCCGGCCTCGACCTGTGGATCGAGGAGATCGAGCGGGTGCTGCGCCGGGTGCTGGCCGGCGGCCCGCTCGACGGGGCGGTGGAACCGGCCGGACTCGCCCGTACGGTCGCCGCCTCCTTCGTCGGCATGGAGCTGTACGAGGGGGTCGACCCGGCCGGAGCGAACGCCGCCCTCGACGCGCTCGAACAGCTGGCCGGTCTGCTCGCGGCCCTGGAGGAACTGAGCCTGGTCGCCCGCGGCGCCGTCCGCTACACGCTGCGCCGCAAGGGCCGTCTGTCGCGGGAGGTGTGAGACCCGGCGAGCGGGCGCCGTACCCCGGCCGGGGTACGGCGCCCGCTCGCGCGGCCCCGCCGGGTCAGTCGCCGGAGCTGCCGAACAGGCCCAGGTGGGTGGGCCGGCCGTCGGTGTGCAGGACGAGGTAACGGCCGGACCACGAGGTGTCGAACTCGTCCAGCAGACTGTCCGCGTACCGCTCGTTCGCCTGGCTGACGACCTCCTCGAACCGCGCGGCCGTCGGGCTGTCGGTGCCGAAGTGGTGGAGCACGCGGGCGGCCGGGATCCGGCGCAGGCCGGCGGGGTCGACGTCGAGGATCGAATGGGTGCCCTCGGTCCCCATGAACTCCTCGTCGGCCCACAGGGCCTCCAGGCTCTCGAACTCGTCGGCCCACTCCTCCTGGAACACCCGGGCCTGCAGCCGGGCCACCGATGCCTCGACGTTCCCGTCGAACTCGGTGACGTAGTGCCATCCACTGGCGCCCATGCGGATCCCCCTCTTCTCGCATACGAACACGCTGACGGCCGCACCGTATCGGCGAGGACCGACATCCGGTCCCGCCCGGCCCGCACTGCGCCGAACGGGTCGTCTCCCCCGATTCCCGAGAACCACTCGCTCGGACACGGTCCAGTCGACACGCCGTCGAATGTCACCTTTCGTGGTGATATCGACGTGTTCGACAAGTGTGGGAGGCACCCGTGCGACCGGGAGGCTACGACTACGACACCTACAGTCGGCTCGCAGGCCCGCTCACCGAACCCGAGCCCGAGCCGGGCTCGCCGTTCGGCGGGTACCAGGTCCGCTACCGGAGTCTGCTCTCGAAGGAGCCGCACCGCATACGCGCGGTCCTCCTCATGGGGCTCGCCCCGCTGCTGTCCGCGCTGCTCCTCGTCTATCTCGTGTGGCCCAGCCACTGGACGGTCCGCGAGGGCGACGAGGCGTGGCGGATCCCGTACGACACGGTGATGCTCGTGTCGATCGGGCTCATCTGCTTCTTCATGCTGGTGAACGTCACCTCGATCGCGCACGCCACCCTCGTCGCCCGCGACCCGATACCCGTCCACCCCGAGCCCGGCACCCGGGTCGCGTTCCTCACCACCTACGTGCCCGGCAAGGAACCGCTCACCATGGTCCGGGCCACCCTCGAAGCCGCCGTCCGGCTGCGGCACGACGGCCGGCTCGACGTCTGGCTGCTCGACGAGGGCGACGACCCCGACGCCCGGGCGCTGTGCGAGGAGCTGGGGGTACGGCACTTCACCCGGGCCGGGGTGCCCGAGTGGAACCGCCCGAAGGGCGTCCACAAGGCCCGTACCAAGCACGGCAACTACAACGCCTGGCTGGCCGGGCACGGCGCCGGATACGACTTCTTCGCCTCCGTCGACACCGACCATGTGCCGCTGCCCGACTTCCTGGAGCGGATGCTCGGTTACTTCCGCGACCCGGACGTCGCCTTCGTCGTCGGCCCGCAGGTCTACGGCAACTACGCGGCCGGCGTCACCAAGGCCGCCGAGTCCCAGCAGTTCCTCTTCCACGCGCTCGTCCAGCGGGCCGGCAACCGCTACCGCTCGCCCATGTTCGTCGGCACGAACAACGTCGTCCGGGTGAAGGCGCTGCTCCAGATAGGCGGCCTGGTCGACTCCGTCACCGAGGACATGGCCACCGGCTTCGAGCTGCACCGCCGCCGCAACCCGCGCACCGGCCACCCCTGGCGTTCCGTCTACACCCCCGACGTGCTCGCGGTGGGGGAGGGGCCGGCGTCCTGGACCGACTTCTTCAACCAGCAGCTGCGCTGGTCCCGCGGGACGTACGAGACGATCCTCAAGCAGTACTGGAAGGCACCCTTCCGCACCCCGCCCGGCCGCCTCCTCAACTACACCCTGATGCTCGTCTACTACCCGATGACGGCTGTCAACTGGCTGCTCGGCATCCTCTCCTGCGTGCTGTTCCTCTGGCTCGGCGCCTCCGGCACCCAGGTGTCCTCCTCGGTCTGGCTGATGATCTACAGCGACGCGGTCGCCCTCCAGGTCGGCGCCTACCTGTGGAACCGCCGCCACAACGTCTCGCCCCACGAACCCGAGGGCTCCGGCGGCCTCGCCGGCATGGTGCTGTCCGCGCTCTGCGCGCCTATCTACCTCATGTCGCTCGGCTCGGCCGTCCTGCGCACCCGCGGCCGCTTCGTCGTCACCCCCAAGGGCGGTGAGGCCAGCCCCGACCGCCTCGCGACCTTCCGCGTCCACCTCTTCTGGGTGGCGGTCCTCGTCGCGTCCCTGATCGCCTCCGTCCGCCTCGGCCACACCCACGCGGCCATGCGCACCTGGGCCGTGGTCGCCCTTGTCATCGCGCTCGCGCCGGCCGGCGTGTGGACCACCGGCCGCCTGCGCGCCGGGGACGGGATGCGGGCCAAGGTCCGCGGCGCCGCCGTCCGGATCCGGCGGACCCGGCTCGCCGTCCGGCTGCCGTACGAGGTCAGGCTCCCGTTCGGGGCCCGGGTCCGGATCGAGACCCGCGGCCCCGCCGACACCCCCGAGGGCGTCACCCTCGTCACCACCCCCGCCCCGGCCGCACCCGCCGCGTCCCCGACGACCGCCGCTGCCGCCGCCACCGGATCCACGACGACCGGAGGGAACTGAACCATGGCCTACCGGCCGTCCCCACAATTCAAGAAGACCCTGCTCGGCAGCGGTGCCGTGCTCGTCCTCGCCGCCCTCAACGCCCCGGCCGCCGTGTCCTTCGCGACCGACAGGTACCACGCGTACAAGATCGCGCAGCCCGGCTACCAGAAGAAGTACGGCTCGTGGGCCGTGCTCGACGTCCCCGGCGAGTACCGCGTCAACGCGATCCACGCCGCCCTCCTGCACACCGGCAAGGTGCTGCTCGTCGCGGGCTCCGGCAACAACCAGAAGAAGTTCGACGCCGGCACCTTCGAGACCGTCCTGTGGGACCCGGCGAAGAACACGTTCAAGAAGATCCCCACCCCCGAGGACTTCTTCTGCTCCGGCCACACCCAGCTCGCCGACGGCCGTCTGCTCGTCGCCGGCGGCACCGCCCGCTACGAGGTCCTGGACGGCTCGGTGAAGAAGGCCGGCGGCGCGATGCGGGTGAAGAACGAGAGCCCGGACAAGGCCGTGACCCTCAAGAAGGGCACGGTCTTCCGGTCCCCGTCCGGGGTCGAGTACGTGTCGAGGTTCGACGTCACCGTCCCCAAGGCGAAGCGCGAGTTCGAGATCTCGTACTTCAAGAGCGGCCAGATGAAGCCCTGGAAGACCAAGGTGACCGCCGCCGAGCAGCGGGTCTTCGTCGAGGCCGTCAAGGAGGGCCCGCAGGCGCTGACCACCGAGGCCGCGCAGTACGAGGTGGAGGGGCTGAAGGGCGCCGACGCCGGCGACGTCTACGGTCTCGCGCAGAAGATCACCACCGAGAAGCAGGACTTCCAGGGCATCAGGGCGGCCTACGAGTTCGACCCGAAGGCCGAGAAGTACGTGCCGGTCGCGCCCATGAAGAACGCCCGCTGGTACCCGACCCTGGTCACCCTCGACGACGGCAAGGTGCTCGCCGCGTCCGGCCTCAACGACGTCGGCGACGTCGTCCCCGGCGACAACGAGATCTACGACCCCGCCACCAAGAAGTGGTCCAAGGGCCCCTTCCGCTACTTCCCCACCTACCCCGCGCTCTTCCTCACCAAGGGCGGCAAACTCCTCTACACCGGCTCCAACGCCGGGTACGGGCCCGCCACCAAGGGCCGCGAGCCCGGCCTGTGGGACCTGAAGAAGAACGCGTTCACCAAGCTCCCCGGCCTTACCAAGGCCGACCAGCTGGAGACCTCCGCCTCCGTCCTGCTGCCGCCCGCGCAGGACCAGCGGCTGATGGTCCTCGGCGGCGGCGGGGTCGGCGAGTCGGCCGCCTCCACCGCCCGTACGTCGATCATCGACCTGTCCAAGGACAGCCCGTCCTTCTCCGACGGGCCCGCGCTGCCGCAGGGCACCCGCTACCTCGGCAGCGTGCTGATGCCCGACGACACCGTCTTCACCACCGGCGGTTCGCGCGACTACCGGGGGCGCGGCGCCAGCGACATCCTGAAGGCGCAGTTCTACGACCCGCGCGGCAACACCTTCACCGAGGCCGCCGAGCCGACCGTCGGCCGCGACTACCACTCCGAGGCGCTGCTGCTGCCCGACGGGCGGGTCGCCACCTTCGGCTCCGACCCCCTCTACGGCGACGCCGACAACACCAAGCTCGGCACCTTCGAGCAGCGCGTCGAGATCTTCACCCCGCCGTCCCTGCACCGGGCCGGCGGGGACCGGCCGGTGCTCGGCGCCGGGCCGGACAAGCCCGACCGGAACGGCGGCGTCAGCTACCAGGCCGCGGCCAAGGACATCGACCGGATCGTCCAGGCCCGGCTGATGCGGCCGAGCGCCGTCACCCACACCACGGACGTCGAGCAGCGCTCGGTGGCCCTGGAGCTGACGAAGGACCAGGCGGCCGGGACGATCGCGGTACGGATCCCGAAGGACCGCACGCTGGTGCCGCCCGGCTGGTACATGCTGTTCGTGACGGACGCCGACGGCATCTCGTCCGAGGCGAAGTGGGTCCAGGTGCCGTGAGCGGCCGGCGGGCCGGGCGTCGTGAGCCCAGGCCTCGCCGGGTCAGGCCTTGGCGCGGCGGGCGAGCCCCAGCGCGTAGTCGGGCCACCAGGTCCCGGCGGGCGGGCCGCCCCGGCAGGTGCCGTCCGAGTCGCCGGGCCGTTTGATCCAGAGGTACGCGTCGACCAGCGCGTCCCCGGTCCGGTCCGTCGGCGTCGCGCCGAGGGCCCGGCCCGGCGGGTTGCACCACTCCTCCGACCGGTCGCCGTGCAGCGGGCCGTTGCCGTTGCGGCTGGTGTCGACGGTGAAGTGGGCGCCGCCGAGCAGCCGGGACAGGGCGGTGCCGAAGCCCCGTACGACGTCGTCGGTCTGGAAGTTCGACACGTTGAGCGCGAAGCCGTCGGCCCGTTCGACCCCGGCCCGGCGCAGCGGCTCCACCAGCTTGCCCGGGGCGTCGATCCAGGCCGGGTTGCCGGCGTCGAGATAGACCCGGGTCCGCGGCTGCCGCTTGAACCGGTCGACCGCCTCGCCGAGCAGGCCGAGCCGCTCGTCCTCGTACTCGGCCGGGGTGCAGCCGTCCACCAGGTGCGCCACCGCGTCGGGTTCGAGGACCACGATCGCGGGGGTGTCGCCGATGGCCTTGGCGAAGGCGTCCACCCAGTCCCGGTAGGCCCGCGCGTCGTGCGCGCCGCCCGCCGAGTAGCGGCCGCAGTCGCGGTGCGGGATGTCGTACGCGACGAAGACCGCGGTCCGCCCCTGCCGCGCCGCGCCCTGGACCACCCGGGTGACGTCCGGCGCCGGATCGTCGCCGGCCGGCCAGTCCGCCATCGGCCGGTCCGCGATCCGCCGCATCAGGCGGGCGTCCTCGGCGCGGCCCTGGGTCTCGTACGTGCGGACCTGGCGGGCCGCGTCGCTGTCCGGGTCGACCCAGAACGGCGTACCGGCGGTCGGCGGCGCGGGCTCGCCGCGCGAGGCGGGCGTCCGGACGGGGGAGCCCGGCCCGCCGTCGCCGCAGCCGGTGAGCAGCAGGGCGGCGACGGCGGCGAGGCCGGTCAGACGGGCCAAGGGGGCGCGACGGGTGGCGGTGCGACCGGTCGGACGGGCGGCGCGGGCGCGACGGGCGGCGGCGAGCCCGGAGACACGGGCGGCGGCGAGCCCGGTCGGACGGGCGGCGGCGGTGCTGCGGGACATCCGGCCCCCAGGGTCGGGAAGGGCGGCGGGTACGGGGCGTCGATGCGGCCTCATCGTGACATAGCGATCATTCATCGTCCGACTGCGACACCGCGAGCGCGATGCCCAGCGGCGTCCGCTCGTACAGCACCTGGTGCCCGTACCGCCGTGAGGTCAGCAGCCCGGCCCGCGCAGCACCGACAGATGCGCCGACACCGACGACGGCGCGAGCGCCAGCCGGTGCGCGAGCGCCGAGGTCCCGGCGGGCTCGTCGAGCGCGCACAGCACCTCGGCGCGGGCCCGCCCGAGCAGCCGGGCGAGGGCGTCCGGGGTGCGTTCGCCGGACTCGGACCACAGGCCGCCGATGCCCCGTACCGGATAGACGACCGTCGGCTGCCACGGCGGGTCGTACCCGCTGACCACCTCCGGCCAGACGAACACCGACGGCACCAGGACCAGGCCCTGCCCCTCCAGGGCCCGGACGTGCTCGCCGCGGTAGGCGACGGTCAGCGTGGCCGTCTCCTCCGTCCACGCGAACGCCGGATGCAGCTCGGCGAGCAGCCGCTCCAGACCGCCCTCGGCGAGCCGCCGCGAGTGGTACGCGACATCGGCCTCCAGCAGGGCCCGCAGCCGCGGCCACTCGGGCGCGACCAGCGCCTCCCACGCCGCCTCGATCAGATCCGCCAGCCAGTGCACCGCCCCGGCCGGATCCGCCAGCATCCGCCGCCCGTGGGGCGTGTCCGCGGCGCCCGGCGTCCCGGCGAGGGTCCGCGCGAGGTCGTCCGCGACGAGGTGCGGAGGCGTGTCCCGCACGGCCGCGATCTCCTCCTCGAACGTGACCGCGGGCCCGGGCGGCGGCGGGTAGAGGCAGTCCGAGTTGTGCCCGCGGTCCGGCATCAGCAGATGGAGCGGAGCCAGGTCGAGGCCGCGCGCCCGGTCCGCGATCCGGCGCAGCCACGGCAGGTGGTAGCCCTGCTGGTGCGGCCGGGCCAGCACCCGTACCGCGCCCTGTGTCTCCCAGAGCGGGGACAGCGCGAAGCGGATGCGCAGCGGGTCGGCCTCGTTGAAGCGCAGGTGGTACGACACGGGGCCCGACCTCCGACCGTCCTCGGCAACATTCGGCTGGAGCCGAAAGTCTAGGCCGCCCGCCCCCGCGCCCCGCACGCTGCGGGGCATGTCCACCACCCTCGCCGCGACTCCCGGCTACCGGGCCGTCTTCGCCGTACGCGAGTTCCGTTTCGTCTTCGCCGCCCACCTCTTCTCGCTCCTCGGCGTCGTCGTCAGCGAACTCGCGCTCACCGTGCTCGTCTACGACCTGACCCGGTCGCCCCTGCTGTCCTCGCTCACCTTCGCGCTCGGCTTCCTGCCGTACCTGCTCGGCGGCACCCTGCTCGCCGGATTCGCCGACCGGTATCCGCCGCGCCGGGTGCTGGTGGTGTGCGATCTCGTCTGCGCGGGCTGCGTCGCCCTGATGGTGCTGCCGACGACCCCGGTCGCCGGGCTGCTCGTCCTGCGCTGCGCGGTCGCCGCCGTGGCGCCCGTCTTCCAGGGGACCCGGATCGCGACCCTCGCGGACATCCTCGGCGAGGGCGAGCTGTTCGTCCTCGGCCGCTCGCTGCTGCGGATCCTGTCGCAGAGCGCCCTGCTCGCCGGCTTCGGCGCGGGCGGCCTGCTGCTCACCGTGGTCACCCCGCGCGGCGCCATGGCCGTCACCGCCGCCACCTTCCTCGTCTCCGCCCTGCTGCTGCGCTGCGGCACCGCCCGCCGCCCGGCCCGCGCGTCCGCGGCGGGAAGCCGCGACGGCATCGGCGCGACCTGGGGCGTGCTGCGCGACCGCCGGATCCGGGCCCTGATGCTGCTGTTCTGGGTGCCGCCGCTGTTCGCGGTCGTCCCCGAGGCGCTCGCCGCCCCGTACGCCGACCGGATCGGCGCCTCCAGCGCCGCCCTCGGCCTGCTGATGTGCGCGATGCCCGTCGGCACCGTCCTCGGCGAACTCCTCGCCGGCTCCGCGCTCTCCGCCGCCACCCGCTCCCGCGCCGTGCTCCCGCTCCTGCTGGCCGGCTTCCTGCCCTTCCTGCTCTACGCGCTGCGCCCCGGCCTCGCCCTCGCGGCCGTCGCCCTCTTCCTGGCGGGCGCGGCCGGCGCGTACACCCTCGGGCTCGACGCCTGGTTCGTCGACGCCGTCCCGGAGGAACGGCGCGGGCGGGCGATGACGCTGATGACGGCGGGGATGATGACCGTCCAGGGCCTGGGCATGGCGGGCGCGGGCCTGGCCGCCGAGTTCGTCCCCGTGCACACGGTGGTCGCGGGCGCCGGCGTGCTCGCCACCCTGTGCGTGGCGGCGCTCGCCCTGGAGGTCCGGGCGACGGCCCCGCGCGCCTCGGGCGGAGGTACGGCCGGCGTACAGGCGACCGAAAGGCGAGATGCGGCCGAGCGCGCCGCGGCCAGTGGATAAGGTCGACGGGTGCCGAAGCCGCTCAGTCTCTCGTTCGACCCCATCGCCCGCGCCGACGAACTCTGGCAGAAGCGCTGGGGCCCGGTCCCCGCGATGGCCGCGATCACCTCGATCATGCGCGCCCAGCAGATCCTGCTCGCCGAGGTCGACGCGGTGGTCAAACCGTACGGACTGACCTTCGCCCGCTACGAGGCGCTGGTGCTGCTCACCTTCTCCAAGGCGGGCGAACTGCCGATGTCCAAGATCGGCGAGCGGCTCATGGTCCACCCGACCTCCGTGACGAACACGGTGGACCGCCTGGCGCGCTCCGGCCTGGTCGACAAGCGCCCCAACCCCAACGACGGCCGCGGCACCCTCGCCTCCATCACCGCCAAGGGCCGCGAGGTCGTCGAAGCCGCGACCCGGGACCTCATGGACATGGACTTCGGGCTCGGCGCGTACGACGCCGAGGAGTGCGCCGAGATCTTCGCCACCCTGCGCCCGCTGCGGGTCGCGGCCGGGGACTTCGAGGAGTCCTGAGACCGACGCCGTGCCACGGGGGGCCGCGCGAAGATCGCCCCACCCGGCCGTTACGCTCGAAGCCATGAAATCCAGCGTGCTGACCCGCTACCGCGTCATGGCGTACGTGACCGCGGTCATGCTCCTCATCCTGTGCGGGTGCATGGTCGCCAAGTACGGCTTCGGCGTCGGCGAGGACCTGACCTTCGCGGTCTCCCAGGCCCACGGCGTCCTCTACATCATCTACCTGATCTTCGCCTTCGACCTGGGCTCCAAGGCGAAGTGGCCGTTCGGCAGGCTGCTGTGGGTGCTGCTCTCGGGCACCATCCCCACGGCCGCCTTCTTCGTCGAGCGCAAGGTCGTCCGCGACACGCTCCCGCTGGTCAACGGCGCGCGACCCGCTCCCGCCAACGCGTAGGCACCACCGCACCGCGAGCACGAATCCAGCCCCGCGCCGCTCCGGCGCGGGGTCGGCCATCGACTTTTACTAGGACGTCCTAGTAAATTCGGAGGTATGGACGCTCACGCGATCGAGGAAGGCCGCCGTCGCTGGCAGGCCCGTTACGACAAGGCCCGCAAGCGCGACGCCGACTTCACCACGCTCTCCGGGGACGACGTGGACCCCGTCTACGGGCCGCGGCCCGGCGACGCCTACGACGGGTTCGAGCGCATCGGCTGGCCGGGCGAGTACCCCTTCACCCGGGGTCTGTACCCGACCGGCTACCGCGGCCGCACCTGGACCATCCGCCAGTTCGCCGGCTTCGGCAACGCCGAGCAGACGAACGAGCGCTACAAGATGATCCTCGCCGCCGGCGGCGGCGGGCTCTCGGTCGCCTTCGACATGCCGACCCTCATGGGCCGCGACTCCGACGACCCGCGCTCGCTCGGCGAGGTCGGCCACTGCGGTGTCGCCATCGACTCCGCCGCCGACATGGAGGTCCTGTTCAAGGACATCCCGCTCGGCGACGTCACCACCTCGATGACGATCTCCGGCCCGGCCGTCCCCGTCTTCTGCATGTACCTGGTCGCCGCCGAGCGCCAGGGCGTCGACCCCGGCATCCTCAACGGCACGCTCCAGACCGACATCTTCAAGGAGTACATCGCGCAGAAGGAGTGGCTCTTCGAACCCGAGCCGCACCTGCGCCTGATCGGCGACCTGATGGAGCACTGCGCGGCGCACATCCCCGCGTACAAGCCGCTCTCGGTCTCCGGCTACCACATCCGCGAGGCCGGCGCGACGGCCGCACAGGAGCTCGCGTACACCCTCGCCGACGGCTTCGGCTACGTGGAGCTGGGCCTGTCCCGCGGCCTCGACGTCGACGTCTTCGCGCCCGGCCTCTCCTTCTTCTTCGACGCGCACCTCGACTTCTTCGAGGAGATCGCCAAGTTCCGCGCCGCCCGCCGGATCTGGGCCCGCTGGATGAAGGAGGTGTACGGCGCGAAGACGGACAAGGCGCAGTGGCTGCGCTTCCACACCCAGACCGCCGGCGTCTCGCTCACCGCGCAGCAGCCGTACAACAACGTCGTCCGCACCGCCGTCGAAGCCCTCGCGGCCGTCCTCGGCGGCACCAACTCGCTCCACACCAACGCCCTCGACGAGACCCTCGCGCTCCCCAGCGAGCAGGCCGCCGAGATCGCCCTGCGCACCCAGCAGGTGCTGATGGAGGAGACCGGCGTGGCCAACGTGGCCGACCCGCTGGGCGGCTCCTGGTACATCGAGCAGCTCACCGACCGCATCGAGGCCGACGCCGAGAAGATCTTCGACCAGATCAAGGAACGCGGCCTGCGCGCCCACCCGGACGGCAAGCACCCGATCGGCCCGATCACCTCCGGCATCCTGCGCGGCATCGAGGACGGCTGGTTCACCGGCGAGATCGCCGAGTCCGCCTTCCGCTACCAGCAGTCCCTGGAGAAGGGCGACAAGCGCGTCGTCGGCGTCAACGCCCACCACGGCTCGGTCACCGGCGACCTGGAGATCCTGCGGGTCAGCCACGAGGTCGAGTGGGAGCAGGTACGCGTCCTCGGCGACCGCAAGGGCCGCCGAGACGACACCGCGGTCCGCACGGCCCTGGACGCGATGCTGACGGCGGCCCGGGACGGCTCCAACATGATCGCCCCGATGCTCGACGCGATCCGCGCGGAGGCCACCCTCGGCGAGATCTGCGATGTCCTGCGCGACGAGTGGGGCACGTACACGGAGCCGGCCGGCTTCTGATCACCGAATGACGAGGGTGGGGCGCCGAAGGTGCCCCACCCTCGTCATTCCCTCCCCGCCCCCACCACCTCACCCCGCCTCGGCCACCGCCCCCAGCCCTCCCAGCAGCAACGCCGACAGCCGCGTCGCCCACGCGTCGTCCACCGGCTCCGCGCTCACCAGCGACCGGTGCACCACCGCCCCCGCCACCACGTCGAAGATCAGGTCGTCCGTGACGGCCACCGCCTCCTCGTCGCGCCCCGCGGGCAGTTCCCCGCGCGCCTGCGCGCGCTCGCGTCCGGCGAGGACGAGGCGTTTCTGGCGTTCGACGATCGAGGTGCGGATGCGTTCCCGCAGGGGTTCGTCGCGGGTGGATTCGGCGACGACGGCCATGAGCGCGGTCTTGGTCTCGGGGCGTTCGAGGAGCGCCGCGAACTGGACGACGACGTGCTCGATGTCGGCCTGGAGCGAGCCGAGGTCGGGGAGTTCGAGTTCGTCGAAGAGGACGGCGACGGCGTCGACGACGAGTTCGTTCTTGTTGGCCCAGCGCCGGTAGAGGGTGGTCTTGGCGACCCCCGCGCGGGTCGCGACGTCGCCCATGGACAGTTTCGACCAGCCCAGCTCCACCAGGGCCGCGCGGGTCGCCTCCAGGATCGCCTCGCCGGCCTCGGCGGAGCGCGGGCGTCCGGCACGGCCGCGGGGGCTGGAGGAGTGACACATAGGGGACATGGTCGACGACCATACCCGTCAGTAGGTATTGCGCCAGGGGGCGGAGATGTGAGGCAGTTCACGTCCCTCGCGGCCCTGTGGCCCCGGTCGGGCGAATACGCTACGACGCGTAGCGGAAGGCTCCGGTCGACCCGGCCGCCCCTCGCGACAACCACCGCGCCGGGTGGGGACCCGGCGCACACACGCTCCACGTACGCACGATGCGTACGACACGTACGAACGAAGCGAGACCGCGCCCTCCCGCCCCGGACGGCCCGGTTCGGCCAACGCTTACCGCTCACGCGCGCGGAGGGGGGAGGATGGGACCATGCAGCCCCGAAACATGTCCATGAGCGGCGTCGTCGACCTCGCCGCGGTGAAGGCGGCCGGTGAGGCCAAGACCAAGGCGGAGCAGACGCGCGCCGAGGCGGCGCGGCACGGCGGGACGCCGGCCGTGACCCCGTCCGCCCTGGTGATCGACGTCGACGAGGCCGGCTTCGAGCGCGACGTCATCCAGCAGTCGGCCGAGGTCCCGGTCGTCATCGACTTCTGGGCCGAGTGGTGCGAGCCCTGCAAGCAGCTCGGTCCCCTGCTGGAGCGTCTCGCCGTCGAGTACAACGGCCGCTTCCTGCTGGCCAAGGTCGACGTCGACGCCAACCAGATGCTGATGCAGCAGTTCGGCATCCAGGGAATTCCGGCCGTTTTCGCGGTCGTCGCCGGCCAGGCCCTGCCGCTCTTCCAGGGCGCGGCGCCGGAGGCCCAGATCCGGCAGACCCTCGACCAGCTGGTCCAGGTCGCCGAGGAGCGCTTCGGTCTCACCGGCCTCCAGGTCGACGCGGACGCCGCCGCCGGTGCCGAGAGCGCCGCCGTGCCGGCCGGCCCGTACGACGCGCTGCTCGACGCGGCCGTGTCCGCGCTCGACGCGGGCGACCTGTCCGGCGCGGTCCAGGCGTACCGGAACGTGCTCGCCGACGACCCCGGTCACCCGGAGGCCAAGCTCGGTCTCGCGCAGGCCGAACTGCTCGCGCGGGTCCAGGAGATGAACCCGGGCGAGGTGCGCAAGAACGCGGCCGACAACCCGACCGACGTCGAGGCGCAGATCGCCGCCGCGGACCTCGATCTGGCGGGCGGTCACGTCCAGGACGCCTTCGGGCGACTCGTCGACACCGTGCGCCGTACGGCGGGCGAGGACCGCGACGCGGTCCGCGTACGCCTGCTCAAGCTCTTCGAGGTCATCGGCTCCGAGGACCCGCGGGTGACGGCGGCGCGGCAGGCGCTGGCGAGCGCCCTGTTCTGAGGCTTCGAAGCCTCGCGTACCCGTCCCGTCGAGGGACGATTTGGCGACACAGCGACATCCGGCGACCGCGCTTTACCAAAACTTGGTAATCGCGGTCGCTGTTACTTGCAGTAAGTCGATGCCCGGTTTCTGTCCGGGTTCGCCTGCCTCCATCCCTCTTTCGTCCGTCACGCGGCGGAACTTTCCGCACCTTCCCGGTGGCGGTCCATCGCCGCTCGGTCATCAAGTCGTTACCAGCGAGTAATGAACCCTCTTGTGCGGGCGACCGGAATGGACCACGATCGGCCACGCTCGGTCCGACACCGCACCAGTCCGGCTCACCCGCCGAAACGGCGCGGCGAAGGGTCCCCACCGGGCGGGCCGGCGGCACTGCCGCCGGTCGTGGACAGGGGGGTTCCTGCTCAGACCGGCAGGACCTGTCCGATCCGGCCGCGCGCACCGCGTGGCCAGTGGTTGTCGCTCGGGGGTGATCGCCGGTGATGAGGACGCGCGTCGTGCCGCCTGAGTTTCGGTGTTCCCCTTCCCGAGGACGTAGCACTTCTCCCATCCCAGGACGGGCCGTGGCCCCTTCTGGAGATGTACGTCCGAGAAGGAGGATTCTCTATGAAGTCCCAGGTTCGTGGCGGGACGAGATGGAAGCGGTTCGCCGTTGTCATGGTGCCGAGCCTGGCCGCGACGGCCGCGATCGGTGTCGGCCTGGCCCAGGGCGCGCTCGCCGCGTCCTTCGCGATCTCCGGCCAGGAGTTCAAGGTGAAGGCCGCCAGCCTGGAGGGCGACAACTTCGTCCAGTACGGCAGCGTCGCCGAGGGCAACACCCTGGAGGGCAAGCCCTTCAAGGCCCCGGTCGCCGTGTCCGGCTTCTCCGAGGCCTGGATCACCAACATGTGCCAGTCGGTCGTGACGCCGGGTGTCTTCGGGCTCCCCGACATCACGCTCCAGCTGACTGCCGGCACCGAGGGCGCCGGTAAGAAGGACAAGCAGGTCTACGCGAAGAACCTCTACCTGGATGTCTCCTCGCTGAAGGCCGACGCCGAGTTCACCAACATCGACATCGGCGTCGCCGCGGGTGACCTGGGCAAGAAGAGCGGCTTCGGCGCCCAGCCGGGCACCACGTACAACCCGAACGGGTTCGGCCAGCGCGCCGAGCACGCGAAGCTCACCGGCGTGAAGCAGACGGCGTGGGCGACCACCGCCGGCACCTTCCGGCTGCCCGACCTCGACCTCTCGCTGAAGGTCGGCAAGCAGGAGTGCTTCTGACGCGGACGTCCGTGACGGACTGACTCGTCGGGGTGGGGGGCCGTCGTCAGCGGCCCCCTCACCCGCTCCCGGCCGGGTGCGCCCTCGCCTCGCCTCTTCTTCTCAGTACCACCCCTTTCAGGGAGTTGTTTCCATGAGCGCCGAGACCACTGTTTCCACCGGAGTCCCCAAGGAGAACCGGTTCCGTGCGTGGCGGCAGACCCGGCCCTTCTGGGCGGGCCTCTTCACCCTCCTCGGCGGCGTGCCGATCGCCTATCTCCCGTACGGGGACGTGCGGTTGGGCAATATCACCCTCGCCATGGCCACGACCGCCGGCGCCGGCGCGCTGATCATCGGGGTCCTCCTCATCACTCTCGGTCTGACGATGTGGTTCCAGCCCGTCGTCCGGGTCTTCGCGGGCATCGCGGCGATCGTGCTCGGGCTCATCTCGCTGCCCGTGTCGAACTTCGGCGGACTGGTCGTCGGTTTCCTGCTCGCCCTCGTCGGCGGCGGCATGTCCGTGTCGTGGGCGCCGGCCGACCCGGTGGACGAGGACGCGGCGGACGAGGCCGAAGCCGTCACCGGAGCCGTCACCGAGGCCGCGGGCGGGACGGACGGAGGGCCGAGCACGGGACCGGTGCTGGCCAAGGCCGCCCCGGATGAGCACAAGCACGACGGTACGACCGGTACGGCGCAGCTCCTGATTCCCCAGCAGGACGCGCGGCCCGCGCAGGACGCGAAGGCGCCGGTGGCCGAGACGACGACCGAAGCCAGCGGTGGGAGGAACCACAGTGCGGGGTGACGAGACACAGTCGGACGAGACGTCGGACGGCGCGACGAGAGGGCCACGGCACGCGGCCCCCCGCAGATCCTTCCTGAGCAAGATCCACGTGCCCGCGGGCAAGGCGATGGCCCTCGCGGCCATGCCGACCGCCGTCCTCGTGGGCATGGGCCTGGCGCCCCGGCTCGCCCTCGCCGACGACAAGCAGGAGATCCCCTTCGCCCCCGGCCCGTGCGTGACCCGCTCGGACGAGCCGACGACCGAGCCGACGGCCACGCCCGACGCGACGAAGAGCCCGGAGCCGACGGCCTCGGCGACCGCCACGCCGGGGACGCCCGCGACCACCGCGCCGTCCCCGACGGCCACCGCGAGCGGCGAGCCCGCGCCGGGCGCGACGACGGGCACCACGGCGCCCGCCGGTCAGCGAGCCACCACTCCGGCGACACCCGGCCCGACATCCACCCCGACGCCGGCCAAGTCGGTCAACCCGCTCGACCCGCTGGGTGTCGGCGACGCGCTCAAGGACCTGTTCGGCGTCCCGGACAAGACCGCCGCGCCCTCCGCCACGCCGAGCCCGGGTGCCACGACCGCCCCGGACCCGGCCGCCGGCAAGGCGACGGACCCGACGCCGGACAAGGCGACGGCGGACAAGCCCGCGGCCGGGACGGACGGCGGTACGGCGGACAAGGCGACGACCGGCGAGGCGGCCACGGACGCGGCCAAGGACGCGGCCAAGGACGCGGCCAAGGACGCGGCGACCGACGAGGCCAAGAACGCCATCAAGGACGCGGCCGGCCAGGTCGGTGCCACCACCGAGGAACTGCCCGACTCCGCCAAGGGCCTGGACACCACGGCCGACACGGACATCCCGGACGGCGCCAAGCCCCGCTTCCCGTGCCCCGAGCCCGACCCGGAGGCGCTGGCGGCGGCCGAGCTGGAGCCCGGTCTGGCGCTGCTCCCGGACGACCCGTGGGTCCTGCAGTCGACGCTGCTCAACCTCACCGGCCTGGACTACAAGGGCATCGTCGAGGTGAAGACCGGCAGCGGGAAGATCAAGAAGGTCCTGAAGTTCACAGCGAGCTCCATCGACATCAAGGACCTGCACCAGCTGACCGTGGGCCCCGACGGCACGACGGGCCATGTGAAGTCGCGTCCCGGCTCCACGTCCACGATCCGCAATGGTGAGGTGACGATGTACACGGAGGAGCTGAAGGGCAATCTCTTCGGCCTCATCCCGGTCACCTTCAGCCCGGAGACCCCGCCGCCGCTCAACGTCCCCTGGGCGTTCTTCACCAACGTCAAGGTGACCCAGGCCGGCCAGTTCGGCGGCACGCTCACCATTCCGGGCCTCGAGAACTACCTGGAGCCCGGCCAGAGTTAGCAATCGGCCCCACCCGTCCCCTCGCCGGGACGGCCGGACCTTCACGGCCCGCACCACGCGTCGGCGTGGTGCGGGCCGTATGCGTGGGGAACGCGTCCGCCAGGTGTGTTCCCAGGAAGCCTCCCGCTGTCCGAATATCGGTGTCGTGGGCGGGCGTGCCGCCCATAAGGTGATGCCGCGTGGCGGATCTTGCTCGTCGGTTCGCGCGCGCACGTTGTTCAGGCGGCCGGGGGAACGTTGCCGCCCGACACGGGGGGTCTTTCGTCATGCCGTCGTACCGGCAGGCCGATACGTGTCCCGCGCCCATGCCGCGCGGGCGCGTGCCGTGCCTGCCCGTACACCCGGCACCCGTTCGTCGCGTCTCTCGGGGCGTCTCCCGGCTCGCTCCCTTCGAACGGAGAAAGAGACACCCTCTTGCGTGACAGACCAGGGTTGTTCACCCCGGGATCCGGTGCGTCCAGGATCCTCACCCCACTTCTCACCGCCGCGTCGGTGCTGGCCGTCGTCGGCGGCCTCGCCGTCCGGCCCGAGGTTCTCGCGCTGAACGCGGAGCCGGCCTCGGACAGTTACGACTGGTACGAGGAGACACCCGCCGAACTGCTGCGGCAGGACCAGTGCCTGATGGCGGACGTGCTGCGGCTGGGCGGGCCCGCCATGGCCGCCACCGCCCAGGACGGACTCAATCAACCGGCCGACAAGCTCCATGAGTTGGCGAACCGGCAGAACTGGGAGAGCACACCGCTCTCCCAGGCGTACGAGAGTGACCGGGCGACCGCCTCCAAGGAGGGCGCGGCGCTCGAAGCGCTTCAGGACGGCTGGAAGAAGCCGCTGGTCGGCCTGACGTCTCCGGCCGGCCTCACCCAGGCGGCCTTCCAATGGCCTCCGGGTGCGAACGGAGGTCAGTCCTTCCCCGCTCAGACCGGACTGTCCCAGTGGATCTCGGACCGGTTCTGGAAGGACGAGAGCGACTTCTACGAGGACTCGACGCCGAAGGCCGATGCTCCGGCCCGCAAGGCGGTCGTCGACCTCGGCACCCCGCTGTACGGGAAGGCCCCCGATCCGTCCAGCCCCGACTGGAACCGGGACCTCGCCGAACGGGACGCCTTCCAGTACCTGAAGAGCGACCCCTTCGAGCCCATGGGCGCGGACAACGCCCGTGTGTTCCTCGCTTCCGGCGGCTTCCCCCGTACCGCTCCCGCGCCGGACACCGCGGAGTTCCGCATCGCGGTCGAGGACATGAAGTCCCGTTTCTCGACCTGCGCGTGGCGTGACCCGATCGATCCGAGCAAGGTGCTCGGGCCGGTCGCCGACACGGCCGCCGCCGAGTGGCAGCAGGAGATCGCCTCCCAGGCGGCCCAGCGCAACACGGTCGTGACCGCGAGCAAGGACGCCACCAAGGCCCTCGCCGCCGGTGCCGGCGCCCTCGCCCAGATGCTGGGCTTCTCGTGGCAGGCGGACCATCTCGCCCGCTGGCAGGACTACTGGACCTCGGGCGGCATCGGCTGGATCGGCGACGCGCCGACCGTCATCGAGCTGAAGGCCGCCGCGGGCAAGTGCCTGGACGTGCAGAGCGCCGCGACGGCCAACGGCACCCCGGTCCAGGTGTACACGTGCAACGGCAGCGCGGCCCAGGGGTGGATCCTCGAGGGTGACGACACCGGCCTGCACCTGCGCAACGTCAACTCTTCCAAGTGCCTCGACGTCGCCGGGAACGGCAAGACGGACGGCACGAAGATCCAGGTCTACACGTGCAACAGCAGCGCGGCGCAGACCTGGGCCTACACCCCGCGCGCCACGACCCCGCTGAAGGGGGTCAGCTCCGGCAAGTGCCTCAACTTCGCGACGTACGACCCGGGCAAGGACGCGCTGCTCGCCACGTGCAACGGCGCCGGCCCTCAGCAGATGGTGATCAAGCCGTCCGGCCACACCGGCCCGGTCCAGACGGCCGCCACCCTCGCCCAGGTGACGGCGAATGTCGCCACCGTACGGACGACCGCGGCGCAGCAGCTGGCCGCGCTCCGGCAGCAGGCCGCCACGGCCAAGGCCGCCGCGACCACCGCCGACACCGCGGTCCAGGCCGCCTACGCCATCGCCGACAAAAACGGCGCGCCGCGCGGGCGAGGGCTGCTGGTCGGGCTGCAGAAGGCGCAGGTCACCAAGGGTGCCGCCGCGGCACTCGACGCGATGGTGAAGGCGGGCGAGACCGCCGAGGCCGCCACCCGCGCCGCGGCCGCGGACAGCGACACGATCGCGCAGCGTGCGCTCGCCCAGGCCGCCCAGTCCAAGGCGGAGTTCCGCAAGGAGGCCGCTGCCGCGGCCGAGTTGCAGGCGAAGGCCGCCGCCGACGGGGCCAAGCTGCACCGGGACAACGCGAAGAAGGACAAGGAGACCGCCGAGGCGAAGCTCGTCGAGGCCCTGACGGCCGAAGGCGACGCGAAGGCCGCGGCCGCGGACGCGCACGCCAAGCGGCTCACCGCCGAGGCCGAGGAGGCCAACGCGAAGAAGGAGATGGAGACCGCCGCGGCCAAGCAGGGTGAGGCCGCGCAGCACAAGAAGAACGCCGAGTCGGAGGCCACCAAGGCCGAGGAGGCGAAGCGGGCGGCGGAGGCGTCCGAGGCCACGGCGGTCGGGAAGAGGAACGCCGCGGTCAAGGCCAAGGACGCGGCCAAGGACAAGCGGGACGACGCGTGGGACGCCGAGCAGAAGGCCGACGCCGCCCGTGCCAAGGCCGACGCGAAGGAGGCGTACGCGCAGGCCCACGAGGCGTCGGCCGACGCCCAGGACGCCCGCACGGCCGCCGATCAGGCGGCGGCGTACGCCGACGCGGCCGAGGGCCGCCGCGATCGCCGCACGAGGCGAGGCGGACGCGGCCACCCAGGCGGCCGCGGAGGCGGACGCCGCGGCGACGCGCGCCGAAGCGGCCGCGAAGCGGGCCCGTGCGGCCTCGGACGGCGCCCAGGCGGCGAAGCTGAAGGCCGACGCCGCCGTGCGGGTCGCCACCAGCGCGGCCGCCGACGCCATCGCGGCGAGCGATCACGCCGCCGGCGAGGCCCGGACGGCGGTCGCCCTCGCGGACGAGGCCGAACGCCAGGCGGGGATCGCCAAGGCGCACGCCGACGTGGCGAACAAGGAAGCGGCGGCGGCCCGGGCGGCGGCGGCGAAGGCCACCGGCTTCGCCTACGTCACCGCCCAGGCGGCGGCCGACGCCAGTGCGGCCGCGGCCCAGGTCGTGAAGCCCGCGAACGACGCGATCCAGCTCGGCTCCCCGTACGTCGCCACCGACGCCACCGCGAGCCTGGTCGTCCTCACCGGACAGGCGTCGAAGACGATCGCCGAGCAGCAGCAGGCCGTCGCCGCGGCCCATGCCGCGAACGCGAAGGAGGAAGCGGCCGTCGCGAAGGCCCTCGCGGACGCGGCCACCGGCGACGCGAAGCTGGCCTACCAGCACGCCGCCAACGCGGCCGGATACGCGGCGGACGCCCGCGGCTACGCCAAGGAAGCCCTCGGCTACGCCGCCGACGCCGCCCTGGCCGCGTCGAAGGCCGTCGCTTCACTGGCCCGGACCGTCGAGTACGACCGGCAGGCGGCCGAGGACGCCGCGGCGGCCGACAAGGCGGCCGGGCGCGCCGAAGGCCATGCCCGCTCCGCCCGTGAATCCGCCGACCAGGCCGCCCTCGACGCCGAGGGCGCCCGGCAGGCCGCGGCCCGCGCCGAGCAGGCTGCCAAGGACGCCAGAGCGGCGGCCGACCGTGCCGACGTCGCGGCCACCGAGGCGGAGCAGGCGGCCAAGGACGCCCAGAAGTACGCCGATGAGGCCCAGGCAGCCGCCGACCGCGCCGAACGGGCGCAGGCCAACCAGCAGGTGTCGACGGGCGCGGGCACCGGTATCGGCGGCACGTGGTACGTCGTCGATGAGGACTCCGTCGAGATCACCGACACGAAGCAGAAGAACGACTGCGTCATCGAGATCGGCCTTGAGGGCTGCACCGTCACCTTTGAGGTCACCTTCAACGCCGACGTCGACTTCTTCCTGTGCCTCAACCCCGACGTTCCGGCCACTGAGGCCGGATGCCCGTCGTCCGACTCGCTGCTCCTGCGCACCGAGCACTTCAAGGACCGGAAGAAGGACGTCACCCACTACTTCAGCAAGTGGGACCTGATAGAGCAGACCCTCACCTACAAGATCCTCAAGGCCGTTCTGCTCCAGGACTTCGTGGACTGCTGGCACGGCAGCACCAGCGGCTGTCTCTGGGCGGGGAGCAACTTCATCCCGGGCAAGGTCTTCGGCACGATCGCCGAGGGCATCCGCGCCCTGGACGCCGCGCTCAACACGGGAGTAAGCGTCGTCGACGCCTTCAACGCGCTGCGGAAGCTGGATCTGGACCCGGCGACCCTCGCCCGTATCGAGAACACCGTCAACCTCTACGAGGACATGGTCACGTCCTGCCGGGTCAACAGCTTCCCGGGGGCGACCCAGGTGCTGATGGCCGACGGCAGCCACCGGGCGATCAGCGCGGTTCGCCGGGGTGACCGCGTTCTGGCCGAGGATCCGGACAGCGGCCGACGGGGCCCGCAGACGGTCACTTCCACCTACGCGCATGACACCGACCTCCTGGTGGACATCCGCCTCGTGGACGGGCAGCGGCTCACCAGCACCGCCGGCCATCGCGTCCACGTCGCCGGTCGCGGCTGGATACTCGTGTCGGATCTCCGCGCCGGAGACCGGCTGCGTTCGCCGGACGGGTCACTGCGCGCCGTCGGGGCACTGCGTACCCGTGCGGCTGTCAAGGACTCCCGGGTGTACGACATCACGGTCGACGGCCTGCACACCTTCTACGTGCGCGCCGAAGGACCGCGGCCGAGCGACCTGCTGGTACACAACTGCGCGAACCTCGCCGACGAACTGGCCTACCCGGACAGCGGAGCCCACACCCTCAGCCGTCACGTGAACCCGACGCCACAGCAGGCCGTCGACTTCGCCAAGGAGAACGAGCGGAAGGGCCTGGCCCCGATCAGCACGGTGTGGACCAGCCAGGACATCGCGCAGCAGGCCGTCGAACGCGTCCTCGCGGACTACTTCTTCCCCCGGGGCAAGAAGCGGACCGCCAGCTTCGACGCGTTGGACAATTTCCTCAACAAGCGGGGACAGTGGCGCAACAAGGCGGAGTTTGAGATCACCGGAAAATGGGATATGTACTCTTCCCTCGGAACGGTGTACAAGGCATCCGGCCCCGCGGAGGCGGCGGGCAACCAGGTCCGCGTGGTCCTGAAGAGGCTGCCCGGCAAGCAGGGGCACTTGGGCTACATCGTCTACACCGCGTATCCCATGCCCAAGTAGTCCGCGTGCTTTCCTTCTGACGGTACATCCCGTGCTGGGGGTACCCCTGATACACCCGTGGTGGGCCCGGCTGTCCTCTCGACGGCCGGGCCCACCTTGTCATCCCATCCGGCAGACCAAGGAGCCGACACCGACCATGGCGCGGCAGCACGAGGAGTACCGACAACTGTTCGAGGGTGACTTCGGCCTGAGCGCCCTCGCGGGTGGGATCGCGGCCTCCACCGAACCAATCGACCAGAACGACATGTTCCGGCTGGCGGCAAGCGTGGCGGCAAGCGTGGCGGCCGACGGCGACGGCGAGGGCGCGGTGGAACTGGGCCGGGACCTGGACCGTCTGCTGCGGGCAGGACTGTCCGACGACACCCTGGGCACCCTCTGGCAGGCCGTCACCGGCGACGGCTGTTTCCCGGCCGCTACCGGGGCGGATGTCCGCGACCAGCTGAGCCGGCTCGCCACGCGCTACCCCGCACCGCCGGGGACCGGAGCCCCGGCACCCGAACGCGAGACGACCTCACGGGCCGACGTCATCGCGGAGGTGAGGGCGTCGGCGGCGGACCCGGCGAGCGCCGCCGCCTTGCCGGCGGCCCTGACGGTGATTGTCGACCACGCCGGCGAGGACCTCGCCCTTCGCCTCCTGATCCGCGTTCTCAAGACCCGTCGCGTCCTTGTGACGAAGGAGCGGTACGACCGCCTGACGGCCCTCGGCAGACGGTTCGGCTACCCCGGGCCCCTGGTCTACGACGGGCTGAGCGTGGCATGGCCGCCCATCGACCCGGCGCGGCGGGACGGCGAGGGCGACTTCGGCCTGTCCGGCCTCGCCTCGTGGTTCTCCTGGGAGTGGCCGGAGCCCACCGCGTGCGACCGGCTGCGTGTCGCCGTCGCGGCCGACGAAGAGGCCCACACACCCGGGTCCGCGGCGGCGCTCGTGCTGGTGGACGTCCTGCGCCTGTTGGATTCGCCGCTGTCCGACGACACGCTTGCGACCTTGTGGCGCGAGGCCACCGGCCGGGCCCACGACCCGGGCCGCATCGGCACCGGCGCCCGGGACTGGCTCAAGACGATCGCCGATGAATGCCGCGCACGCCTCGCCGAGGTGGCTCCCGACTACCGGCCCACCACACCACCCGTCGACGAGGAGCATCAGGACGCGGTGCTGCGGCAGGTACGGGAGTCGGCCGCCGTGACCGGTGACGGACCGGCGGCGGCGCTGGAGGAAGTCGTCACCCGGGTGGATGCCGAGCTCGGCTACCGGCTGCTCCTGCGCCTGCTTGCCGCACGTACCACCCCTCTCAGCGAGGAGGAGTACGAACGCCACGTGGCGCTGTGCCGTCACTTCCGTTTCGGCGCGGAGTACGTGGCCGAGGCCGTCGAGCTGCTGCGGCACCGCTGACACGGGGCTCGCGTGACGGCCCGCCTGGGAGAAGCCCCGCCCGGCGGGGCTTCTCTCCGTCTACGGCGACACGGCCACGCGGGTCAGTCGTGGTCGCCGCCGCCCAGGTGGTGGACCCGGACCATGTTCGTGGTGCCGGGGACGCCGGGGGGCGAGCCGGCCGTGATGACCATGGTGTCGCCCGCGTTGTAGCGCTGGAGCTTCAGCAGCTCGGCGTCGACGAGGTCGACCATGGCGTCCGTGGTGGTCACGAACGGGACCAGGAAGGACTCGACGCCCCAGCTCAGCGCGAGCTGGTTGCGGGTGCCCTCGTCCGTCGTGAAGGCCAGGATCGGCTGGGCCGCGCGGTAGCGGGAGAGCCGGCGGGCGGTGTCGCCGGACTTGGTGAAGGCGATCAGCGCCGTACCGCCGAGGAAGTCCGCGATCTCGCAGGCCGCGCGGGCCATCGAGCCGCCCTGGGTACGCGGCTTCTTGCCCGGCACCAGCGGCTGGAGGCCCTTGGACAGCAGTTCCTCCTCGGCCGCCCTGACGATCTTCGACATCGTCTTGACGGTCTCGATCGGGTACGCGCCGACCGAGGACTCGGCGGACAGCATCACCGCGTCCGCGCCGTCCAGGATCGCGTTGGCGACGTCGCTCGCCTCGGCGCGGGTCGGCCGCGAGTTGGTGATCATCGACTCCATCATCTGGGTGGCGACGATGACCGGCTTGGCGTTGCGGCGGCACATCTCGACGAGGCGCTTCTGCACCATCGGGACGCGCTCCAGCGGGTATTCCACGGCGAGGTCGCCGCGGGCCACCATGACCGCGTCGAACGCGGCGACGACGGCGGCCATGTTCTCCACCGCCTGCGGCTTCTCCACCTTGGCGATGACGGGGACCCGGCGGCCCTCCTGGTCCATCACCTTGTGGACGTCCTTGACGTCGTTGGCGTCCCGCACGAAGGACAGCGCGACCATGTCGCAGCCCATCCGCAGGGCGAACCGCAGGTCCTCGACGTCCTTCTCGGACAGGGCCGGCACGTTGACGGCCGCGCCGGGCAGGTTGATGCCCTTGTGGTCGGAGACGACGCCGCCCTCGACGACGATCGTCTTCACCCGCGGGCCGTCGACCTCGACGACGCGCAGTTCCACGTTGCCGTCGTTGATCAGGACCTGGTCGCCCTTGGACACGTCGCCGGGCAGGCCCTTGTACGTGGTGCCGCAGATCGCCTTGTCGCCGGGGACGTCCTCCGTGGTGATGGTGAACTCGTCACCGCGCACCAGCTCGACGGGACCCTCGGCGAAGGTCTCCAGACGGATCTTGGGGCCCTGGAGGTCGGCGAGCACGCCGATGGCGCGGCCGGTGTCCGCCGCCGCCTTGCGGAGGCGGTCGTACCGCCCCTGGTGCTCCGCGTGGGACCCGTGGCTCATGTTGAAACGGGCCACGTTCATGCCGGCCTCGATGAGAGCCTTCAGCTGCTCATAGGAGTCGACGGCGGGGCCCAGGGTGCAGACGATTTTGGAACGGCGCATAAGGCGGATCCTATCGGTTTGTTTCACTGCGGAATATTCCGTCTGGCGGAAAGTACAAATGGGCGGGGGGCCGCTCAGGCGTTCACTCCTCCGAGAGTCTTTTCTCCTTTCCCGTCACCTTTCTGGTGACCTTTCGGCGACCTTCCGGCGACTTTTGGGCGCTTTCCGATGGTCCTTTATCCGGCGACGGATCTCCGCCCACTCTTCCGCGCGCCGCTCCGGCGCGTCACGCGACCCGCTCGCGCCGCACCAGCGCGTAACTCTGCCGCGCGATCTCCAGCTCCTCGTCGGTCGGTACGACGGCCACCGCCACCCGCGCGCCGTCCGGCGAGACGATCCGCGCCCCGGCCGACCGCTGCGCGTTGCGCTCGGGGTCCACCGCCAGGCCGAGGCTCGTCAGGCCGGCGAGCGCGGCCTCGCGCACCGGGGCCGCGTTCTCGCCGACCCCCGCCGTGAACGCCACCGCGTCCACCCGCCCGAGCACCGCGTAGTACGCCCCGATGTACTTCCTCAGCCGGTGGATGTAGACATCGAAGGCGAGCGCCGCGCGCGCGTCGCCCGCGTCGATCCGGCGCCGGATCTCCCGCATGTCGTTGTCGCCGCACAGTCCGACGAGCCCGGACTTCTTGTTGAGCAGCGCGTCGACGTCCTCCGCCGACATGTCCGCGTTCCGCATCAGGTGGAAGGTGACCGCCGGGTCGATGTCGCCCGAGCGGGTGCCCATGACCAGTCCCTCCAGCGGGGTGAGGCCCATCGAGGTGTCCACGCAGCGGCCGCCCGCCACCGCCGAGGCGGAGGCCCCGTTGCCCAGGTGCAGCACGATGACGTTCACGTCCGCGGGGTCCCGGCCGAGCAGCCGGGCCGTCTCCCGGGAGACGTACGCGTGCGAGGTGCCGTGGAAGCCGTAGCGGCGGATCCGGTGGGCGTCGGCGATCTCGGTGTCGATCGCGTACCGCGCCGCCGCCTCCGGCATCGTGGTGTGGAAGGCGGTGTCGAAGACCGCGACCTGCGGCAGGTCGGGGCGCATCGCCATGGTCGTACGGATGCCGAGCAGGTTGGCCGGGTTGTGCAGCGGCGCCACCGGCACCAGACGCTCGATCTCCGCGCACACGTCCTCGTCGATGACGGTCGGCTCGGTGAACCGCAGCCCGCCGTGCACCACCCGGTGGCCGATGACGGCCAGGTCGGGGGAGTCCAGTCCGAGGCCGTCCGCCGCCAGCTCGGCCGCCACCGCCTTCAGCGCCGCCTCGTGGTCGGCGATCGGGCCGACCGTCTCGCGCTTCATCCCCGTGCCCTCGCCGTGGGCGGGGCGCAGCGGGGTGTGCACGAGCCGTGAGGTCTCCTCGCCGATCCGCTCGACCAGACCGACCGCGAGGCGTTCGCCGTCCGCCATGTCGAGCAGCTGGTACTTGACCGACGAGGAACCGGAGTTGAGGACGAGGACCCGCGTGGCGGTCGGCGGGAGTGGGGGGATCGCGGGCGCCGAAGGGAGCATCGGGGCGGGCGTCGGGGCGGGCGTGGCGGGGGTGGCAGGTGTGGCGGTCATACGATCGACTCCTCGGCCTGGGCGGGGGACTGCGCGGGGACCTGGGCCTGGGCCTGGATCGCGGTGATGGCGACGGTGTTGACGATGTCGCTGACGAGCGCGCCGCGCGACAGGTCGTTCACCGGCTTGCGCAGGCCCTGGAGCACCGGGCCCACCGCGACCGCGCCGGCCGAACGCTGCACGGCCTTGTAGGTGTTGTTGCCGGTGTTGAGGTCCGGGAAGATCAGTACGGTCGCCTGCCCGGCGACCTCCGAGCCCGGCAGCTTGGTCGCCGCCACCGACGGCTCCACCGCCGCGTCGTACTGGATCGGCCCCTCGATCCGCAGCTCCGGGTGGCTCGCCCGGACCAGTCCGGTGGCCTCGCGCACCTTGTCGACGTCGGCGCCGGAGCCGGAGGTCCCGGTCGAGTACGAGAGCATCGCGATCCGCGGCTCGACGCCGAACCGGGCGGCGGTGGCGGCGGACTGGGCGGCGATGTCGGCGAGCTGCTCGGCGTCCGGGTCCGGGTTGACCGCGCAGTCGCCGTACACCAGGACCTTGTCGGCCAGGCACATGAAGAAGACGGAGGAGACGATCGACGCCTCCGGCTTCGTCTTGATGATCTCGAAGGCCGGGCGGATCGTCGCGGCCGTGGAGTGCACCGAGCCGGACACCATCCCGTCGGCCAGGCCCTCCTCGACCATCAGGGTGCCGAAGTAGTTGACGTCCGACACCACGTCGTACGCCAGCTCCACCGTGACGCCCTTGTGGGCGCGCAGTCGCGCGTACTTCTCCGCGAACGCGTCGCGCAGCTCGGAGGTCTGCGGGTCGATCAGCTGGGCATCGCCCAGGTCCACGCCCAGGTCGGCGGCCTTCTTGCGGATGGCCTCCACGTCGCCGAGCAGGGTCAGGTCGCACACGTCACGGCGGATCAGCACCTCGGCGGCGCGCAGCACCCGCTCCTCGGCGCCCTCGGGCAGCACCACCCGGCGCCGGTCGGCCCGGGCCTGCTCCAGGAGTTCGTGCTCGAACATCATCGGGGTGACCCGGCCGCTGCGGACGACCGAAAGGCGGGCGAGCAGGTCGGCGGTCTCGACGTGCCGCTCGAAGAGACCGATCGCGATCTCCGCCTTGCGCGGGGTGGCGGCCGTCATCTTGCCTTCGAGGGCGAAGAGTTCGCCGGCGGTGGGGAAGCTGTTGCCGTGCACGGAGACGACCGGCGTGCCGGGCGCGATCCGGGAGGCGAGGGTGAGGATCGCCTCCGGGGGCCGCTCGTCGAGGGTCAGCAGCACGCCCGCGATCGGCGGGGTGCCGGTCGAGTGCGCGGCGAGCGCCCCGATCACCAGGTCGGACCGGTCCCCGGGGGTGACGACGAGCGCGCCCGGGGTCAGCGCGGCGAGGAAGTTCGGCAGCGTCGCGCCGCCGAAGACGAAGTCGAGCGCGTCACGGGAGAGACCGGCGTCGTCGCCGAGGACGACGGAGCCGCCGAGCGCGTGGGTGATCTGGGCGACCGTCGGCGCGGACAGCGCCGGCTCGTCGGGCAGCACGTAGCAGGGCACCGGCAGCCGGGCGGCCAGCCGCTCGGCGATCACCTCCCGGTCCTCGGCGGCGACCCGGTTGACGACCAGCGCGAGGACGTCGCAGCCGAGCCCCTCGTAGGCGCGGAAGGCGTTGCGCGCCTCGGCCCGTACGGACTCGGCGCTCTGGCCCTTGCCGCCGACGACCGGGATCAGCCGGGCGCCGAACTCGTTGGCGAGGCGCGCGTTGAGGGCGAGTTCGTCGGGCAGCTGGGTGGCGGCGTAGTCGGTGCCGAGGACCAGGACGACCTCGTAGGCGCGGGCGACCTCGTGGAAGCGGTCGACGAGCCGGGAGACCAGTTCGTCGGTTCCGCGCTCGGCCTGGAGGGCGGACGCCTCCTCGTAGTCCATGCCGTAGACGGTGGCGGCGTCCTGGGAGAGCCGGTAGCGGGCGCGCAGCAGCTCGAACAGCCGGTCCGGACCGTCGTGCCGCAGCGGCCGGAACACCCCCACCCGGTCCACCTGGCGGGTCAGGAGCTCCATGACTCCCAGCTCGACGACCTGGCGGCCGTCCCCGCGGTCGATGCTGGTCACGTACACACTGCGTGTCACGCCGTGCTCTCCCTGTCCGAAGGGTCCGAATCCGGGCCCCGGGCCGCCGTCGCCCCGGGCTCGGCGCCCTCCGGGTCCCTGCCGTTCCGGACCGAGCCGGGTCGTCGTCAACCCAGTGCGTGCAAAACCCCTCCTCAGAGTGGCTCTGCCCTCTTGACATTACCCCTGGAGATCTCTGGGACGCCCGCCGGGCAGGGGCGGGGAAGACGGCGGGAAGAGAGCGGGGAAAAGAGCGGGGAAGGGGCGGGGAAAGGACGGGGAAAGGGGTGCGGCGGAGGGTCGGCGAAGGGCCCGGGAGGGTACGAGCCAGGGGGCGGCCGAGGCCCCGGGCGAAGGGCCCGCGCGCCCGGGACCAAGGGCCCGGGAGGACCCTTGACGCGGTGGGCGCCCGGAGTAGCCAGGGGCGCGCCCGCACGGCCGACCGTGTGAGAATCGACGCGGCTCACACGTACCGCTACCGAGCATGAGCAGGAGCACAGCACGATGCGCATCGGAGTTCTCACCGCAGGCGGCGACTGTCCCGGCCTGAACGCAGTGATCCGGTCGGTCGTGCACCGGGCCGTGACCCACTACGGCGACGAGGTCATCGGCTTCGAGGACGGCTACGCCGGACTGCTGGAGGGCCGCTACCGCACTCTCGACCTCAACGCCGTCAGTGGCATCCTCGCCCGCGGCGGCACCATCCTCGGCTCCTCCCGCCTGGAGCGCGCCCGCTTCCGCGCCGCCTGCGACAACGCCAAGGAACTCATCGAGAAGAGCGGCTTCGACGCCCTGATCCCGATCGGCGGCGAGGGCACGCTCACCGCCGCCCGGATGCTGTCCGAGGCCGGCGTCCCGGTCGTCGGCGTCCCGAAGACCATCGACAACGACATCTCCGCGACCGACCGCACCTTCGGCTTCGACACCGCCGTCGGCGTCGCCACCGAGGCGATGGACCGGCTCAAGACCACCGCCGAGTCGCACCAGCGCGTCATGGTCGTCGAGGTCATGGGCCGGCACGCGGGCTGGATCGCCCTGGAGTCCGGCATGGCCGCCGGTGCCCACGGCATCTGCCTGCCCGAGCGCCCCTTCGACCCGGCCGACCTGGTCAAGATGGTCGAGGAACGCTTCGCCCGCGGCAAGAAGTTCGCGGTGATCTGCGTCGCCGAGGGCGCCCACCCCGCCGAGGGCACCATGGACTACGGCAAGGGCGAGATCGACCAGTTCGGCCACGAGCGCTTCCAGGGCATCGGCACCGCCCTCGCGTACGAGTTGGAGCGCCGCCTCGGCAAGGAGGCCCGGCCCGTCATCCTCGGCCACGTCCAGCGCGGCGGCACCCCGACCGCGTACGACCGGGTGCTCGCCACCCGCTTCGGCTGGCAAGCGGTGGAGGCCGTGCACCGGGGCGACTTCGGCCGGATGACGTCGCTGCGCGGCACGCACGTCGATATGGTGCCGCTGGCCGAGGCGATCACGAAGCTGAAGACAGTGCCGGAGGACCGGATGCGCGAGGCCGAGTCGGTCTTCTGAGCCGGCGGGGCGGAGTCGTACGGACAGGACGCCGGGGACGGGTCGTCCGGGCGGGTCGTCCGGGTGGGTCGTCCGGCCTCCGGGCCCGGGACCCAGGTCCCGACCTGTCCCGATCCGTCTGTCCCGATCCGTCCCGGATACGCAACGCACCGCGCGGACCCGTGGCCCCGATCGTCCCCCGTGAACGATCGGGGCCGAATCCATCCTTGAGCGCGGCGCCGCGGTCAACAAGGCTGGGAGCCCGTCCCGGACATGTCCCAACTCCGCCCGGGCCCGGTTCGCGGCGAAGGAGCGGCACGCATGACCAGGGGGAAGTCGGCTCCCGACGCGCGGGGCGCGCGGAGCCCGGCCGAGTTCATCGCCTGCCTCCAGGCCCTCAAGGACTGGTCGGGTCTCACCTACCGTCAGCTTTCGGCCCGCGCCGAGGCCCGCGGCGACGTGCTGCCGCGGTCGACGGTCGCCAACATGCTGGCCCGTACGACCGTGCCGCGCGCCGAACTCCTCGCCGCCTTCGTCCGGGCGTGCGGCGCCACGCCCGAGGCGGTGGCGGAGTGGGAGGCGGTACGGAAGGAACTGGCGGTACGGGGGAGAAGCGAGCCGCCGTCACCCGGAGCCGAGCCGGCGGACGGGGAGGGCGCGGAGGGCCAGGAGGCCCCGGAGGACCGGGACGAGGAGGACCGGGACGAGGAGGACCGGGACGAGGAGGAGCGGTCGCTCGCCTGGCCCGTGCCCGAACCCGCCCCGGACGCGGGCGACACCACCCCCGCCCGGATACCCGCCCCTCCGCGTGCCCGGCTGCGCCGGCTCCTCGTCGGCGTGGTCGCCGTGACCGCGCTCGTGACCGCGACCGTCAGCATCGTCGTCTTCCTGCGCGGCGGCGACCCGGGCGGCCACCAGGGCCCGCCCGTCCTCACCGCCCCCGCCGAGGGCCCGGTCCGGATCCGGGTGATCGGCTCGGACCTCTGCCTCAACGAGCGGCGCGGCGGCCGCACCGGCCAGATCTACCAGCGCTCCTGCGCGGGCGCCGTCGTCCCGTACTACTCGCTCAAGCGGCTCGACGGCGCGGACTGGCGGATCGTCTCGGACCACCCGGACTACGGACCCGGCTGCTCCGGGCTCCCCTCCGGTGGCCGCCCGGCCGAAGCGGCCCTGGAGGACTCCGAGTGCGGCGACACCAGCCGGGTCGAACGTTTCACCCTGGAGCCGTACGGCACTCCGGTCACCGGCTATCGGGTCCGCCCGGCCGGTTCGGCGACCCCGGACACCTGCGTCACCGTCCTGGGCGACCCGAAGGCCGAGTGGTCCCGGCTCGCTCAGTCGCCGTGCCGCGCGGACGCCCGGGGCCAGCTCTTCAGCTTCGACCGCCGGAGCTGAGCCCAGCCGGGAGCCCCGGCCGGCCGCGGCTCCCGGCTGCGGCGCAGGCGTACGACGACCAGTCGTCCGGAGTACGCCAGAGAGCCGACGGCCGGCACAGGAAGGCGACCAGGACCGGATTCACCCACGCCGGAACCAGGTCGTAGTCGGCGTGTCCACGCCCTCCCGCCGGTGCGCGCGGCGGCCCGGACCGGGCCCGGCCCCGGGGGCCCGGTCAGTGTCCCCCCGTCAGTGGCCCCGGGGCCGGCGGTCGGCCGCCGCGAGCCAGCGGTACTGGAGCTCGGGGCGGCCGATCTGCCCGTACTGCGGGGCCCGGACCGCCCGGCCCGAGGTCACCAGGTGTTCCAGGTAGCGGCGCGCGGTGATCCGCGAGATCCCGAGGGCCGCGCCCGCCTCCGCCGCCGTCAGCCCCTCGTCCGCCGCCCGCAGCGTCCGGGTCACCGCCGTCAGGGTCGGCGCGCTCAGCCCCTTGGGCAGCGCGGCGGGCTGCGGGGCGCGCAGCGTGGCGAGGGCCTGGTCCACCTCGTCCTGCCCCGACGCCTCCCCGGCCGCCGCCCGGAACTCCGCGTACCGGCCGAGCCGGTCCCGCAGCGTGGCGAACGTGAACGGCTTGAGCACGTACTGCACGACCCCCAGCGACACGCCCTCCCGCACCAGCGACAGATCCCGCGCCGAGGTCACCGCGATCACGTCCGCCGCGTGCCCGGCGGCGCGCAGCGACCGCAGCAGCTGGAGCCCGTGCCCGTCGGGCAGATAGAGGTCGAGCAGGATCAGGTCCACCGGCATCCGGTCCAGGATCCGGACGGCGGCGGCCCGCGAGTGCGCCACCCCGACCACCCGGAAGCCGTCCACCCGGCCCGCGTACAGCGCGTGCGCGTCTGCGGCGACGGGGTCGTCCTCGACGACCAGCACCCGGATGCCGTCGGCGGCTTCCCGGCCGGTCACGCGCGCACCTCCCCGGCGGCGCTCCGCACGAGCGGCAGCCGGACCGTGAACTCCGCGCCACCCAGCGGGGATTCGGCGAGTGTCAGGGTTCCGGACGCGCGGCTGACGGCCTGCCGGACCAGGGCCAAGCCGAGGCCGCGGCCGGGGCCGTGGGTGGACCAGCCACGGTCGAGGACGGCGGCGCGGTCCTCCGGCCGTACCCCGGGGCCGGTGTCGCCGACGCGCAGCAGCAGTTCCCCGTCGTCGGCGAGGGCGGTCACGGTGACCCGGGGGCTGCGCGGGGCGGCCGGCGCGGCGGCGGTACGCGGGGCGGAGGGAAGCGGCTCGCGCGGGGCGGGGATGCCCGCGAGCAGCGGCGGCGCGTCGGGGCCGGCGCCGCCCTCCTCGTGGACCATCTCCTTCTCGTACGCCGTGCTCGCCTCGTACGCCGTCCCCTCGTCGTACGGCATCTCGTCCTCGTACGCGGTCTCGTCCAGGTACATCGTCCCGCCCGTGTACGGGGCCCCGCCCGCGTCCGCCGTCGTCGCCCCGCCCGCCGCCTCCACCGCGTTGTCGACCAGGTTGCCGAGGATCGTCACCAGGTCGCGGGCGGCCAGGGCCTCCGGCAGCACCCCGTCGTCGATGCGGCTGTCCTCGGTCAGGACCAGTTCCACGCCCCGCTCGTTGGCCTGCGCGGCCTTGCCGAGCAGCAGCGCGGCCAGGACCGGTTCGCCCACCGCGTTCACCACCCGGTCGGTGAGCTCCTGTGCCAGCTCCAGTTCGGCGGTGGCGAAGCCGACCGCCTCCTCGACCCGGCCCAGTTCGATGAGGGACACGACGGTGTGCAGCCGATTCGCCGCCTCGTGGGCCTGGGAGCGCAGCGCCTCCGAGAACCCGCGTTCCGAGTCCAGCTCGCCCGACAGCGCCTGGAGCTCGGTGCGGTCCCGCAGGGTGACGACGGTGCCGCGCCGCTCGCCGCCCACCACCGGCCGGGTGTTGACCACGAGCACCCGTTCGTCCGTCAGATGCAGCTCGTCGACGCGCGGCTCCGAGGAGAGCAGGGCTCCGGTGAGCGCCGCCGGAAGGCCCAGTTCGGCGGCCGACCGCCCGACCAGACCGCTGTCCCCGGACCCGGACCCGAATCCGGACCCGGCCCCGTCTCCCGTGAGCCCGAGCAGCTCCCGCGCCCCGTCGTTGATGAGCGCGATCCGCCGCTGCCCGTCCAGCATCACCAGACCCTCGCGCACCGCGTGCAGCGCGGCCTCGTGGTAGTCGTGCATCCGGCTCAGCTCGGTCGCGTTCATCCCCTTGGTGTGCCGGCGCAGCCGCGCGTTGACGACGTACGTCCCCGCGCCGCCGGCCACGAGCGCCGCGCACGCCATCACGAGCAGCGCCGCGACCTGCTCCCGTACCTGCTCGCTGATCCGGTCGATGGTGATGCCCGCGCTGACCAGGGCGATCACCCGGCCCCCGTCGCTGACCGGCGCCACCGAGCGGACCGAGACGCCGAGGGTGCCCAGGTGCGTCTCGGAGAAGGACTGCCCGTGCGCGGCGGGTTCGAGGTGCCCGACGTACGTGTGGCCGATCCGTCCCGGCTCCGGATGCGTCCAGCGCGTTCCGTCCGGCGCCATGATCACGACGAAGTCGACGCCGGTCCGTACCCGCAGCGACTCCGCGTACGGCTGGAGCCCGGCCGTCGGATCCGTCCGGTCCGCCGCGCGCGCCGCGGCCACCACCGTGGGTGAGGCGGCGACGGCGTTCGCGGTGGCCGTCGTCTGCCGGCGGGCGGTCTCCTCGGCCTGTTCGCGATCCGTCACGTACGCGAATACGGCGCATCCCGCGACGACGGCGGCCATCAGCACGACCTGCATGGCGAAGAGCTGACCAGCGAGGCTGCGGGGCCGGGAGAGGGGGAGGCGCATGCGAGCAAGTGTGCCCCGCCCGATTTGCTCCCCCGTGCGATGTGCCCGAATCGTTCTGTGAACGAAACGAACGCAACGGTGACGGCGGTCACAGCCTGATGGATAGTCGCGGGGGTCCACCGCGAGGTGGACACCCCCGAGTACGAGGAGGGAACCCGTGGCAGCCCGACGGGACCGCACCCACTATCTGTATCTGGCCGTCATCGGCGCCGTCCTGCTCGGCATCGCCGTCGGCTTCCTGGCGCCCGGCGTCGCCGTCGAGCTGAAGCCGATCGGCACCGGCTTCGTCAACCTCATCAAGATGATGATCTCGCCGATCATCTTCTGCACGATCGTGCTCGGCGTCGGCTCGGTCCGCAAGGCCGCCAAGGTCGGCGCGGTCGGCGGTCTCGCCCTCGGCTACTTCCTCGTCATGTCCACCGTGGCCCTCGCCATCGGCCTGGTCGTCGGCAACATCCTGGAGCCGGGTTCGAGCCTCCACCTCACCAAGGACCTCGCCGAGGCCGGTGCCGCGCAGGCCGAGGGCGCCAGCGAGAGCACGTCCGACTTCATCCTCGGCATCATCCCGAAGACCATCGTCTCCGCCTTCACCGAGGGCGAGGTCCTCCAGACCCTGCTCGTCGCCCTCCTCGCGGGCTTCGCGCTGCAGGCGATGGGCAAGGCCGGCGAGCCGGTGCTGCGCGGCATCGGGCACATCCAGCGGCTGGTCTTCCGCATCCTCGCGATGATCATGTGGGCCGCCCCGGTCGGCGCGTTCGGAGCGATGGCCGCCGTGGTCGGCGCGACCGGCGTCGACGCCCTGAAGTCGCTCGCGGTCATCATGATCGGCTTCTACATCACCTGCGCGCTGTTCGTCTTCGTCGTCCTCGGCGCGCTGCTGCGGCTGATCGCCGGCGTGAACATCTTCTCCCTGCTGAAGTACCTGGGCCGGGAGTTCCTGCTCATCCTGTCCACCTCCTCGTCCGAGTCGGCGCTGCCGCGCCTCATCGCGAAGATGGAGCACCTGGGCGTCTCCAAGCCGGTCGTCGGCATCACCGTCCCGACCGGCTACTCCTTCAACCTCGACGGCACCGCCATCTACCTGACGATGTCCTCGCTGTTCATCGCCGAGGCCATGGGCAACCCGCTGAAGATCGGCGAGCAGATCTCGCTCCTCGTCTTCATGGTCATCGCCTCGAAGGGCGCGGCGGGCGTCACCGGCGCCGGCCTCGCGACCCTGGCCGGCGGCCTGCAGTCGCACCGCCCCGAGCTGGTCGACGGCGTCGGCCTGATCGTCGGCATCGACCGCTTCATGAGCGAGGCCCGCGCCCTCACCAACTTCGCGGGCAACGCCGTCGCCACCGTCCTCGTCGGCACCTGGACCAAGGAGATCGACAAGGCCCGGGTGACCGAGGTGCTGGCCGGCCACGCCCCGTTCGACGAGACGACCCTCGTCGACGACGGCCACGGCGCGCCCGCCGGCGCCGATGCCGACGCCGACGTGCCGGACCAGCGTGGCGCGTCGGGTGACGGCGACACGAAGGTGCCCGCCGGCGTCTGATTTCCCCCCACGGGAGCGAACGCCCCCGGTCGCGAGCCGCAGCAGCGGCGCGTGGCCGGGGGCGTTCGCGTGGTGTGCCGCCCTTGCCCGTTCGCCCGTTCGCCTGGGCTCCTTGCCTTGACGTCGGCGTCAAGCCGTACGTTCGGGGACATGCGCATCGGCGAACTGGCCGAGCGGGCGGGGACGACCACGCGGGCTCTGCGGTACTACGAGTCCCGGGGCCTCCTCACCGCACGGCGGACGGAACACGGACACCGCGTCTACGACGAGGACGACCTGCGGCTCCTCCAGGAGATCCGGACCCTGCAGGACTTCGGGTTCGAACTGGAGGAGACCCGGCCGTTCGTGGAGTGCCTGCGGGCCGGCCATCCGGCGGGCGACGCGTGCCCCGCGTCGATCGCCGTCTACCGGCGCAAGCTCGCCGAACTCGACGGCATCATCGCCCGGCTCCAGGACGTGCGCGCCCGTCTGGGCGCCCAGGTGCTGCTCGCCGAGGCGGAACTGCCGGGCGGCCCCGTGCCGCGCTGCGCGCTCACACCGGACGACGACGCACACGATCACGATCACGATCACGAACACGAACACGGACTGGGAGGGTGAGGACGATGATCCGAGCGAAGGGCGTGGCCGAGGTCACCGACGCCGACTTCGACACCGAGGTGCTGGGCGCGGAGCTGCCGGTGCTCGTGGAGTTCACCGCCGACTGGTGCGGCCCGTGCCGTCAGCTTGCGCCGGTGCTGAGCGCGGTCGCGGAGGAGGAGGCCGGCCGGCTGAAGGTGGTCCAGATCGACGCCGACACCAACCCGGCGACCGTCATCCGCTACGGCGTCCTGTCCATGCCGACCCTGATGGTCTTCCGGTCCGGCGAACCCGTGACGTCGATGGTCGGCGCCCGCCCCAAGCGCCGTCTCCTGGACGAGCTGGCCGCCGTCCGCTGACCCGGGGCGAGGCGGTGCGAGGAAACCCCGTACCCGGGTGACGGCCCCCTCTGCCAGAATCGCCCGGGTGTACGAAACGCATGTGACGGTCCGTTGTCCGAGCGAGGCGGAGGCGGCCCGGCTCGGCGCGTGGGCGGCGGAGCGGGGCCTGAAGCTCGGCACCATCGTCCTGGCCCGGGGCCGGATGACCGTCCAGCCGATGCTGACCCTGCCCGACCGCACGGGCCACCCGGCGGTCGTGGCCGGGCTGCGCGCGGCCGGGTTCGAGCCGGTGCGGGTCAAGGTCGAGACGGTGCCGTGGAGCACGGAACCGGCCGGCCCGGGCGGCGGTTACTTCGAGCATCACGTCAAGCTGGCGCTGCCCGCCGGCCACGACCGCGCCGCGCTCGAAGCCCTCGTCGTCCCGTACGGCGCGCACGTCTCGTGGAACGCCCGCCGGGTCCTGCCGGGCCCGGGCGGCCGGCACGAACGCTTCGTCACCCGGCGCCACCCGGGCCCGGCGGCCGAGGCGGCCGGGGCCTGCGACACGTTCACCGCCACGCTGCTGGCGGCCGGATACGAGGTCGTCGCCGAAGAACGGGAGCTCGTCCTGTCCGACAGCGATCTGTCGGTGGACGAGGGCTGGCTGGAGGCGAGCGCGTGAGCGGCGACGCCCCGTGGTTGCCGGCGCCGTCGATGCCGTCCTTCCCGAGTGCCCAGACCCATGCCCGCGCCGAAGAGGAGTACCGCATGAGCCGCCTGCCCGTCACCCTCACCGCCGGCGTCGGGGAGGCGGCCGTCCGGCACGGCGTCTTCGACCCGGCCCTCAAGCAGTTCGACGACGCCTTCCGGCCCGGCGACGGCGTGGTCGAGGATCCCGGCCTGCGGGCCCGCTGGCAGACCGCCCGCCGCTCGGCCCTCGACCTCGTCCTCGCGGCCGTCGCCGGATCGCCGTGGGCGGACTCGCTCGTGCTGCGCGGCAGCATGCTGATGTCGGCCTGGTTCGGCCCGGCCGCCCGCGCCCCCAAGGACATCGACTTCGTCGTCGTCCCCGACACCTGGGGCATCGAGGACGCCCGTACGGACGCCATGCTCGACGGCATCGCCGAGGCGGCCGAGCGGCTCGCCGCCGAGCGTGGCACCGGACTCGCGCTCTCCGCCTCCGAAGCCGTATCCGAGCGCATCTGGACGTACGAGCGGGTCCCCGGCCGGCGCCTGGTCATCCCGTGGACGGCCCCGGGCCTCCCCGGCGGCCAGGTCCAGATCGACTTCGTCTTCCAGGAACCCCTCCCGACGCCGCCGCGCCGGACCGAGGTCGCGGGCGTCCGCGTCCTCGCGGCCGACCGCGAACTCTCCCTGGCCTGGAAGCTCATGTGGCTGGCCTGCGACCTGTACCCGGCGGTCAAGGACCTCTACGACGCGGTCCTTCTCGCCGAGCACAGCGCGCTGCGCCTCCCGCTCCTGGAGACGGTGATGCGCACGGCGGACGAGTGGCCGGGCAACCGGGACGAACCCCTCGGTCTCCCCGTGTTCGAGACCGCCGCCCGTGAGGTCGACTGGAACACCGACCTCGACGCCGAGGCCGGCCGTTCGGAAGGCATCGCGCCCGCCCCCGAGGTCCTGGCCGCGCGCCAGGCCCTCGCCGACCGCCTCGTCACGGCGCTCGCCCCGCTCTTCGAGGACGGCTCCTGATTCCTGGGGCTCAGGAGCCCGGGGCGGCGTCCGGGAGGGGATCGGCGATGAGGGTGGTCAGAAGGCTGTCGGTGCTTTCCGCCCTCACCAGCGTGCAGGCCGTCACCCGGGCCCGGTAGACGCGCTCGACGGGGAGGGGGCCGACGGCCGGGTCGGGTACGCGGGCACGTCGAAGAAGGCGACGGCGCCGACTCGGTGGGCGGTGTGCCGCTCGTTCATGTACCGGATCCCGGTGTCCAGGTCGAGCACGACCGGAATCCGGAACGGCTCGCCCCGGTTGGGGCTCCCGAGCTTGCGCTTCTTCTCGGGCCGGGTATCGGCGAACTCGGTCACCTCGATCACGTGGCCGACGGGTATCGCCGCGGGATAGTTGAGATGGATCGTCACAGACATGCTCCGAGCGTATCCACGCCCCCGCTCTCCAACGCCTGTTCGGCGAGGACGCGTTCGGCGATGATGAGCGGGTGTTCCACGAAGATCTCAGCGAGTACGCCTACCGGCACAGGGACCACGGCGGCGGGGGCCGGACACCGTCGGGGGGCCGGAGGGTGGCCGGGAGGCGTTCCGCCCCGCGTACCGCCGTCTGAACATCGGCTGGCTGAGCGCGCGCAAGTGGTACGGCCCGGGCGCCCGCAAGCGGTACCCCCGCGGTCCTCTTCCCGAGGGTTTCGCGGAGAGACCTGATCACGCACTACGTCGCGGCGCACGGCTACCGTCCGCCCCAGGTCTTCGTCGACGCTGTCCTCGCCGCCGACCTCGGCGCGTAGGTCACCGCGCGCCGGCCCTTTCCGGGGCCGGGTCACGCCGGCACCGCGCCTTCCCGAACGGGAGCGCCCCGTCACCCGCCGCTGCTCTCGCTCCCGCCCGATCCGCAGCCGAAACCGCCGCCACCGCTCCCACCGCCGTCGAAGCCGCCGTCCGAGTCGTGGTACTCGCGGTCGCGGTCGAGGGCCCGGCCCATGCGGACCAGGGTGCGGCCGAGGCCGGCCGGGAGGGTCTGGACGCCCGACGGGCCGTACTGGGTCGGGCCGGGGTCGAGAAGGGCGGCCGGACCGTCGAGGACGTACGCCGGGAGGAGAGCGTCCTCGGCCCTGGCGGCGTCGAGGCGCCGCCGGCCCGCCCGGGTGGGCCGACGGCGCCAGTCGCGGATCAGGCCCAAGGCGAGGAGCCGGGCGGCGAGTTCGGCGACCTCGGGGAGTTCCGGACGGCCTCGACCACGTCCCGCACGGGTTTGCTGCGGGGGCAGGCGGTGACCACCGCGCGTTCGACCGGATGCCCGGGACGCTCGTCGCCGACGACCCGCAGCCGGGCGGTCCCCAAGGACAGCATCCCGCGCGCGGTGAGCGCGATGACGGCGCTCTCCGCGACCCGCAGTGTGCCGCCCGCGAGGAAGGCGTACGCGTACGCGTCCAGTTCCTCGCCGGCGTCCCCCGCGTCCGTCCGCCGGCGTGTAGGTGCCCGAACCATGCGCTCTTGCCCGCATGTGAGCCGCCGGCGGTCCGGGTCACGGTCCGGGGCGGCTCAAGATCGGGCTGCCGGGGCTTCGCTGTCGACGGGCCTGCGAGCCGCCCGGGAGGAGTGCGTCACGGGCGCTTCGGCGAGTCGTCGTCCGCGAGCAGTCGACGCGTCGCTCCCGACGCGAAGTCGGACACGGTCGCCAGGTCGTCGCCCTGGTCGATTCTGCGGATGCACGCGTCGACGACGGCCTGGAGCACCGCCACGGTCAGCTCGGGCTGCGGCTGCCCCAGTTCGCGTACGACCCGGGCGAGCGCTTCGTGGAGCGAGACGTGCAGATTTCTCACCCGCTCCCTCGCTGACGGGGAGAGTGAGCCGCGCGAGAGCGCGGCCCGCCAGCCGTGGGTGCCTCGGGCGGCCTGTTCGAGGTTGGCCCGGACGTAGGCGGCGGCCTGGGCGGTGGGCGTGGTCTCGGCCGCGATGGCCTGCTCCACCGCGTCGATCCAAGCGGGGAATTCGCGGGTGACGACGAGTTCGAGCAGGTCGTCGATGGAGTTGAAGTAGCGGTAGATGCTGTTGCGGGCGATCCCGGCTCGCGCGGCGACCGCTCCGGCTGTGAGGGCTTCGGCGCCGCCCTCTTCCAGGAGCTCCTCGGCCGCGTCGATCAGCTGGGCGAGCCGCTGAGCGCGGTGCTCCCGGACGCTGCCGGCCTCGATCTTGGGCATTTTCTCCGCTTCACCTCGGTCGCTGTGCCGTCTCCCGCCAACCTACCCCCACGCCCGGGCGGCCGAGGGGGCGTGTTAGCTTGACGCAACTTAGAGACACCCTGTCCCTAAGTTCTGTCCGTGCTTCCTGCCGAAGGCTGCCCGATGCAACCGAAGAACTCCCCTGTGCTCCGAAGCCTCCTGGGATCGAAGAAGCGTGCCGCCGTGGTGGTGGCCTTCTGGGTCCTGATCGCGGGCCTCCTCGCCGGTGTCGCCCCGGCCCTGGAATCCGTCGAGGACAACGCGTCCGCCAACCTGCCGCCCGCCGCCTCGGACTCCATGAAGGCCCGCGATCTCGTCCGCGCCCAGCTTCCGGGCCAGGACGCGACGCCGGCGATCATCGTGGTCCGCGGCAAGGGCACCGACGCCGCGGCGAGCGCCACGCAGGCGGTCGCCGCCATCACCTCGGCCCTCTCCGGAACCAGCCGGCCCGACCACGTCGCGGGCGTGGTCTCCACGGTGAACGCTCCCGATGCCGCAGCCGAGCTGGTCTCGCAGGACCGTAGTGCTCAGCTGGTCATCGTGCCCATGAAGGGGAGCCCCTCGGAGGAGTCCTTCCGGAACACGGTCGACGAGGTGCGTGCCCTCGCGTCCGACCGTGCCGGGCCCACCGAGGTCGCCGTGACCGGTCCCGCCGGGATCGCCACCGACACCGTGAAGGTCTTCAGCGGCGGAGACAAGGTCCTGCTGCTGGCCACCATCCTGCTCGTCCTGATCATCCTGCTGGCGATCTACCGCTCGCCCCTGATGGCGCTCGTACCGCTGCTCGCCGTGGGCGTGGCGATGCGCGTGGCGGAGACGCTCGGCGCGATCCTCGCGGACGCCGGGGTCATCACGGTCAGCTCCCAGACCGCCTCGATCATGACCGTGCTGCTGTTCGGCGTGGGCACGGACTACGCGCTGATCATCACCGCCCGCTACCGCGAGACCCTGCTCGACGAGCCGGACCGCGCCCGCGCGATGCAGACCGCGGTGCGCCGCACCGCCGAGTCCGTCCTCGCCAGCGCCTCCACCATCGTCCTGGCCATGTTCGCCCTGCTCGTGGCTGTCTCCCCGGCACTTCACGGCTTCGGACCGTACCTCGCCCTGGGCGTGGCCGTCATGGCGCTGGTGGCGTTCACCTTCATCCCCGCCCTGGTCCTGCTGCTGGGCAGGGGCGTGTTCTGGCCCGGGGGCGTGGACAAGGCCGCCGAACGCAGCCGCGGAGCGGGCATCTGGCACCGCGTCGCCGCCCTGGTCGCGCGTGCCCCGGTCAAGGTGGCCTCGGCCGTGATCGCACTGCTCGTGGTCCTGAGCGCGGGACTGCTCGGCTACCAGGAGAGCTTCAACACCCTCAGCGGCTTCCGCGCCGCCACCGAGTCGGAGCACGGGCAGCACCTCATCCAGGAGGAGTTCGGGCCCGGCGAGATCGCCCCCAGCACCGTCGTCGTCCATTCCCAGGACAGCCTGCGCTCCAGCCCCGCACCCGCCGGCATCGCCACCGCGCTCACCGACGCCGAGCACGTCAGCCGCGTCGCGGCCCCCCGCATGGGCAAGGACGGCAGGACCGTCTTCTACGACGTCGTCCTCGACCTCGACCCGTACAGCTCGAAGGCACTCGACGCGATCGACCCCCTCAAACAGGCCGCGCGGGACGCGGCGGCGGGGGCCGGACTGCGGGACGCCACCGTGTACGTCGGCGGCGAGAGCGCGCAGAACGCCGACATCCGCTCCGCTCTCGACCGCGACACGACCCTCATCGTGCTCCTGGTCCTGGCCATCGTCACCGCGGTCCTGATCCTGCTGCTGCGCTCGCTCCTCGCCCCGCTCTACCTGGTCGCGACCCTGATCCTGTCGTTCCTGGCCACCCTCGGCGCCACCACCTTCTTCACCGTGACCGTCCTGGGCGACGACGGCATCGGCAACCGCGTCACCGCCTACGTCTTCGTCTTCCTCGTCGCCCTCGGCGTCGACTACAACATCTTCATCATGAGCCGGTTCAAGCAGGAACTGCGCACCCAGCCCCCGGCCAAGGCGATCACCGCCGCCCTGACCCGCACCGGCGGCGTCGTCTCCTCCGCCGGACTCATCCTCGCCGCGACCTTCGCCGTCCTGATGACCCAGCCGATCCGCGAACTCTTCCAGTTCGGCTTCGCCATGGCCTTCGGCATCCTGCTGGACACCTTCCTCATCCGCCCGCTCCTGGTCCCCGCCCTCGTCCGCCTGCTCGGCGACCGCGCCCTGTGGCCCGCACGCCCCGGCAACCCGCAGACGCCCTCCACTCCCGCCTCCGAACCGCCCGCCGCCGACGTGCCGGCCGCACGGGCCGCCGAAACCGGCTCCGGGCGCCTGCTGCGCGCGTTCACCTGGATCGCGGTCATCGAAGCGTGCACGTGGGCCGGTCTGCTGGTCGGGATGTACCTCAAGTACGTTCCCGAAACCACCGAACTCGGCGTACGGATCTTCGGCGCCGTCCACGGCGCCGCCTTCATCGTCTACGTGCTCCTGACCGTGCTGGTCGCGATCCGGCTGAAGTGGCGGCTGGGCAGGACCACGATCTTCGCCCTGCTGGCCGCCGTACCCCCGTTCATGACTGTCGCGTTCGAAGTCTGGGCCCGCCGCACCGGCAGGCTTCCCCAGCCGGCCGCGGCCCCGAGCCGGACTCCCGCCCTGTAGCCGCCTGCCGCACGTCGCAGTGGGGCTCGGTCGGCGACGGCGGTGTGCTCACCGCCGTCGCCGTACGGGCAGATCAGGTAACGGGAACCGGGCATCCTGGCCCGGGGCGGCCGGGTCGAGGTGGTTCGTGTGCGGACCGAACCGGCCCTGGGTGTTCCCATGGTCCAGAGCGGCGGGCACCGGGCCGTTCAGCGGCGGATGAGCCCGAGGTCGGTGGCGGTGGCCACGGCGGCGGTGCGCGAGTCGGTTCCGAGTTTGGCGTAGATGCGGGCCAGGTGGGATTTGACGGTGCCTTCGGTGAGATGGAGCCGTTGGCCGATCGTCTGGTTGGACAGGCCCTCGGCGACCAGAGAGAGGACTTCGGTCTCGCGTCGGGTCAGTGACGTGGCGGGGGCACGGAGGCGGTTCATGAGCCGGTCGGCGACGGCGGGCGCCAGGGTGGTCCGGCCGGTGAAGGCGGTACGGACCGCGGCGGCCAGGTCTTCGGGCGGGGCGTCCTTGAGGAGGTAGCCGGTGGCGCCGGCCTCGATGGCGGGCAGGGTGTCCGCGTCGGAGTCGTAGGTCGTGACGACCAGCACGCGCGGGGCTCCCGGACGCGCGGTGATCTGTGCGGTGGCTTCGGCGCCGCCCATGCCCCGGCCGAACTGGAGGTCCATGAGGACGACGTCGATGTCGCCCTGGGCCGCGCGGGCGACCGCGTCCTCGGCGGTGGCGGCCTCGGCGACGACAGCGAGACCGGGCTCCGTCTCCAGAACGGCACGCAGCCCGGCCCGTACCACCGGGTGGTCGTCGGCCAGGAGCAGGCGGATGGGGTGATCGGTCACCGGTGGTCCTCGCGTTCTGTGTCGGCGGGGGCGGACAGGGGCAGCTGGGCAGCCAGCGCGGTGCCGCGGCCGGGCGCGGATTCGACGGTGAGGGTGCCGTCGAGAGCGTGCACGCGGGCGCGCATGGCGGCCAGGCCGAAGCCGCCGCTGCCAGGGTCGGGGGCGGGAAGGCCGTCCGGGTCGAAGCCGGCGCCGTCGTCGACGACATCGAGGGCGACATGGTCACCGAGGTGGCTGAGGGTGACCTCGACGCGGGTGGCGCCGGCGTGACGGACGGTGTTGGCGAGCGCGGACTGGGCGACCCGCAACAGCGCGACCTCGTGCGCGGTGGGCAGCGGCACGGGTTCACCAGTGACGTGGAAGCGTGCGGTGACGGGGTGGCGGGCGGATGTGGTGGCGCACAGACGTTCCAGGGCGCCCGCCGCGGTGGAGTCCTCCAGGGCCGGCGGCGTGAGTGCGGCGACGAAGCGCCGGGCTTCGGCCAGGTTGTCCACGGCGGCCTGGCGTGCCTGGTCCACGTAGCGGGCGGCGGGGCTTTCCTCCGCGCTGGGCAGCGCGCGTTCGGCGGCGCGCAGCAGCAGCTGGATGCTGGACAGGCCCTGGGCGAGGGTGTCGTGGATCTCGCGGGCCAGGCGTTCGCGTTCGGCCAGCACGCCGGCGGTGTGCTGGGCGCGGGCCAGGTCGGCGCGGGTCGCGGTGAGTTCCTCGATCAGCTTCCGGCGCTCTTCGCTCTCGCGGTACAGGGCCTGGTAGCCCCACACCACCGCGACGGCCACGGCCGCACCCAGGGCGGGACCGATCACCATGGCGAGGCCGAAGGAACCCTGGTGGGCCGCGAATCCGGTGACCGCCACGAGCGTGGTCGCGGCTACGGCGGCCAGGCCCGCGCGGCGCGGCAGCAGGTGGAGCTGGAGGAAGAACAGCGGGAAGGCCACCCAGACGGCGTCGGCGGACAGTGTCAGCAGCACCAGCCAGCAGGCACCCACGGTGAACAGCCAGACCGCGGCGGCCCACGCGGAGCGGCGGATACGCGGCAGGGCCGGCCCCGCCGCGTACACCACGGCGCACATCGCGGCCACGGCGACGGTGATCGCGGCGTGCGGCTCGCTGTCGGCCACGGCCCGGCCCGCCGCCAGGACGAGAAGCGCGACGATCAGCAGGTGCAGACACCAGGCCAGTGCACGGGTGGTCGGGGTCAGGGAGGGAGCGGTGGTGTTCACAGTGCCTCCAGCCTAAGGACGCACGCCCCGACGCGGCCTCCATCGAAAGTTACAACTCGCGCGCCGTCCTTCGGCCTGCCAAGTGCAGTCCTGCGCCGGATGTGCGCACGGGGGGCTGACGGCGATGGTGGGGGCATACCGCTTCCACCGCCAGAAAGAGGCAGGCCAAAGCCGTGTTCGTCGCCTGGAGAGACCTCAAGTTCGCCAAGGGGCGCTTCGCCCTGATGGGGACCGTCATCGTCCTCATCACCCTGCTGGTCGGCCTGCTGTCCGGTCTGACCGCCGGACTGGGCCAGCAGAACATCTCCGCCATCACCGGCCTGCCCGCCGACAAGATCGTCTTCCAGGCGCCCAGCGGCGGCCAGGACGTGTCGTACGCCAACTCCACCGTCACCGAGAAGCAGTGGCAGCAGTGGTCCAAGGCGCCGGGCATCACCAGCGCCGAACCGCTGGGCATCACCACCACCAAGGCCACTGCCGGGGACCGGAGCACCGGAGTATCCGCCTTCGGAGTCCGGCCCGGCTCCCCCCTCGCCCCGGGCGGCGACACGATCGACGGCCGGTCGGTGGTGCTGTCCACGACGGCCGCCGACGACCTCGGCATCAAGGCGGGTGACGCCTTCACCCTGGCCGGACAGAAGCTGACCGTGGCCGCCGTCAAGGGCGACGCATCCTTCAGTCACACCCCGGTGATCTGGACCAGCCTCGATGTCTGGCAGAAGACCGCACGCACCACCACCACCGGTGACGGCCCGGTAGCGACCGTGATCGCCCTGAACACCACCTCCGGCACCGACACGGCCGCCGCCGACAAGGCCGCGGGCACCAAGACGCTTTCCAAGGACGATTCGCTGTCCGCGATCGGCTCCTACACCTCCGAGAACGGCTCCCTGCAGCTGATGCGCGGCTTCCTGTTCGCCATCTCAGCCCTGGTCATCGGCGCCTTCTTCACCGTGTGGACCATCCAGCGCAGCGGCGACATCGCCGTCCTCAAGGCGCTCGGAGCCTCCACCGCGAACCTCCTCAAGGACGCGCTCGGCCAGGCAGTGGTCCTGCTCGCCGGCGGCACCCTGCTCGGCACCGGCATCGCCGCGGGTCTCGGGGCGCTCGTTTCCGGCAGCGCGGTGCCCTTCCTTCTCACCCCCGCAACCGTTCTGTTCCCGGCCGCCGTGATGATCCTCCTCGGCGCCCTCGGCGCGGGCCTGTCCATCCGCCGCATCACCTCCGTCGACCCGCTGACCGCCCTGGGGAGCGCCCGATGAGCCTCAACCTGACCGACATCACCCTCACCTACCCCGACGGCGACAGCCGCCTGACCGCCCTGGACCAGGTCACGCTGGACGTCCCCAAGGGCAGTCTCGCCGCCGTGATCGGCCCCTCCGGGTCCGGCAAGTCCAGCCTCCTGGCCGTCGCCGCCACCCTCATCACCCCCGACAGCGGCACCGTCACCATCGACGGAACTCTCACCACCGGGATGAGCCGCGGCGAGCTCACCGACCTGCGCCGCCACAAGATCGGCATTGTCTTCCAGCAGCCCAACCTGCTGCCCTCGCTGACCGCCGCCGAACAGCTCCAGGTCATGGCCCAGCTCGACGGCCGCTCACCGGCCAAGGCCCGCACCCGCGCCCTCGACCTGCTCGACGCGGTCGGCCTGGCCGACCTCGCCGGCCGCCGCCCGCACCAGCTCTCCGGCGGCCAGCGCCAGCGCGTCAACATCGCCCGCGCGCTGATGAACGACCCCACCGTCCTCCTGGTCGACGAACCCACCAGCGCCCTCGACCACGAACGCGGCGCCGCGATCATCGACCTGATCACCCGCCTCACCCACCAGCAGGCCACCGCCACCGTCCTGGTCACCCACGACCGCACCCACCTCACCGCCGTCGACCAGATCGCCGAAGTCCACGACGGCCGCCTCCGCCACCCCGCCCAGAGCTGAACCGTGGTCCCGGCCGGGGCGTGCCGCCTCGCCGGGGCCACCACACGCCCGGCCTGCTCTCCGACACCCGCCCGCTCCCCACCCCCGCCGACTGCGGACACCACGGCCCCACCACAAGCAAGGAGCCCACCCCCTCATGAGGAAGCTCTACTACTCCGCCGTCCTCTACACCGTCCTCGGCCTGGCCGCCGGCCTCTCCTACCGGGAACTGACCAAGGCCAACGACTTCACCGGACCGACCCAGCTGGCCGTGGTCCACACCCACCTGCTCACCCTCGGCACGCTGGTCTTCCTGATCACCATCGCCCTGGAGAAGACCCTGCACCTGACCCGCGGCCGGTTCTTCTCCGCGTTCTTCTGGACCTACCACGCCGGGCTCGTCCTCACCACCGGCCTCATGACCGTCCACGGCACCCTGACCGTGCTCGGCAAGGACACCAGCCCCGCGATCTCCGGAATCGCGGGCATGGGCCATATCCTCCTCACCCTCGCGCTGGTCTTCTTCTTCATCTGCCTGCACCACCGTCTGCGCCCCGACCTCACCGCCACCACACGGAGCGAGGCCGATGAGCGGACCGAAGCAGCAGGTCTCGCGGCTGACACCGCACAACGAACCACCCGGGCCTGACATCGTCCGACCCCGCACCAGGGCTCCCGTCAGGTCCCACCGGCGCGGATCACGCCGGGACGAGCCGGACCCGGCGGGTCGGCAGGTCGATCGCGGCCACCTCGACGTCCGGCTCCTCGCGCACGACGACCACGTCCTCGTCGTGCCCGAAGCGCTCCCAGGACAGCCCGGCCGCGCTGATCATGCCCTCGACGCCACCGAGTTCGACGAAGACTCCCCAGGGCTCGACGCGTGACACGACCCCGGCGCGGACCTCACCTGACCGGAGCCCGCGCGGGAAGGCGCGCGTTCTTCGCCGTCCCGTGCGAGCAGCCCCCGTACGTCCTCGGCCGCCGCCTCGCTCAGCAGCGGCCGCCACCGGGTGAACAGCTCCAGGAGTTCCCCGCCCCACCGTTCGCGGAATTCCGGGTCGACGGCCGCGAGGTCGAGTTCGTTGGCGGCGGTGAGTTCCGCGAAGTCGGCCCGCTGCCGTGCCGTCGGGAGGAACGCGCGGTCCGTGAAGCGGTCACGGAAGAGGCCGTCGTGGCGGGTCAGGCCGGCGTAGGAGAATTCCCGGTCGCAGCTCGCGTAGAAGTGGACCAGTTCCTCCGCCTCCGCCCCGATCGCCGCCGCCAGTTCGCCGCGCCGCTCCAGGGGGAGCAGGCTGCCGGCGAAGCCGTCGGTGCCGTAGAAGGCGTGGCAGAGGCCGGCGAGCCGCAGGTCGGGGCGGGCGTTCCAGGCGGCGAGGCGGGAGGTGACCCGCCCGAGGTGGGCGAGGAGGGTGCCGCCGGGATGGGGGAGTGCGGCGGCGCCGCAGCGGATCAGCAGGTCATGGGCCGCATCGAAGGCAGCCGAGTCGCTTCCCATGAAACACGAAAATACCCCGACTAGAATGGCAGTCGGGGTTGTGTGTCACGTATATTGATGGATTCCGTGTCCAGATAAAAAGGCGCGGGAACCACCCCTGAAAGTACTGTATCGCGTCGGGAGTCGAATTGTCAACCGAGGAATTTCGGAAAGAGCAGGAATTCATCACCGGGCTCTACGCACGTCTCGACGACCTGCGGGACCAGGCGGAGGCCGGTGTCGCCGCCGCCCTCGCCGCCCCCGGCGCGGGCAGCGCCCAGGCGCGCCTGGAGCGGGACGTGCTGGTCGCCGAGCAGTCGGGGCTGCTCGCCGCGCTCGACGCGGGCGAGAGCGGGCTGTGCTTCGGCCGGCTGGTGTTCCGGGACGGGCGCGACCATCACATCGGCCGGATCGGCATCCGCGCCGACGACGAGCACCGCACGCCGCTCGTGGTCGACTGGCGCGCCGAGGTCGCCCGGCCGTTCTACCTCGCCACCGGCTACGCCCCCATGGGCCTGAGCCGTCGCCGGCATCTCACCACCAAGGGCCGCGAGGTCGTCTCGCTCCACGACGAGGTGCTCGACCTCGCCGACACCACGCGCACCGGCCACGAGAACCGTGACGCCGACGAGGTGCTGCTCGCCGCGCTCGACGCCGCCCGCACCGGCCGGATGCACGACATCGTGCAGACCATCCAGGCCGAGCAGGACGGCATCATCCGCTCCCCGCACCGCGGGGTGCTCGTCGTCGAGGGCGGCCCCGGCACCGGCAAGACCGCCGTGGCGCTGCACCGCGCCGCGTATCTGCTGTACGCGCACCGTGAGCAGCTCGCCAAGCGCGCCGTGCTGATCGTCGGCCCCAACCCCGCCTTCCTCGGCTACATCAGCAACGTCCTGCCGTCCCTCGGCGAGACCGGCGTCCTGCTCGCCACCCCCGGCGAACTCTTCCCCGGCGTCGAGGCCACCGGCACCGACACCCCGCGCGCCGCCGCGGTCAAGGGCTCCGTGGCCATGGCCGGCGCGCTGGCCGCCGCCGTCCGCGACCAGCAGCGCGTCCCCGAGCGCGACGCGCCGTTGACCGTCCCGCACGACGACGGTGATCTGGTCATCGACTGGGGCATGGCGCTCGAAGCCCGGCACAAGGCCCGCGAGACCCGGCTCCCGCACAACCTGGCCCGCCCCTACTTCGTCTTCCACATCCTCGACGCGCTCGCCGAGCAGCTCGCCGACCGGATCGGCGCCGACCCGTACGGCGGCCCCAACTTCCTCGGCCCCGACGACCGCGCGCAGCTCGCCAAGGGCGTCGCCGCCAACCCCGACGTGCACGCGGCCCTCGACGGCCTGTGGCCGGCCCTCACCCCGCAGCGCTTCCTCGCCGACTACCTCGCCGAGCCCACCCACCTGGACGATCCGGCCGACCTGGCCGCGATCCGGCGCCCCGAAAGCGGCCCCGACGGTGGCTCGGACGGTGGCCCGGACGGCGACGCCGCCTGGACCCCGGCCGATGTCCCGCTGCTCGACGAGGCCGCCGAACTCCTCGGCGAGGACGACTCCGCCGCCCGCGCCGCCGAGGAGGCCGAGCGGCAGAAGCGGATCGCGTACGCCCAGGGCGTCCTCGACGTGTCCTTCGCCTCCCGGACCTACGAGTTCGAGGACAAGACGGAGCTCGACAAGGACGCCTCCGAGGTGCTGTCCGCGCACGACATCATCGACGCCGAACGCTTCGCCGACCGCCACGAGGAGGCCGACCACCGCAGCGCCGCCGAACGCGCCGCCGCCGACCGTACCTGGGCCTTCGGCCACATCATCGTCGACGAGGCGCAGGAGCTGTCCGCGATGATGTGGCGGCTGCTCATGCGCCGCAGCCCCACCCGCTCGATGACCCTGGTCGGCGACCCCGCGCAGACCGGCGACCCGGCCGGCGTCGGCTCCTGGGAGGGGATCCTCGCGCCGTACGTCGAGGACCGCTGGGAACACGTCCGGCTCGGCGTCAACTACCGCACCCCGGCCGAGATCATGGCCGTGGCCGCCGCCGTGCGCCGGGTCGAGGACCCGGGGTTCGAGCCGCCCAGCTCGGTCCGCTCGACCGGGGTCGAGCCCTGGGACCGCAGCGTGGAGGACCCGGTGAAGGAGACCGCCGACGCGGTCGCGGCGGAGCTGGCGGCGCACGCCGACGGACGGCTCGCGGTCATCGCGCCCGAGGACCTGCACCCCGGGCTGATCACCGCGCTGCCCGGGGCCGCGTACGGGGCGAAGCCCGACCTGACCCGGCGGGTGGTGCTGCTCGACCCCCGCCAGGCCAAGGGCCTCGAATTCGACACGGTCCTCGTCGTCGACCCGGAGGGCATCCGGGACGGTGCCACGCACGGCGTCAACGACCTGTACGTGGCGCTGACCCGGGCCACCCAGCGGCTCGGGATCGTCCGCCGGGCGGACTGACCCGCCCGGCGCCGGGGGGTGATCAGGCGGGCTTGAACCAGACCGTCGCCAGCGGCGGCAGCGTCGTCCGCAGGCTCGCCAGGCGGCCGTGCCACGGCACCGACTCGGTCTTCACCGGGTCGGTGCTCCCGACGCCGCCGCCCCCGTACCGGGCCGCGTCCGTGTTCAGCACCTCCGCCCAGGCGGCGACGGTGTCGGGCACCCCGAGCCGGTAGTCGTGCCGGACCACCGGCGAGAAGTTGCACACCGCGAGCAGCGGGGTGCCGGTCGCGTCGAAGCGGAGGAAGGCGAAGACGTTGTCCTCGGCCGCGTCGCCCGCGATCCACTCGAAGCCCTCGGGCGAGGAGTCCCGCTCCCACAGTGCGGGCGTCGCCGCGTACATGGTGTTCAGGTCGCGCACCAGATCCCGTACGCCGCGGTGGTCGGCCTCCGCCCCGTACGACGGGTCGAGCAGCCACCAGTCCGGGCCGTGGTCCGCCGACCACTCCGATCCCTGAGCGAACTCCTGCCCCATGAAGAGGAGTTGCTTGCCGGGGTGGGCCCACATGAAGCCCAGGTACGCGCGGTGGTCGGCGCGCCGGCGCCACCAGTCGCCGGGCATCTTCGACACAAGGGCCCGCTTGCCGTGCACGACCTCGTCGTGCGAGATCGGCAGGATGTAGTTCTCGCTGTACGCGTACACCATCGAGAAGGTCATCTCGTGGTGGTGGTACTTGCGGTGCACCGGGTCCTTCGTCATGTAGCCGAGGGAGTCGTGCATCCAGCCCATGTTCCACTTCAGCCCGAAGCCGAGACCGCCGAAGCCGCCCGGCCCCACCTGGTTGGTCGGCCGGGTCACGCCGTCCCAGGCGGTGGACTCCTCGGCGAAGGTGACGACACCCGGACAGCGCCGGTACAGCGTGGCGTTCATCTCCTGGAGGAAGGCCACCGCGTCCAGGTTCTCCCGCCCGCCGAACTCGTTGGGCAGCCAGTCGCCGCCCTCGCGCGAGTAGTCGAGGTAGAGCATGGAGGCGACCGCGTCCACGCGCAGCCCGTCGAGATGGAACCGCTCGCACCAGTACACCGCGTTGGCGACCAGGAAGTTGCGCACCTCCTTGCGCCCGTAGTCGAACACCAGCGTCCCCCAGTCGGGGTGCGCGGACCGGCGCGGGTCCTCGTGCTCGTACAGCGGACGCCCGTCGAACTCGGCCAACGCCCAGTCGTCGCGCGGGAAATGGGCCGGCACCCAGTCCATCAGGACGCCGATCCCGGCCTGGTGCAGCGCGTCGACCAGGAAGCGGAAGTCGTCCGGGGTGCCCATGCGGGCGGTCGGCGCGTAGAAACCGGTGACCTGATAGCCCCAGGAACCGTGGAAGGGGTGTTCGGCGACGGCCATGAACTCCACGTGGGTGAAGCCCAGATCGGCGACGTACGCGGGCAGCTGCTCAGCGAGTTGACGATACGTCAGGCCGGGTCGCCAGGACGGCAGATGGACCTCGTAGACCGAGATCGGCGCCTCGTGGTGCGGCCGTGCCCCGCGCCGGGCCAGCCAGTCCGCGTCCTGCCACACGTGATGGTCGGCGGTCACCACGGACGCGGTGTCCGGCGGGCACTCGGTACGGCGTGCCATCGGGTCGGCGCGCAGGGTGTGGGTGCCGTCGGGCCGGGTGATGTCGAACTTGTACAGCGCGCCCTCGCCGACCCCCGGCACGAACAGTTCCCAGACCCCGGACGAGCCGAGCGAGCGCATGGGCAGCGCGGTGCCGTCCCAGTACGTCCAGTCGCCGCCGACCCGCACCCCGCGGGCGTTCGGCGCCCAGACCGTGAACCGGGTGCCCGCCGTGCCGTCGTGGGTCATGACCCGGGCGCCGAGGGCGGTCCACAGCTCCTCGTGCCGGCCCTCGCCGATCAGATGCAGGTCGAGTGCGCCGAGGGCCGGCAGGAAGCGGTACGGGTCGTGGACGGCGAGCTCGGCGGCGGAGTCGTACCGCACCCGCAGCTCGTACGCGGGGATCTTCCGCAGCCGCGGGACCAGCGCGGAGAACAGGCCGTCGCCCTCGGAGCGGAGCGGGACGCGGCGGCCCTGGGGGAGCAGGACGGCGACCTCCTTGGCCCACGGGCGCAGTGTGCGGAAGACGACCCCGCCCTTCACCGGATGGGCGCCGAGCAGCGCGTGCGGGTCGTGGTGCTCGCCGGCCAGCAGCCGGGCGCGGTCGTGGGGGTCGAGGGCCGGCGCCGGGCGGGCCGTCCGGTCGGGTCGGGCGGGGCGGGGAGCGGTCACCGGAAGGGCCTCCTGGGTGGGGGTGGGGGCGGGTCGGTCACGGGGCGGGGCGTCATGGCACCGTGGCGAGGCGGGCGATCGCCGCCATCGGGACGGGCAGCCAGTCGGGGCGGTGCCGGGCCTCGTAGAGCACCTCGTACACGGCCTTGTCCGTCTCGTACGCGCGCAGCAGCGCCGGGTCGTCGCGCGGGTCGGCGCCCGACGCCTCGGCGTATCCGGCGCAGTAGGCGTCCCGGCAGCGGGCGGACCAGTCGGGGTTCCACGGCTGGTGGGTGCGGGCCGCGTAGTCGAAGGAGCGGAGCATGCCCGCGATGTCGCGGACCGGCGGGTGCGAGGTGCGCCGCTCGTCCAGCGGCTTCGCCGGCTCGCCCTCGAAGTCGATGACCGTCCAGGCTCCGTCGGAGCCGCGCAGCGTCTGCCCGAGGTGCAGGTCGCCGTGGACGCGCTGGAGCCGGCCGGTGCCGGTCGCGTCGCCGGCCGCCGCGAAGACCGCCCGCAGACCGGGGACGTACGGCAGCAGGGCGGGAACCGCCTGCGCGGCGGCGTCCAGGCGGGTGCCCATCGCGGCGGCGAGCGAGGCGGCCCGGTCGCGTTCCAGCCGCTCGGTCGGCAGCGCGGTCGCGAGCGCCAGGTGCACCTCGGCGGTGGCGCGGCCGAGCGCGTGCGCCTCCGTCGTGAACTCCCGGCCGTCGGCGAGCGCGTCGAGGGCGAGCCGCCAGCCGTCCCGCGAGCCGCGCAGATACGGCTGGAGGACCCCCAGCGTGGCCGCGCCCGCCTCGAACCAGGCGACCGGCGCGGGGACCCGGGCGCAGCCGGCCCGGGCGAGGGCGAGCGGCAGCTCCAGGTCCGGGTTGGCGCCCGGCGAGACCCGCCGGAAGATCTTCAGAATGAACGATTCCCCGAAGACCAGTGAGGAGTTGGACTGCTCGGCGTCCAGCACCCGGGGCGCGAGCGCGGGCGGCAGCGCGGTGCCGGTGTGGAAGCGCAGCGGGCCGGTCCGGCCGGGGGTGCGCAGCCGCTCGTACAGCAGCCCGGCGAGCCGGGGGTCGCGCAGCCCCTCGTAGACGGTCCGGCCGGCCAGCGGGCCCTGCCGGATCCGGCCGATCAGGGCGGGCGCGAGACGGGGCGGCAGCTCCGGCCGTACGCCGAGGAGCAGCTGGTAACAGTCGGCCGGGGCGCCGGCCGGCCGACCGGGCTGCTCCACCCGGACGAGCAGGTGCAGCAGCCCGGGGCCGGTGCCGTCGAGGGGCAGCAGCTCGGTGGCCGACTCCAGGGTGAAGCCGGTGACCGGGCGGCCCTTGCCCGCGAACCAGCGCTGGCGGGGCAGCCAGGTGCGCAGCAGGGGAGCGAGGGCGGGCAGGAGGGCGCGTCGCGGGCCGGCGGACGTGACGGACGTGACGGACGTGACGGACGTGACGGACGTGACGGACGCGGTGGTCTCGACGGCTGCGTCGGCCTCGGTGGATCCGGTGGCTTCAGCGGATCCGATGACCTCCGCGGACGCGGTGGACTCGGTGGTGGATGCGGTCTCCGGCATGGCAGCGCGTCCTTTCCCCGGGGCACACACGTGTCGTTTGTATGTGTTTGCTTTCAAATGCGCCGAGTGTCGCGGATGGCGGCGTGGAGTGTCCGGCTGTGGGGGGACGTGTCGGAGGGGAAGATCCGTTTGGGCCCGTCGCGCGCGCCCGGATGGGCCCGGACGGGCGCGGGCCGATCAGGGGACGGCCCGCGCCCGTGCGGGGAGGTGCCGGGAGAGTGCGGGGGCGGTGCCGGGAGGGCGTCAGGAGGGCTTCAGCCGGAACCAGTAGAAGCCGTGCCCGCCGACCGTCAGCAGGTACGGCAACTCCCCGACCGCCGGGAACTCCACTCCGCCGATCAGCTCCACCGGCCGCATCCCGGCGAAGCGCCGCAGGTCCAGTTCGGTGGGCTGGGCGAAGCGCGAGAAGTTGTGCACGCACAGGACCAGGTCGTCCTCGAACTCGCGGAGGAACGCGAGCACCGCCCCGTTGGACGACGGCAGTTCGGTGTACGAGCCGAGCCCGAAGGCCAGGTTCTCCTTGCGCACCTCGATCATCCGCTTCGTCCAGTGCAGCAGCGAGGACGGCGACGCCGTCCCGGCCTCCACGTTGGTCACCTGGTAGCCGTGTACCGGGTCCATGATCGCGGGCAGGAACAGCCGGCCCGGGTCGCAGGAGGAGAAGCCGGCGTTGCGGTCCGGCGTCCACTGCATCGGGGTGCGCACCCCGTCCCGGTCGCCGAGCCAGATGTTGTCGCCCATGCCGATCTCGTCGCCGTAGTACAGCACCGGCGATCCGGGCAGCGAGAAGAGCAGGGCGGTGAACAGCTCCATCTGCCTGCGGTCGTTGTCGAGCAGCGGGGCGAGCCGGCGCCGGATGCCGATGTTGGCCCGCATCCGCGGGTCCTTGGCGTACTCGGCGTACATGTAGTCGCGTTCCTCGTCGGTGACCATCTCCAGCGTCAACTCGTCGTGGTTGCGCAGGAAGACGCCCCACTGACAGCCCGCCGGGATCGCCGGGGTCTTCGCCAGGATCTCGGAGACCGGGTGGCGCGACTCGCGCCGTACCGCCATGAAGATCCGTGGCATCACCGGGAAATGGAACGCCATGTGGCACTCGTCGCCGCCCGACGGGAAGTCGCCGAAGTAGTCGACCACGTCCTCCGGCCACTGGTTCGCCTCGGCGAGCAGCACCGTGTCCGGGTAGTGGGTGTCGATCTCCTCGCGGACCCGCTTGAGGAAGGCGTGGGTCTCCGGCAGGTTCTCGCAGTTGGTGCCCTCGCGCTGGTAGAGGTACGGCACCGCGTCGAGCCGGAAGCCGTCGATGCCCAGGTCCAGCCAGAACCGCAGCGCGGACAGGATCTCCTCCTGGACGCGCGGGTTCTCGTAGTTGAGGTCGGGCTGGTGCGAGAAGAAGCGGTGCCAGTAGTACTGCCCGCGGACCGGGTCGAAGGTCCAGTTGGACGACTCGGTGTCGACGAAGATGATCCGGGCGTCCGCGAACTGCTTGTCGTCGTCGGCCCAGATGTAGTAGTCCCCGTACGGCCCGTCCGGGTCCGTGCGCGACTGCTCGAACCACGGGTGCGCGTCGCTCGTGTGGTTCATGACGAAGTCGATGATCACGCGCATACCGCGGGCGTGCGCCGCGTCGACAAACTCCACGAAGTCGGCCAGATCCCCGAACTCCGGGAGCACCGCGGTGTAGTCGGCGACGTCGTAGCCGCCGTCGCGCAGCGGGGACTGGAAGAACGGCGGCAGCCACAGACAGTCCACGCCCAGCCACTGCAGATAGTCCAGGCGCGAGGTGATGCCCTTGAGGTCGCCCACACCGTCGCCGTTGCTGTCCTGGAAGGAGCGGACCAGGACCTCGTAGAACACCGCCCGCTTGAACCATTCGGGGTCGCGGTCCTGGGCCGGGGTGTCCTCGAAGGTGTCGGGGACGGGTTCGTTGACAGTGGTCATGATGCGGGTGACCCTCCGGTCTGCGGGGACGGTCGCAGGGCCAGCACGTGCGCGGGAGCGACCCCCGGCTCCAGGCGTACGTAGGCGGTCCTGCCCCAGTGATAGTTCTCGCCGGTGAGCTCGTCGCGCACCGGCGCGGTCTCGTGCCAGGCGAGGCCGAGTTCCGGCATGTTCAACGAGACCGTGGCCTCCTGGGTGTGGTGCGGGTCCAGGTTGGCGATCACGATGACGATGTCCGTACCGGAGCGTCTGCTGTACGCGATCACGGCGTCGTTGTCGGTGGTGTGGAAGGTGAGACCGCGCAGCCGGCGCAGGGCCGGATGGCGTCGTCTGATCCGGTTCAGCGCGGTGATCAGCGGGGCGATCGAGGTGCCCGCGCGCTCCGCCGACTTCCAGTCGCGCGGCCGGAGTTGGTACTTCTCGGAGTCCAGGTACTCCTCGCCGCCCGCGCGCAGCGGGGTGTTCTCGCACAGCTCGTACCCGGCGTACATGCCCCACGCGGGGGAGAGGGTCGCGGCGAGCACCGCCCGTACCTCGAAGGCCGGCCGGCCGCCGTGCTGGAGATAGGCGTGCAGGATGTCCGGGGTGTTCACGAACAGGTTGGGCCGCATGTGCGCGGCCAGCTCGCCCGTCAACTCGGTGAGATAGACGGTGAGTTCGGCCTTGGTGTTGCGCCAGGTGAAGTACGTGTACGACTGCTGGAAGCCGACCGCGCCCAGCGTCCGCATCATCGCGGGCCGGGTGAACGCCTCCGCCAGGAAGATCACGTCCGGGTCGGTGCCGTTGACCGCGCCGATCACCCGCTCCCAGAACACCACCGGCTTGGTGTGCGGGTTGTCCACCCGGAAGATCCGCACGCCGTGGTCCATCCAGTGCCGCAGGATCCGCACCGTCTCGGCGACGATGCCGTCCATCCCGTCGCCCGCCTCGTCGAACGCCAGCGGGTGGATGTCCTGGTACTTCTTCGGCGGGTTCTCGGCGTACGCGATCGAGCCGTCCGGGCGGTGCCGGAACCACTCCGGATGTTTCTCCACCCACGGGTGGTCCGGCGAGCACTGGAGGGCGAAGTCCAGCGCGATCTCCAGGCGCAGTTCGCGCGCCCGGGCCACGAAGGCGTCGAAGTCGTCGAGCGTGCCCAGGTCCGGATGGACCGCGTCGTGCCCGCCCTCCGGCGAACCGATCGCCCACGGCACGCCCACGTCCTCGGGGCCCGCCGTCAACGCGTTGTTCGGGCCCTTGCGGTGGGTGAACCCGATCGGATGGACAGGCGGCAGGTACACCACGTCGAAGCCCATCGCGGCGATCGCGGGCAGCCGCTTCGCCGCCGTACGGAAGGTGCCCGGGACGGTCTTGCCGCGGACCTTCCGGACGCCCTCCGAGCGCGGGAAGAACTCGTACCAGGAGCCGAACAGGGCCCGCTCCCGCTCGACCCGCAGCGGCAACGCGGGGGAGGCGGAGACCAGTTCGCGCAGCGGGTGGCGGGCGAGGGCCGCGAGGACGCGGGGCGCGAGCGCCGCCGCGAGCCGTACCGCCGCCGGCCGCGCGTCGTCGCGCAGGGTGTCCGCGACGGCGAGCACCGCCTCCCGGTGACCGCCCCGCTTCGGCACCCCCTTCGCGGCCCGCTCGTGCAGCTCCGCGCCCTCGGCCAGGACGAGTTCGGAGTCGATGCCGGCCGGGATCTTGATCCGGGCGGCGTGCCGCCAGCTCTCCAGCGGATCGCCCCACGCCTCGACCGCGTACGTCCACTGCCCCTCGGCGTCCGGCGTCACCTCGGCGCCCCACCGGTCGGTGCCCGGCGCCAGCTCGCGCATCGGCGTCCACGGGCCCGGCCGCCCCGCCGGATCGCGCAGCACCACATTGGCGCCCACCGCCTCGTGCCCCTCCCGGAACACGGTGGCCGTGACCTCGAAGGTCTCGCCCACCACGGCCTTCGCGGGCGGCGGCCGCAGTCGACCAGCGGGCGGACGTCCAGGACGGGAATGCGGCCGATGAGCGGGAGCGGGTTCACGGCATCACCTGACGGTTTGTGTGCGTATGAGCGGTGCTGCGCTCTTTCTAGCCGTGCCGACGGCGCGTCGGAGGCGGGCAGCGCCGGGCCGCCGCACGATCACCCGGACGGCGGTTATGAAGCGCGCCCACGGGGGTAGCGGCGCGGACCTGACGTACTCCGCACGAACGCGAGACCGGCCCCGTCCTGGGCGGACGGGGCCGGCTCGCCCTGGGGCCGGCCCGTGGCTCCGGTCCCAGGGGTCTCGATGGTCCCCGCGGAGGGCGGAGGGCGGAGGGCGGAGGACGGAGGGCGGTGGGCGGTGGGCCGCGGCAGGGCTTCTTCGCGTACGGCTCAGGCGGGCTGGTCCTCCGGATGGTTCGACCAGACCTGCCAGGGCTGCTCCGCCGCCCACTCCTCGGCCCGGGCCGGCGCCACCCCCAGCGCCTCCGCCGACATCCCGTCGTCGCCCGCGAGCAGCAGAGGATCACTGCCGGCCGCCAGATAGCGGTAGAGCCCCGTCACCCCCTCCGCCGTGTCCGGGCCCAGCAGCTGCGCGAGCCACCGCTCGAACAGCGCCGGCCGCAGCGGCGCGTAGCGCACCGGCCGCCCCAGGGCGTACCCGAACGCCTCCGCCAGATCCGTGCCCGTCAGCGTCGCCGCCCCGCCGATGTCGAAGACCCCGCCCTCCACCCCGTCCCGGGCGAGCGCCGCGTACACCGCCTCCGCCAGGCCCGTGTGCGACAGCCAGGCGACCGGCGCCGCGGCGGGCAGCGGATACGCCAGGACGCCCTCGTCGACCAGCGCCGGACCGTTCCACGGTGAGAACAGGTTGTCCAGGTACACCGGCGGCCGCAGCACCACCAGCGGCACCCCGCTGCCCCGGAGCACCGTCTCCGCCATCCGCCGGGTCTCGAACGCCGGCACCCCCGTCGGCTCCTGCGGCAGCCGGGTGTTGGCGTTGAACACCAGCCGGCGCACCCCCGCCGCGCGGGCCGCCCGCGCGAGGTTGCTCGCGTACCGGCGCACCCGCTCCGGCTCGTACACCAGCGGCATCGAGACGACCGCGTGCGTCGCCCCCTCGAACAGCCGCCCCACGGCCCCCTCGTCGGCGAGCCCGCCCGCCACGAACTCGGCGCCCGGCAGCGGCGGACGGTCCCCCTCCGGGCGGCGCGACAGCGTCCGCACCCGGTGCCCCCGGTCGACCAGCAGCCGGGCCACCGCCCCGCCCTGGAAGCCGGTCGCCCCCACGACCGCCACCCGCATCGGCCACGGCGCGGGCGTCGTGTTCTGACTGGACATGTGTGGAGGAGGCCCTTCGATATGGTGAGTGCGCTGCCGTGACCGGCCACTTCCAGGCTGTGGCGGCGGCGTCCTCCGTTCAATTAACAAATTGGGGCGGAAATTGAAGGATCGTCCATGGAATCCATGTCCCACCGTTCCGACCAGCGACCCGCCCCCCGCGGGCCGGACGACCGGAACGAGACAGATCACGACGACCTCTTAAGCGAGCTCCTCACCCCGTTACGCCTCACCGGCGTCCTCGACAGCCGCTGGCGCGCGGCCGCGCCCTGGGCGATCGAGGGCGACGCCACACGCGACTGCGCCGTCCTCCACTACGTCGTCGAGGGCGACTGCTGGATCACCGGCACCGGCCGGCCCCCGCTGCGGCTCGGCGCGGGCGACCTCGTCGTGCTGCCCACCGGAGCCGCCCACCGGCTCGCCGACCACCCCGGCAGCCGGGCCGAGCCGGTCAAGGCCCTGCGGCCCGGACAGCGGTCCGAACAGCGGTCCGGTTACGTGCCGGGGCAGCGGACCACCCGGCGTACGGGACCGGACGGAACCGGCCAAGGACAGGGGGCGGTTCCGGCGCAGGCGCAGGCGCAGGCGCAGTCGCGGTCGCAGCCGCAGGCACAGGGCCCGAGGCCGCGGCGCGAGACCGTACAGCGCGCCGCGCGGCGGGCCGTGCGCGGACCCGGCGAGATCCGGATCGGCGGCACCGGCGCCGAGACCCGGCTGCTGTCCGCCGGACTCCCGTACGACGCCGGCGCCACCACCGACCTCTACCGCTCGCTGCCCGGGGTCCTCGTCCTCGACCGCTCCCAGGTCGCCCGCGAACCGCTGCTCCGCGACACCCTGCTGCTGCTCGCCTGCGCCACCCGGCCCGTCGGCCCCGGCGACCGGCTCATCACCCTGCGCGCCTTCGAGATGGCCCTCGTCCTGGCGCTGCGCCCCCTGCTGTGCGACCTCGCCGCCGACCCCGAACACCCGGTCTACCCGGCGCTGTTGCGCAACCCCGGCATCCGGCGCGCCCTCGTCCTGATCGCCACCCGGTTCGCGGAGCCCTGGACCCTCGACGTACTCGCCCGCGAGGCGGGCATGTCGCGCTCCGCGTTCACCGCCGCGTTCCGCGACCTCGTCGGCGTCTCCCCGGCCCGCCACCTCACGGCCTGCCGGATGCGGGAGGCCGCCCGGCTGCTCACCGAGACCTCGCTGCCCCAGTCGGCCCTGCCCGCCCGGGTCGGCTACCAGAGCGCGGTCGGCTTCCACCTCGCGTTCCGCAAGTGGTACGGCACGACGCCCGGCGTCTACCGGGCCGACGACGGCGCCCACGGGCACTGACCGCCGGGCCGGCCGCCGGGCTGGTCGCGGGGGCCGACACGCGGCGGCCGATCCGCGCGGGCGGGACGGACGGGGGCAGACGACGGCAGACAGGGGAGGGGGCCGGGACACCCGGACCCTGCGCCGTCTGCGGGGCGCCGACCCGGCCCGCGCGTGGTGCTTCCGCTCCGCCCCGGCACCGCCTGCCAAGGTGGACCATGTGAAGGCAATCCGTCGATTCACCGTGCGCCCCGTCCTCCCCGAGCCCCTCCGCCCCCTCGCCGGCCTGGCCCGCAATCTGCGCTGGTCCTGGCACGAACCCACCCGGGACCTGTTCGCCACCGTCGACAGCGACCACGACGACCCCGTCCGCGCGCTCGGCGCCCTCGACGCCGGACGGCTCGCCGCCCTCGCCGCCGACCAGGACTTCCTCACCCGGCTGCGGGCCGCCGCCGACGACCTCGACCGCTACCTCACCGAACCCCGCTGGTACCAGCGGCGGGCCGCCGAAGCCGCCGGGACGGCCGACCCGCTTCCCGCCTCGATCGCGTACTTCTCGCCCGAGTTCGGCGTCGCCGCCGCCCTGCCCCAGTACTCCGGCGGCCTCGGCATCCTGGCCGGCGACCACCTGAAAGCCGCCAGCGACCTCGGCGTCCCCCTCGTCGGCGTCGGACTTCTCTACCGCCGCGGCTACTTCCGCCAGTCGCTCTCCCGCGACGGCTGGCAGCAGGAGCACTACCCGGTCCTCGACCCCGGCGAGCTGCCCGTCGCCCTCCTCCGCGAGTCCGACGGCACCCCCGCCCGGGTCACCCTCGCGCTCCCCGGCGACCGCCGCCTCCACGCCCATATCTGGCTCGCGGACGTCGGCCGCGTACCGCTGCTCATGCTCGACTCCGACGTCGAGGAGAACGCCCCCGGCGAACGCGAGGTCACCGACCGGCTCTACGGCGGCGGCAGCGAGCACCGGCTGCTCCAGGAGATGCTCCTCGGCATCGGCGGCGTCCGCGCCGTCCGTACGTACTGCCGCCTCACCGGCACCCCCGCGCCCGAGGTCTTCCACACCAACGAGGGCCACGCCGGCTTCCTCGGCCTCGAACGCATCCGCGAACTCGGGGCCTCCGGCTCCGGCTCGGGCTCCGGCTCCGGCTCCGGAGCCGGAATCGGGCTCGACTTCGACAGCGCCCTCGAAGCCGTCCGGGCCGGCACCGTCTTCACCACCCACACCCCCGTCCCCGCCGGCATCGACCGCTTCGACAAGGCCCTCGTCGCCCGCCACCTCGGCGACGACGGCGCCCTCCCCGGCGTCGACACCGCCCGCGTCCTCGCCCTCGGCGACGAGACCCCGCTCGGCGGCGACCCCGCCGTCTTCAACATGGCCGCCATGGGACTGCGACTCGCCCAGCGCGCCAACGGCGTCTCCACCCTCCACGGCGCCGTCAGCCGCGCCATGTTCGCCGGCCTGTGGCCCGGCCTCGACCCCGACGAACTCCCCCTCACCTCGGTCACCAACGGCGTCCACGCCCCCACCTGGACCGCCCCCGACCTCGGCCGGCTCGGCCCCGACGCCTCCGGCCGCGACCTGTGGGACCTGCGCCGCCGGCTGCGCGAACGGCTCGTCACCGACGTACGGCGACGCGTCCGCGCCTCCTGGCGGCAGCGCGGCGCCGCCGCCGCGGAACTCGGCTGGACCGACTCCGTCCTCGACCCCGACGTCCTCACCATCGGCTTCGCCCGCCGCGTCCCCTCGTACAAACGCCTCACCCTGATGCTCCGCGACAAGGACCGGCTGCGTGAACTCCTCCTCCACCCCGACCGGCCCGTCCAGCTCGTCGTCGCCGGCAAGGCCCACCCCGCCGACGACGGCGGCAAACGGCTCGTCCAGGAACTCGTCCGCTTCGCCGACGACCCCCGCGTCCGGCACCGCATCGTCTTCCTCCCCGACTACGGCATGGAGATGGCCCGCGGCCTCTACCCCGGCTGCGACGTCTGGCTCAACAACCCGCTGCGCCCCCTCGAAGCCTGCGGCACCAGCGGCATGAAAGCCGCGCTCAACGGCTGCCTCAACCTGTCCGTCCTCGACGGCTGGTGGGACGAGTGGTACGAACCCGACTTCGGCTGGGCCATCCCCACCGCCGACGGCGCCCTCGCGGGTGACGAGGGCCGTGACGAGGCGGGCGACGCCGAACGCCGCGACGACCTCGAAGCCGCCGCGCTTTACGAACTCATCGAGCACCGGGTCGCGCCGCGCTTCTACGAACGCGACGCCGACGGAGTGCCCGGCGGCTGGACCGCGATGGTGCGGCGCACCCTCGCCGACCTCGGGCCCAAGGTCCACGCCGACCGGATGGTCCAGGAGTACGTCGAGCGGCTCTACGCCCCGGCCGCCGCCGCGCACCGGGCCCTCGGGCCCGCCGCCGCGCGTGAACTCGCCGCGTGGAAGGCGCGGGTGCGGGACGCGTGGCCGGGGGTGTCCGTCGACCATGTGGAGGTCGGAGCGGGGGTCGGCGTCGCCGACGGTGGCGGTGACAGCGACGGTGGCGGTGGTGGTGACGTGGAGCTCGGCGCGACCCCGGCCGTCCGGGTACGGGTCGACCTGGGCGGCCTGCGCCCCGAAGACGTCGAGGTCCAGGCCGTCACCGGGCGCGTCGACGCCGACGACCGGCTCCTCGACCCGCGCACCACCGTCCTGAAACCCGCGGGCGGCGGGCCCGACCTGGAGGACCGGATGCCGTACGAAGGGGCGCTGTCGCTGGACCGGACGGGGGCGTTCGGGTGCACGGTGCGGGTGCTGCCGGCGCATCCGCTGCTGGCGGGGGTGGCGGAGCTGGGGCTGGTGGCGGTGCCGTCGGAAGGGCGGGGCGGGGGTGCGGGGGTCTTGATGCGGTGATGCGGTGATGCGGTGATGCGGTGGGAGACGGCGTCGTGGGCCCCTGTTCGCCAGTGGGGGGGGGAGGGGGGAATCAGGGGAGCCGGGCCTTGTTCGCCAGATGGCCGTCCGTATAGCAGAGGCGGTAGACCGGGATCGCGGCCAAGAGGGTGGAGCGGTAGTAGAGGCACTCGTCCATGCCCGGGGGCTCGGCCGGGACGGCGTGGGGCGGGCCGTCGAGATGGCGGGAGGGGAGGGAGTGGGCGATGTCCGGGCGGGCGGTTCCGGTGTGGATGCGGGCGTAGTCCTCCGGCTCCAGGTAGGTCTGGTACTGGGTGTAGAGGCCCACGCCCGCCATGAGGAGGCCGAGGCCGGCCAGCAGGGCCAGCGGGATCCAGATGGCGCGGGCGAGGCCGCGCCGGACCTGGCGGCGGGCCAGGTCCAGTTCGTGGGCCGAACGGGGCGCGGTCGGGCGGGGGATGGGCGCGCGGAGGGGGAGCACGGCCGACAGGGCGAAGCCGCCGTCGGGGGTCGCCCCGTGCCGGAGGGTGCCGCCCGCGAGGCGTACGCGCTCGTCGAGGCCGACCAGACCGGTGCCGCCGGACGCGAGGCCGGGGTCGGGCGTGCCGTCGGTGGGCGGGGTGGTCACGTGGACGTGGACCCGGGCGCCGCCGGAGGCGTGGAGGCGGACCTGGACCGGGGCGCCGGGGGCGTGCTTGGCGGCGTTGGTGAGGCCCTCCTGGATGACACGGTGGACGGCGCGGGCGGTCATCTCGGAGGCCGGGCCGGTCGTGTCGTCGAGCGTGACCGTCAGACCGGAGGCGCGGGCGCGGGTCACCAGGTCGGCGATCGTCTCGTCCGGCGGGGCGACCGGGGCGTCCTCGCCGTCCTCGCGCAGGACGCCGATGATGTCCCGCAGCCGGCCGGTCGCGTCGGCGGCCGCGCGGCGCAGTTCGCCCGCCGCGCGCTGCTGCGCGGCGCCGAGCGCTGGGTCGAGTTCGAGCGCGCCCGCGCGCAGCGCGAGCAGGGCCAGGTCGTGGCCGAGGGAGTCGTGCATGTCGCCCGCGATCCGGGACCGTTCGCGCAGCCGCTCGCGGTCCGCGACCGCTTCCTGCTCGCGTTCCATCCGGTCGGCCAGTTCCCAGCCGCTGCGGACGAGCCGGTCGTACTGCCGTACGTAACGGCCGATCAGCCACGGCGCGACGACCGCGAGTGCTCCCGAGAGGAGCAGGGCGAACCACTGCGGGAGCGTGCCGTCGAGGGCCAGGATCCGGGCGAGGCCGGCCAGCGGGACCGCCGCGAACAGCCACAGCGCGGGCCGGGTCCGCTCCGCGCGGCGCCCGGCGAGATAGCCGAAGGCGACGAGCGCGAGCGCGTACGCGGGCGTGAACAGCTCGGGGCTCACGGCCAGCGATCCCGCGACCGTCAGGACGAGCGGCACCATCGGCCACCGCCGGCCCAGCGCCACCCCGGCCGCGAGCAGGGCCGCGCCGAGCGCGACCCGCGCCCAGGAACCGCCGTCGTCCGGGGCGGAGAGGAGGACGACGGGGACGCACAGCAGCAGCCACAGCAGGCCGTCGAACACCCGCTCGTGGACGCCCTCACGCATCCGGGACCAGGCCCGCCTCGTACGCGAGGATCGCGAGCCGCACCCGGTTGCGCAGCCCGAGCCGGCCCAGGACCGCGCTGACGTGCGCCTTCACGGTGGCCTCGACCACGTGCAGACGCTCGGCGATCTCCTGGTTCGACAGACCCGCGCCGACCAGCGCGACCACTTCCCGCTCGCGTCCGGTGAGCCCGGTCAGGCGGGTACGGGCGTCGGCGGCGCGGGTGAGACGGGGCCCGCCGAGGGTGTCGATGACCCGGCGGGCGACGGCGGGCGAGAGGAACGCGGCGCCCTCGGCGACCGCCCGTACCCCCGCGAGGAGTTCGCGCGGGTCCCCGGACTTCAGCAGGAATCCGCTCACCCCGCAGCCCAGCGCCCGTTCGATGTACGCGTCCTCGGAGAAGGTGGTGAGGACGACGAGCGCCGCGTCGGGCGCCACCCGCCGCAGCTCCTCGGCCGCGCCGAGCCCGTCGAGCCGGGGCATCCGGATGTCGAGGAGGACGACGTCGGGCCGGTGGAGGAGGGTGAGTCCGACCGCCTCGCGGCCGTCCCCCGCCTCCGCGACCACCTCGATCCCGGGGTCGGTGGCGAGGATCGCCCGTACCCCCGCCCGGATCATCGTCTCGTCGTCCGCCAGCACCACCCTGATCATCCGATCAGCCTAGTCATGGCCGGCCGACGCTCCCGAACAGGACGGCAGGGGTACGGCCGTCGTGGGTCTCCGCGGTGCCGATCCGCCCGATGCCCGATGCCCGATGCCCCATACGCGGTCGATCCGGTCTCTACCCGACGTGCTCGACTCGATGCCCCCGTACGACAGATGACGGTCCCCCGGGCGAAGTCGCCCGGGGGACCGTCATTCTGCTGTCGCATCAAGGCCGGTGGTCAGGATTCCGGCGGTCTGCCTCCCGGGGTTACGGGAAGGTCAGCTTGAAGCTGTTGATGTAGCCCGTGTCGCCGGAGTACATGTCCTGGACACGGAGCTTCCAGGCGCCGTTCGCGACCTCGCTGGAGGCGTTGACGGTGTAGGTCTCCGTGACGTTGTCCGCCGAGTCGCTGATGTTGGCGGCCTTCAGGGCGTAGACGGCGCCGCTGGGGCCGACGAGGTCGATCTTGAGGTCACCGCGCCAGGTGTGGACGATGTCCACGCCGACCTGAAGGTTGCTGGGCGCGTTGCCGGTGATGCCGGTCACGTTCAGGGTCGAGGTGACCGCGGCGGCGCCGCCGTCGGCGATCGCCACGTCGGTGTCGTTCGTGAAGACCTTGCCGTCACCGGGCGGGTTGCCGCCGCCGGGACGGGCGCCGACCGCGACGCCGGCCCAGGCGTTCTCGACGGCCGTGACCTCGGCGCTGCCCGCGCCGTAGAGGTCGGTGGCCGCGGCGACGGTGCCCGTGCGGGCGGCCGCGTAGTTGGTGGAGGACGTGAACTTGGTGCTCAGCGCCCGGAACCAGATCTTCTCGGCCTTGGCGCGGCCGATGCCGGTGACGGGCAGGTTGTCGGAGGTCGGCGAGTTGTAGGACACGCCGTTGATGACCTTCGCGCCGCTGCCCTCGGACAGCAGGTAGAAGAAGTGGTTGGCCGGGCCCGACGAGTAGTGGACGTCGACGTTGCCGATGCCGGAGTACCACGCGTCCTTGGACGCGCCGTCCTTGCTCGGCTTGTCCATGTAACGCAGCGGCGAGCCGTTGCCGTTGATGTCGATCTTCTCGCCGATGAGGTAGTCGCCGACGTCGCTGGCGTTGTTGGCGTAGAACTCGACCGCGGTGCCGAAGATGTCCGAGGTGGCCTCGTTGAGGCCGCCGGACTCACCGCTGTAGATCAGGCCCGCGGTGGCGGCGGTGACGCCGTGCGACATCTCGTGGCCGGCCACGTCGATGGCGGTCAGCGGCTTGTTGTTGCCGGCGCCGTCACCGTAGGTCATGCAGAAGCAGGAGTCCTGCCAGAACGCGTTGATGTACGCGTTGCCGTAGTGCACGCGGGAGTACGCGGCGACACCGTCGCCCCGGATGCCGGAGCGGCCGTGCACGTTCTTGTAGTAGTCCCACGTCATCGCGGCACCGAAGTGCGCGTCGGCGCCGGCGGTCTCCCGGTTGGAGGGAGTGCCGTTGCCCCACGTGTCGGTGGTGTTGGTGAAGAGCGTGCCGGTGCCGGAGCTGCCGCCCTTGAGGTCGTACGTCTTGTGGCCGCCACGCGCGGTGTCGGTCAGCGAGTACGAGGGGGCGGTGCCCAGGGTGACCTGGCCGCTGTACATCGTGTTGCCGACGCCGGTCTCGACACCCTGCCACTCGTACAGCTTGGCGCCGGTCGTGGCGTCGGTGACGACGTGCAGCTCGTTCGGGGTGCCGTCCTTCTGGAGGCCGCCGACGACGGTCTCGTAGGCGAGGACGGGCTTGCCGTCGGCAGCCCAGACGACCTTGCGCGGGGCGCGGTCGGCCTTGGTCTTCTCGGCGCCCTTCGCGGCGGCACGGCCGAGGGCCTGCTTCTCGGCGGCGCCCGGGGCGACGGAGGCGGCGGCGGTGTCGACCTTCGTGATGTCGGCCTTGGTCGCCTTGTCGACGGAGACGGTGGAGCCGGAGCTCTCGGCGACGATCAGGTCGCCACCGAGGACGGGCAGCCCGTCGAGGGTGCGCTCGTAGCGGGTGTGGAGGGTGCCGTCCGCGTCCTTGATGACATCGCGGACGAGCAGCTTCTCCTGGGCGCTGAGGCCGAGCTTCTTCGCCGTCTTCGCCGAGTCCGCCTCGGCGGCCTTGATCAGCGAGGCGCGCTCGGCGGGGGAGAGCTTGGCCGGCATCTTGCCGGGGTTCTCCTTGCCGGCGACCGGTGCCTTGGACGCGGCACCGGCGTTCGAGGCGGAGGCGGTGCCGGTCTGGACGCCGACCACGATCATGGCCGCGGCGGCGATGAGGGCGCCGGTCGCGGTAGCGCGACGGCTGGGCGTGGATCTCACGCGGACTCCTTTGGCGAGGGGGGTTCCGGACGGCGGGGTGAGTCCGCCCGGCGGAGCAACAGCGCTGTGAAGCTGAGCGCAACACGTTCGGGTGATCAGGTGAACGTTGGTGCGATGAGCCGGGGGAGAGAGTTGCAGTTGCGGACGGCGCCTGTCAGGAGCGCGTCAACAACTTGGCCGAAAGCCGTCCGGTGCGCGCACGTCGGCGTTCGTTGACCGGACGTTTCATCAAACGGAAGACGATCGTCAACTAGCCCTATGATCCGGGAAGTTGGCCCCTCACCCGTGTTTCGGTGATGTGTCGTCCGAATGTCGCATCGGCGGCTGAGGGGGCTCTTTGGTGGCTTGTTCCGATCGTCCGGATAGCGAACGCCGTAGGTGTCACGACGGAGACGGAGGGGGCCGGGAGGGCCGCGTGGGACGGAAGAAAGCATGAGGAGGGGGTTTGGCGCCGGAGCGCGCGGGGCAGCGCCGCACCCCCGGAGCGGACCCCAAGCTTCCCCTTAGGGAGAGGCTCTTGAGCCCTTCCATCCCTCAAGACGGAGGCACCCCCCACCCACCCCCCTCGCCCCACGAGCGGGCCGGGGTGACCCCCTCCCCGGCCCCCGCGCCACCCACCACACGCCTCGGCGCACCCGGACCCGAACCCGCGCTCCGAACCCGCGCCCGCACCACCTCACCCCGCACCGCGGCGCGCAGCGCTCCGCCCCGCGCACTCAGCCCACCAGGCTGTCCCGCCACGCCCGATGCAGCCCCGCGTACCGCCCCTCCCCCCGCACCAGCTCCCCCGGCGCCCCGTCCTCCACGATCCGCCCCGCCTCCATCACCAGCACCCGGTCCGCCACTTCGACCGTGGACAGCCGGTGCGCGATCACGACGGCGGTTCGTCCCGCGAGCACCGTGTCCATGGCCCGCTGCACCGCCCGTTCGCCGGGTACGTCGAGCGAGCTGGTCGCCTCGTCGAGGATGAGGACCGCCGGATCGGCGAGCAACGCCCGCGCGAAGGCGACGAGTTGCCGCTGTCCGGCGGAGATGCGGCCGCCGCGCTTGCGGACGTCGGTGTCGTAGCCGTCGGGGAGGCCGGCGATGAAGTCGTGCGCGCCGATCGCCTTCGCGGCCTGTTCGATCTCGGCGCGGGTGGCGTCGGGCCGGCCGATGGCGATGTTGTCGGCGACGGTGCCGGAGAAGAGGAACGCCTCCTGGGTCACCATGACGACGCCGCGCCGGAGTTCGGGCGTGGTGAGGTCGCGGAGGTCGACTCCGTCGAGCAGGACCCGTCCGTCGGTGGGGTCGTAGAAGCGGGCCAGCAGCTTGGCGAGGGTGGATTTGCCCGCGCCGGTCGCGCCGACGACGGCGAGGGTCTGTCCCGCGGGGATCGCGAGGTCGAAGCGCGGCAGCACTTCGCCGCCGGTGCGGTACGCGAAGCGGACCCCCTCGAAGGTGACCGCGCGGCCGGGCGCGTCGCCGGTCCGGTCGGGGAGTTCGCGCGGGGCGGTCGTCTCGGGGACGCCGGGTTCCTGCGCGAGCAGTCCGGCGATCTTGGCGAGGGAGGCCGCGGCCGACTCGTAGGAGTTGAGGAACATGCCGAGCCGGTCGATCGGGTCGTACAGCCGTCGGACGTACAGCACGGCGGCGGCCAGGACGCCGAGTTCGAGCGATCCGTGCGCGACGCGCCACGCGCCCCACAGGCACATGCCGGCGACGGCGGTGTTGGCGACGAGGCGTGAGCCGACGACGTAGCGGGCCATTTCGAGCAGCGCGTCGCCGTTGCTGCGCTCGTGGCGGCGGTTGAGGCCGGAGAACTCGGCCGCGTTGACCCGCTCCCGGCGGAAAGCGCGCACCGGCCGGATCCCGTTCATCGTCTCGGCGAACTTGACGATCACCCCGGCGATGGCCGTGGACCGGGCCGCGAAAACCAGGGCGCCGCGCCGCCGGTAGGCCCGTACGAGCAGATAGAGCGGCCCGAAGGAGGCCACGGCGACCGCGCCGATGCCGAGGTCGAGCCAGAGCAGCAGGGCCGCGATGGACACGAACGACAGGGCGATCCCGATCAGTTCCTGGAGGCCCTCGGACAGCAGCTCGCGCAGCGATTCGACGTCGGTGGTGGAGCGGGAGATCAGCCGCCCGGAGGTGTAGCGCTCGTGGAAGTCGACGCTGAGCAGCTGCGCGTGCCGGAAGATCCGGCCGCGCAGGTCGAGCAGGACGTCCTGGTTGATGCGTGCCGAGACCTGGATGAAGACGTACTGGAGGAGCGAGCCGCCGGCCGCGCACAGCAGGTAGCCGAGCGCGACGGCGATCAGGGGCCCGTGGCCGCCGGCCCGGAAGGCGGGCACGCCGCGGTCGATGGCGTACGCGACGAGCAGCGGGCCGGCCTGGAGCGCGGCCTGCTGGAGGAGGATGACGACGGCCGCGAGGACGACGCGGCGGCGGTGCTCGGCGAGCAGCGAGCGCAGCAGCCGGCCGGTGGCTCCGGGGGCGGTGGGCAGGTCGTCCTGGTCGAAGGGGTCCTTGCCGCCGGCCGGCGCCCGCTTGGCGGGGGACGCGGCGACTTCGACAGCGCCGGGGCCGGTGCCGGTGCCGGTGTCGATATCGGTATCGGAACCGGTGCCGGAGGTGGTGTCCGTCATCGCTTCTCGCCCCTCTCGCCGGACATCAGCCAGGCGTACTCGGCGCTGGTGCGCAGCAGTTCGTGGTGGGTGCCGACGGCGGTGATCCGTCCGTCCGACAGGAGCGCGACCCGGTCGGCGAGCAGCACCGTGGACGGGCGGTGCGCCACGACCAGGGCGGTCGTCTCGCGCAGCACCTCGCGCAGCGCCGCCTCCACCCGGGCCTCGGTGTGGACGTCGAGCGCGGACAGCGGGTCGTCCAGGATGAGGAAGCGCGGCCGGCCGACGACGGCGCGCGCGAGGGCGAGCCGCTGCCGCTGGCCGCCGGACAGGCTGAGGCCCTGTTCGCCCACCTCGGTCGCGGTGCCGTCGGGCAGCCGGTCCACGAAGCCGTCGGCCTGGGCGACGGCGAGGGCGCGCCGCAGTTCCGGTTCGCCGGCGTCGCCGCCGGTGCCCATGAGGACGTTCGCGCCGACGCTCGCGGAGAACAGGGTCGGTTCCTCGAACGCCACGGCCACGAGCGACCGCAGCCGTTCGCGCGGCATCAGCGCGATGTCCTCGCCGTCGAGCAGGATGCGCCCGCCGGTGGCCTCGTACAGCCGGGGTACGAGCGCGGTGAGCGTGGTCTTGCCGCTGCCCGTGCCGCCGACCAGGGCCATGGTCTCGCCGGGCCGGATGTGCAGGTCGACGCCGTCGAGGACGGGCGTGGTGCCGGCCGGGGCGTCCGGGTAGCGGAAGGAGACGTTCTCGAACCGTACGCCGTCCGACCGTACGCCGTCCGACCGTACGCCGTCCGAGGCGGCGCCCGCGGCCGGCTCGGGTGTCACGGCGTTGTCGCGGGTCTCCGCCTCCGTCTCCTCCGGCGCGTCCATCACTTCGAAGTAACGTTCCACCGCGGTCCCGGCCTCCTGGCTCATCGCCAGCAGGAAGCCGATCGACTCCACCGGCCAGCGCAGCGCGAGCGCCGTCGACAGGAAGGCCACCAGCGTGCCCGCCGACAGGTCTCCGTCCGCCACCTGCACGGTCCCGAGGACCAGCGCCGCGCCCACCGCCAGCTCCGGGAGCAGGGTGATCAGCGACCAGATCCCGGCGAGGAGACGGGCCTTGGCCAGTTCCGTGCCGCGCAGCCGCTTGGCCAGGTCGCGGAACGCCTCCGCCTGCGCGCGATGGCGCCCGAAGCCCTTGACGATCCGGATGCCGAGGACGCTCTCCTCGACCACCGTCGTCAGATCGCCCACCTGGTCCTGCGCCTGCCGCGCCACCACCGCGTACCGCCGCTCGAAGAGCGTGCACGCGATCATCAGGGGCACGGCCGGCGCGAGCAGCACCAGGCCGAGCGTCCATTCCTGGGCGAGCAGCACCGCGTAACCGGCGAGGATCGTCACGCCGTTGACCAGCAGGAAGGTCAGCGGGAACGCCAGGAACATCCGGACCAGCATCAGGTCCGTCGTCGCCCGCGACAGCAGCTGGCCGGACGCCCAGCGGTCGTGGAAGGCGACCGGCAGCCGCTGGAGCCGCTCGTACAGCGCCCGGCGCATGGTGGCCTCGACGCCCGCGAGGGGCCGGGCGACCAGCCACCGCCGGACGCCGAAGAGGACCGCCTCGGCGATCCCGAGCAAGAGGATGGAGAGGGCGCCGAGCCACACCCCGGACAGGTCGCCGTCCGTGACCGGACCGTCGACCAGCCATTTCAGGACGAGCGGGATGACGATCGAGAGCAGCGAGGCGACGATCGCGACGAGGGCGGCCGTGAGCAGCCGGGTGCGCACCGGCCGTACGTACGGCCACAGGCGCAGCAGCACGCGCACGGTGGAGCGTTCGCGCGGCGCGTTCTTGGTGGGTACATGTTCTGCGGGCATCAGGACCGAGCCTAAGGTTCGCCCCTGACAACGCTCACCTGGTTTTCGGCCACCCTCGGCCTCCCTCGGGCGCACTCCGGCCGCCTTCGCCTCGGCCTCGGGTCGCCCCCGCCCCCGCAGGTCGTAGCGTCGTATCAGCCGATCGGCTGATGACCTTTCGAGCGCGATGGCCGATACCGGCGAGGAGCCCCGCGGACGAACCTTGAGTCATGCCCATGATCGAGGTTCAGGACCTGCACAAGTCCTACGGCGAGCGCAAGGCCGCCGACGGCGTCACGTTCGCGGTCGAGGAGGGGGAGATCTTCGGAATCCTCGGCCCCAACGGCGCCGGCAAGACGACCACCGTCGAATGCGTCGCCGGACTGCGCGCCGCCGACTCCGGCACCCTCCGCGTCGGCGGGCTCGACCCCGTCGCCCAGCACACCGAGGTGACCCGGCTGCTCGGCGTCCAGCTCCAGCAGAGCGCCCTCCAGCCCAAGCTCACGGTCCGCGAGGCGCTCGAACTGTACGCCTCCTTCTACGAGCGCCCCGCCGACTGGCGCGACCTGGCCGGCCAGCTCGGGCTCGACGACCAGCTGGACACCCGGTTCGGCAAGCTGTCCGGCGGCCGGCAGCAGCGGCTGTTCATCGCCCTCGCGCTGCTCGGCAACCCGCGCGCCGTCATCCTCGACGAACTCACCACCGGCCTCGACCCGCGCGGCCGCCGCGACACCTGGGACCTCGTCGAATCCGTCCGCGACCGCGGCGTGACCGTCCTCCTCGTCACCCACTTCATGGAGGAGGCCCAGCGGCTGTGCGACCGGATCGCGGTCATCGACCGCGGCCGGGTCACCGCCCTCGACACCCCCGCCGGGCTCATCGGCCGCGCCACCGCCGCCACGTCCGTCTCCTTCGAGACCGACCCGCGGCTCGGCCACGGCGAACTCACCACCCTGCCCGGCGCGACCGGCGCCGAGACCCACGACGGCCGGACCACCGTCACCGGCACCGACGCCACCGTGAACGCCTTCGTCCAGCTCCTCGCCCGCACCGGCGCCACCGTCCGCGGCCTGCGCGTCACCGACGCCACCCTCGACGACGCCTACCTCGACCTGACCGGAGCCGACCAGTGACCACCACCGCGACCCCCGCCGCCACCGCTTCCGCGCCCGCCCGGCCGCGCGCCTCCCTGGCCCTGCTGCGCACCGAGATCCGGCTCTTCCTGCGCGAACCCGCCGCCCTGTTCTGGGTGATCATCTCTCCGACGGTGCTGCTCGCCATCCTCGGCTCCATCCCCTCCTTCCGCGAGGCCTCGCCGGACATCGGCGGCCGTAGGGTCGTCGACCTCTACGTCCCCGTCGCGGTCCTCTTCGCCCTGATCATGTCCGGCCTGCAGGCCATGCCGCCGGTCCTGTCCGGCTACCGCGAACGCGGCATCCTGCGCCGCCTGTCCACCACCCCCGTACGCCCCGGCGCGCTGCTCGGCGCGCAGCTCGTCCTGCACGGCGCCGCCGCGCTCGTCTCCGCGCTGCTCGTCCTCGGCGTCGGCCGGATCGCGTTCGGGGTCGAACTGGCCGGCGACCTGCCCGGATACGTCCTCGCCCTGCTCCTCGCGGTCGCCGGCAGCCTCGCGCTCGGCGCGGCGGTCTGCGCGGTCTCCCGTACGCAGAAGATGGCGCAGGCGGTCGGCTCGGCGGTGTTCTTCCCCAGTATGTTCACGGCGGGCGTCTGGCTGCCGGTCCAGCAGATGCCGGATACGCTGCGCGGGATCGTCGAGTTCACCCCGCTCGGTGCCGCCTCCCAGGCCCTCGACGCGGCCATGGGCGGCCACTGGCCCGCCTGGTCCGCGCTCGGGATCCTGACGCTGTGGACGGTCCTGCTCACCGGGGCGGCGGTCCGCTGGTTCCGCTGGGAGTGACGGAGGGGGAGGTACGGGATGAGCGCGCGTACGACGATCAGCGGGCCGGCCACGGGGGTGCCGGCCACGGTCACCGCGGCGACCGGGAGGGGGGTTTTGCCCGTGCCCCGGCCGGCCACGGTCACGGTCACCGCGCGCGCCCTTGGCGAGGGTGCCCTCTCCGGGGACGCTTCCGCCACGGACGCCCCCGCCACGTCCTCGCCCGCCACTTCCTCCGGCACCGCGCCGACGACCGTCGAGGAGCGCTGGCGGCAGTTCTTCGGCTGGGGCCCGTACGTGCTTCTCACCCTCGCCACCCTCATCTCCGCGGCCTCGAACGACGCGTTCGGCGAGCAGGCCCACCCCGCCGCGATGGCCGTCCTGGTCCCCGCGACCCTGGTCCTCCTCGTCTGGTGGTCCCTGCGGCAGCGCTCGCTGCCCGACCCGGCGCCGGGCGACCGGCCCGCCTGCGTGGCGGAGACGAGCGGCGACGGCCTCCCGCTGGTGGCACCCGTCCTCATCCCCGGGGCACCCGGCACCGCCTCCGTCGTCTACTTCGTCCTGCGGACCGCCCTCGCCCTCGCCCTCACCTGGGCCAACCCGCTCTTCGCGGTCTTCGCCTGCGTCGGCTACTTCGACACCGCCCACCTCCTGCCGCCCCGTCCCGCCGTCACCCGGGCGGGGCTGCTCGTCGTCGCGTTCACGCTCGCCGGTTCGCAGTCGGGCGGCCTGCCGCCCCGCTCGGGCATCCAATGGGTGCTGTTCGGCGGCCTGTTCGTGATCAACGCCAGTCTCGCCATCGGCCTCTCCCACCTCGGGACGAAGGAGGCGGAGAAAGCCATGGCGCTCGCCCGCACCAACTCCCGTCTGGAGCAGGCGCTCGCCGAAAACGCGGCGCTGCAAGCCCAGTTGCTGCTGCAGGCCCGGGAGGCGGGGATCGCCGACGAGCGGCGGCGGCTGGCCGCCGAGATCCACGACACCATCGCGCAGGGCCTCACCGGCGTCATCGCCCAGCTCCAGGCCGTCACCGCCACCGCGGACCCGGCCGTCGCCGACGTCCATCTGCGCCGCGCCGCCGAACTCGCCCGGCACAGCCTCGGTGAGGCCCGGCGCTCCGTCCACAACCTCGGCCCGGCCGCCCTCGAACTCGACTCCCTGCCCGTCGCGTTGGAGAAGACCGTCGCCGCCTGGGCCGAACGCGCCGGCATCACGGCCCGGTTCACCGCCACCGGCACCGAACTCCCGCTCCACGACGAGATCGCCGCCACCCTGCTGCGGATCACCGAGGAGGCCCTCGCCAACGCCGAGCGCCACTCCGGCGCCGCCCGCGCCGGCGTCACCCTCTCCTACATGGGGGACGAGATCACCCTCGACGTACGCGACGACGGCCGCGGCTTCGACCCGGCCGCCGTGCCCCCCGCACCCGCGCCGGCGGCTTCGGTCTCGGCGGCATGCGGGCCCGCGCCGAACGCCTCGCGGGCGCCCTCACCGTGGAGTCCGAACCCGGCCACGGCACGGCCATCAGCGCCCGCGTACCGTTGGCGCCCCAGGACGGAGACGGAGCACGCGATGCGGTCTGAGATCAGCCTTCTCATCGTCGACGACCACCCCGTGGTCCGCGACGGCCTGCGCGGCATGTTCGAGGCCGACGGCGGCTTCCGGGTCCTCGGCGAGGCCCCGAACGGGGTCGAGGGCGTCGCTCTCGCTCAGCGCCTCGACCCGGACGTGATCCTCATGGACCTGCGCATGCCCGGGGGCGGCGGCGTCGACGCGATCGCCGAACTCGCCCGGCGCGGCGCCCGTTCCCGCGTCCTCGTCCTCACCACGTACGACACGGACACCGACACCCTCCCGGCCATCGAGGCGGGCGCCACCGGCTACCTCCTCAAGGACGCGCCGCGCGAGGAACTCTTCGCCGCCGTCCGCGCTGCCGCCGAGGGCCGTACGGTCCTCTCCCCGGCCGTCGCCGGCCGCCTCGTCACCCGCGTCCGCACCCCCGCGGCCCCCGCCGACGACTCCCTCTCGGCCCGCGAACGCGAGGTCCTCGCCCTCGTCGCCCAGGGCACCCCCAACCGCGAGATCGCCGCCGAACTCTTCATCAGCGAGGCCACGGTGAAGACCCATCTCACCCACATCTACGCCAAGCTGGGCGTCAAGGACCGCGCGGAGGCCGTCGCGGTCGGCTACCAGCGCGCCATCCTCGGCACCCCCACCTGACCCGCGCCCAGGGAACGGGCGGCGCGATCCGCCGCTCCGCCGGCGACCGGCGCCTACGCGCCCTCGTCGGCCGGGCGGACGTCGTCCGAGGGCCGGTCAAGCCTCTTGCGCATCTTCACCGAGGTCGTTTTGTAGCCGAGCGACGCGTAGAGGCCGCGCGCGCCGGTGTTGAACCCGAAGACGCTGAGGCCCAGCGTGTGCGCGCCCCGCTCCCGGGCGTACTCCTCGGCGAGGAGCATGGCCGTGCGGCCGAGGCCCCGGCCGCGCCGGGCGGTGTCGATCACGATGTCCCAGACCCACCAGGCGCCGGGGTCGTCGCTCCGGTCCGGGCCGATCCAGAGATAGCCGACGTTCTCCCCGTCCTCGTCGATCACGTCGAAGACCGCCTGATCCGGGGTCGACGCCCCGGACGGGAAGGAGTGCGTCATGCTCTCGTCCGCCTGTCGGCGGGCGTCCTCGGGCGGGTGCCCCAGGGCGACGAGGTCCTGGGCGTACTCGGCCCGACTGCGTTCGAGCCAGGCGGGGAAGTGTTCGGGGTCAAGAGGACGGAGGGTCACGGGCATCGGCCCAGGCTTCCACACCACCCGAGGGGCGGCACCTCGATTCCGTACCGGTCCGGCGTGAGCCGCCCTCCGCGCCCTCCACATGCGCGTATGTACGTTTCCCCGGGCGGTGTCCGTCGTTGGGCGGGGCGTGACAGGTGTACGGAGGCGGGCGGGGAACGCGCTCGCGGTGGCGGGTCTGTGCGCGGGCCTGCTGGTGAGCGTGGCGGGTCTCGCGGGCTGCAAGGTGGCGGGCGGGCGGGTGACGATCGACCTGAAGTTCCCGGGGGCGCCGCCGGCACCCGGCGACGTGATCCGGGTGACGCCGGAGGACGGCAGCCGAGGCGCGTCAGCCGACGGGCCGCTGGAGGTGTCCGTGGACAGCGGGCGTCTGGAGCGGGTGTCGGTGGTCCAGATCGAGGACGCCCAGCCGGCGCAGGTCGCGGGGGAGATCTCCGCGGACGGGCTGCGCTGGCGGCCCAGCCCCGGCACCCGGCTCGAACTCGCCGCCAAGTACAGCGTCGACGCGGTCGCGCTGGACGGGCACGGCCGCCGCTCGGCCCGGCACACCACCTTCACGACCGTCGTCCCGGAGCACCGCTTCATCGGCTACTTCAAGCCGGAGAACCGCGCCACCGTCGGCGTCGGGATGATCGTCTCCGTCACCTTCAACCAGGAGATCGAGAACCGCGCCGCCGTCGAGCGGGCGATCCGGGTGACGTCCGACCCGCCGGTGGAGATCTCCGGCCACTGGTTCGGCAAGGACCGGCTGGACTTCCGCCCCGCCGCGTACTGGCGCCCCGGCACCCGGGTCACCGTCGCACTCGGCCTGCGCGACGTCGAGGGCGCGCCCGGCACGTACGGGATCCAGCGCAAGACCGTCGGCTTCACGGTCGGCCGCGCGCAGATCTCCCGCGTGGACGCGGCGAAGCACACCATGGACATCCAGCGCGACGGCGAGCCGCTCACCACGCTGCCGATCACCGCGGGGGCGCCGAAGACCACCACGTACAACGGCAAGATGGTGGTCACGGAGCTGTACGACGTGACGCGGATGAACGGGGCCACGGTCGGTTTCGGCGGCGAGTACGACATCAAGGACGTGCCGCACGCGATGCGGCTCACCGACTCGGGGACCTTCCTGCACGGCAACTACTGGGCCTCGGCGGACACCTTCGGCTCGACGAACGTCAGTCACGGCTGTGTCGGGCTGCGCGACGTGAAGGGCGGCGGCGGGGACACCCCGGCGGGCTGGTTCTTCGACCGGACGCTGATCGGTGACGTGGTGGAGGTCGTGAACTCCCGCGACACCGTGGTGTGGGCGGGCAACGGGCTCAGCGGCTGGAACCTGGACTGGACCGGGTGGAAGGCGGGTTCGGCCCTGCGCTGATTTCCGGAGTGGCGGACCCCGCGTGGCGCCTCCGGCCGACCCCGCGTGGCACCTTCGGCCCGACCCCGGGTGGCACCTCCACGCCAGGCCCTACCACCCGTGACACTCCCCGAGAGCCCCGGATTCCCCGATTCCGGGGTTTCCGGGGCCTCTTCGCGCGAACTGCGACGGAACAGTGACATTCGAGGGGAAGTCTCGTGACCAGCGGTGTGGTTATCTGACGCTGTGTGCACGTCAGGATGTGCACAGGGGGCGGGGACCGGCGGGGCCGGTGCCGTGTGAGGGGAGAACAGCATAGTGAACGGGCAGCCGATATCCGCAGCGACCGCAGGGCGACGTCGTCGCCGTGCCGTCCGGGGCCTGGGTGCCGTGGCGACAGGGACGCTGCTTCTCGTCCTGACCGCGTGTGGGGGCGGCGGCGGGGGCGACGGCAAGGGGGCCGGAGCGGGTTCCGGCTCGGGCAAGGGGGACACCACAGCGTCCCAGGCGGTCGTCGCGGTCGCGCCGGCGGACGGCGCCGACGCGGTAGCCACCAGCGGCGCGCTGAAGGTGACGGCCCAGAAGGGCAAGCTGAGCACGGTCACGGTCGCCGACTCCGAGGGCCACGCGGTCGACGGGAAGATCTCCGCCGACGGCGCGAGCTGGGAGCCGACCGCACACCTGTCGGCCGGCACGAAGTACAAGGTGCACGCCATCGCCAAGGACGCCGACGGGCGTGAGTCGGCGAAGGACACCAGCTTCACCACGCTCGTCCCGAAGAACACCTTCGTCGGCCAGTACACGCCGGAGAACGGCCAGACCGTCGGCGTCGGCATGCCGGTCTCCATCCGGTTCACCCGGGGCATCACCGACCCGGAGGCCGTGGAGCGCGCCATCAAGGTCACGGCCGAGCCGGCCGTCGACATCGAGGGCCACTGGTTCGGCAACGACCGGCTCGACTTCCGTCCCGAGGACTACTGGGCCGCCGGCACCAAGGTGACCGTGAAGCTCAACCTCGACGGTGTCGAGGGCCGGCCGGGCGTGTACGGCAAGCAGAAGAAGTCCTTCTCCTTCACCATCGGCCGCCGCCAGGTCTCCACGGTCGACGCCGGCGCCAAGACGATGAAGGTCGAGCGCGACGGCAAGGTCATCCGGACGATCCCGATCAGCGCGGGCGCGCCGTCCACGACCACGTACAACGGCCAGATGGTCATCAGCGAGAAGTACAAGGTCACGCGGATGAACGGGGCCACGGTCGGCTTCGGTGGCGAGTACGACATCAAGGACGTGCCGCACGCCATGCGTCTGTCCAGCTCCGGCACCTTCATCCACGGCAACTACTGGGGTTCGTCCTCCATCTTCGGCAGCCAGAACACCAGCCACGGCTGCGTGGGCCTGCGCGACGCCCGCGGCGCGGGCGACAGCTCGACGCCGGCCGCCTGGTTCTACGACCGTTCGCTCGTCGGTGACGTCGTGGTCGTGAAGAACTCCCGCGACAAGCAGATCGCCCCGGACAACGGCCTCAACGGCTGGAACATGTCCTGGTCGGCCTGGAAGGCCTGACGCTCGCGTAGTCCCACGGGATCGGGGCCCGGTGCTGTGACCAACAGCACCGGGCCCCGCGCTGTGAGCGGCCGCTAACCTTCCGGGCATGACTGTGAATCTCGAAGTCGCCGAAGGCGTCGGCACGATCCGTCTCGACCGTCCCCCGATGAACGCCCTGGACGTCGCCACCCAGGACCGGCTGCGCGAGCTCGCCGAAGAGGCGACCCGCCGCGACGACGTGCGCGCCGTGGTTCTCTACGGCGGCGAGAAGGTGTTCGCGGCCGGCGCGGACATCAAGGAGATGCAGGTCATGGACCACGCGGCGATGGTCGCCCGGTCCCGCGGGCTCCAGGACGCCTTCACCGCCGTCGCCCGGATCCCCAAGCCCGTCGTCGCGGCCGTCACCGGCTACGCGCTGGGCGGCGGCTGCGAGCTGGCGCTCTGTGCCGACTACCGGATCGCCGGCGACAACGCCAAGCTGGGCCAGCCCGAGATCCTGCTCGGCCTCATCCCCGGCGCCGGCGGCACCCAGCGGCTGTCCCGTCTCATCGGCCCGTCCCGCGCCAAGGACCTCATCTTCACCGGCCGCATGGTGAAGGCCGACGAGGCGCTCCGGCTCGGCCTGGTCGACCGGGTCGTCCCGGCCGCCGAGGTCTACGAGCAGGCATATGCCTGGGCGGCGAAGCTCGCCCAGGGCCCCGCCATCGCGCTGCGCGCCGCCAAGGAGGCCGTGGACCAGGGCCTGGAGGCGGACATCGACACCGGTCTCGCCATCGAACGCACCTGGTTCGCGGGCCTGTTCGCGACGGAGGACCGCGAGCGCGGCATGCGCAGCTTCGTCGAGGAGGGGCCGGGCAAGGCGAAGTTCGCCTGAGCCTGGGTGGGCGAGTCGGGGGAGGCGGGGGAGTGCCGGACGACCGTCCGGACGGCTCCCGGCGCGCCTTCGGCACCTCCCTCCCCCGCACCTCGGTGACCGTCGCGCGCCCGCGCGCGTGACACCCGGCCCGCGTCCGGATTCCGGCCGCGGGCTTTCCCATGTCCGTACTTCGGCGGGATAGGGCCGAACGGCCCTCGCCCACCGTCGGCATGTGCCATTGTCAATGGCCCGGAATTGCCGATTCCGGAGGGACGATTCCCGGGGAACGGCCCCGCGGGCCGCTCCGGACGGCCATGATGGAGGGCATGGCGGGCCTGGAAGGTATGGAACAGCCGCGGCAGCCCGGCACGGGCGTCGTCGCCCGTTGGGGGCCCGGCGCCGAGGACGAGCGGACCGCCGAGGCGCACCGGGTGGCCGCGCGGGCGCTGGCCGAGTACGGCAACCCCGCGGAGCAGGACGTACGGCTTCCGTCGCTTCCCCAGTCCGCCGCGCTGGCCCGCCGGCTCACCCAGTGGGTGGTCCTGCGTGACTGGAAACTCGGGCCGCAGATCTCCGAGCACGCGGTGCTGCTCGTGTCCGAACTGGTCGGCAACGCCGTGCGTCACACCGGCGCCCGCGTCTTCACCCTGCGGATGCACCGCCGTCGCGGCCGGATCCGGATCGAGGTGCGCGACCCCTCGCGCGGACTGCCCTGCCTCATGCCGGTGCACGAACTCGACACCAGCGGCCGGGGGCTCTTCCTCGTCGACAAGCTCTCCGACCGGTGGGGTGTCGACCTGGCCCCGCGCGGCAAGACCGTCTGGTTCGAGATGCGGGTGATCGACCGCTGAGCGGTGCCCGCTCGCCCGTCGGCGCCCACCCGCCACCGCCGGTCCGCTGTCACCCGCCCCCGCTGCCGCCCCACGACGCGCGAAAGCCCCCGTCCGCCGTTGGTGGGGCGCGTGGGGGCTTTCGTGTGATGCGCCGTGGACGGGGGGGTGTATCCACGGCCGCTTGACGACCTGGCCCGGGTCAATGGGGGTCGTGTCACCGACTATCTCAGACAGGTGGCCTTGTCGCCAAAAGTCTTTACCGGGAATATGCGGACAAACATGGGCGGATCGTAGATGAATCCTCGGTGATGTACAGCACCAACCTTTCAAACCATGAATAAATATGGGGTTCGCTGATTGTTTCCTCTCCCCGTCCGTATGGTGGACAGGCGGGCGGGGTCGCAAACGTCCTTGATCGGACCAATCGCCGCCTTACGGGATCAATCATCCTTAAATGGTCCCGTGATGCCGATCGAGCGCCGCGGCGCCCTCCGGGCGGGTGCGGCCACCGCCCTCGCGGGGGCCCTCGCCACCGCCTGCGGTACGGAGCCCCGCGCCACCCCCGCACCCGCCGCCTCCGCCCGTTCCCGGGGCCCCGCCCCCGCCGCGCCCGTCGCCGCCCCCGCGCCGCGCCGCTACCCCGGCCGCCCCGCCGAGATCGCCACCGGCCCGCCCGACCGCCCCCGGGTCGCCCTCACCTTCCACGGACAGGGCGACCCCGACCTCACCCGCGCCGTCCTCGACCGGGCCGAACACGGCGGCGCCCGCCTCACCGTCCTCGCCGTCGGCGACTGGCTCGACCGGCACCCCGAGATGGCCCGGCGCGTCCTGGACGGCGGCCACGACCTCGGCAACCACACCCAGCGCCACATCGGCATCAACGACATGACCGAAGCCGAGGCATATGCCGAGATCGACGGCTGTGCCCGCCGGCTGCGCCGCCTCACCGGCTCCATCGGCACCTGGTTCCGCCCCTCGCGCACCCAGCACGCGAACGACACCGTCCGCGCGGCCGCCCGGCGCGCCGGATACCCGCACGTCCTGTCGTACGACATCGACTCCCTCGACTACACCTCGCCCGGCGCGGCCGCCGTCGTCGCGAACGTCACCGGGCGGATCCGGGCCGGATCGATCGTGAGCCTCCACTTCGGCTACCCGGACACCGTCGCCGCGCTGCCCCGACTCCTCGCCGACCTCGACCGCCGCGGCCTGCGCGCGGTGACCACCACGGAGCTGCTGAGCTGATGCCGAACCCCGCCCGCCCCCGCCCCCGCCCCTGTGCCCGTTCCCGTTCCCGTTCCCTGTCCGGGTCCCGATCCCGTACGCTGCCGGCCGCCGCCCTGCTCCTCGCCCTCGGCACCGGCCTCACCGCCTGCGGCGGCGGTTCCTCCCCGGTCTCGCCCGCCGCCACCGGCACCAAGGAGGCCGCCGCGCTCCCCGCCGTACCGAAACGGCCCGCCGACCCGGACGCACTGCCCGGCATGCCCCCGCCGCTCGACCCCCACGACCTCTACGCCGCCGACCGCCCGAACGCGCTCTCCCCGGTCGTCAAGGACTTCCCGTCCCGGGTCTACGTCCCCAACACCAACTCGAACACGGTCTCCGTCATCGACCCCGCCACCTACAAGGTCATCGAGACCATCCCGGTCGGCAAGCAGCCGCAGCACGTCGTCCCCTCCTGGGACCTGAAGACCCTCTGGGTCAACAACGACCGCGGCAACACCCTCACCCCCATCGACCCGGCCACCGGCCGCGCCGGCAAGCCCGTCGACGTCCACGACCCGTACAACCTCTACTTCACCCCGGACGGCAAGTACGCCGTCGTCATGGCCTCCCTCGACCGCGAGCTGGTCTTCCGCGACGCCCACAGCATGGAGCGGAAGAAGTCCGTCCCGGTCAGCTGCTACGGCGTCAACCACGCCGACTTCTCCGCCGACGGCCGCTACTTCGTCGTCTCCTGCGAGTTCTCCGGCGAACTGCTCAAGGTCGACACGGCGGCGATGAAGGTCGTCGGGCAGCAGAAACTGCCCTTGAAGGGCGCCATGCCCCAGGACGTGAAGATCTCTCCCGACGGCAAGACCTTCTACGTCGCCGACATGATGGCGCACGGCATGTGGGTCCTCGACGGCGAGAAGTTCACCACCCCGACCCTGCTGCCCACCGGCAAGGGGTGCCACGGGCTCTACGTCTCCCGCGACTCCAAGGAGATGTACGTCTCCAACCGAGGCGAGGGCACCATCTCCGTCTTCGACTTCACCGAGGACAAGCTCACCAAGAAGTGGAAACTGCCCCAGGGCGGCTCGCCCGACATGGGCGGCGTCTCCGCCGACGGCAAGGTGCTGTGGCTGTCCGGCCGCTACAACTCCGAGGTGTACGCGATCGACACGACGAGCGGGAAGCAGCTCGCCCGCATCCCCGTCGGCAGCGGCCCGCACGGCCTCGCGGTCTACCCGCAGCCGGGGCGCTACTCGCTCGGGCACACGGGGGTGTTCCGCTGACCCTCCGTCCGGGCGCTCGGCGCGCCGTCGGCCCCGCCCGGGCGTCCGGACCGGACGCTCAGTGTGCCGTCAGCAGCGCCTCGCCGCCCACCGGGCGGTAGCCCGCCGCCTGGAAGGCGCGGACGCTGCGGGCGTTGCCGGGGGACTGCTGGGCCCAGACCACCGGGTCCGGGGTGAGGTGGCGGGCGGCCCGCGCCAAGGCGCGGCCGAGGCCCCGGTGGCGGGCGTCCTCGTCGACCTCGACCGCCGCCTCCATCCGGCCCGCCACGCCCCGGCCCAGGGTCACCATGCCGCCGTCGGCGACCCAGACCCGTACCTCGTCCCGGTACGCCAGCGCGCGGGCCACCCGCGGATGTTCCTGGTCCGCGATCTCGCGCAGCGCGATCTCCGGTGCGCCCGGCAGCGCGCCGGCGACCGTCAGCAGGTCGATCGTGTTCATGGAACGGCCCGTCCGGGCCATCAGCGCGGCGAGGAACCGCGGGTTCATGGACGCCGCCAGCGGATCGGGGCAGGCCGCCGCCAGCTCCGCCCGGATCCACTCCGGATCCTCGTCCAGGAACACCACCGAGTGCGCCGTGAACGCCAGCACCCCGGCGTCGCGGGCGTTCGGCTGCGGCAGCACCGTCGTCGAACCGTCCGGTGCCGGGAAGTCCCCCCGGGCCGCCGCCGCCAGGATCCCCGCCACGTCCGCGCTCATGCCCCCATCATGGGCCATAGGATCGACCGATAATCTGGCCCCGACATCGAAGCACCATGAAGGGGCGGAAGCAGTGGCGGACATCGAGTCGGCGCGCACGGCATTCAACAAGTTCGACGTGGACGGGGACGGCTTCATCACGGCCGCCGAGTACAAGCACGTCATGGCCGAGATGGGCGACTTCCACGTGACCGAGACCGTCGCGGAGGCGCTCATCAAGCAGCGTGACGACAACGGCGACGGACGGCTCTCCTGGGACGAGTTCTGGGCCCACCTCAGCCAGGCCTGATCCTCCCGGGGACGGACAGGCGGCCCGCAGGCCCCGGCGTACACCGCCTCGGGTCACCCGTACGGCGTACACCATGCGCACGTACGCGAGTTGCCGCCCGTCCGGACCCCGGTGACGATCGTCCGGTGACGCCTCCCGGACCCCCCGAACCTCGCGGGCCCCTCGGCACTCCGATACGCCGGACGGCCGCGGCCGCGCTCGCGGTCCTCGCCGTCCTCGTCATCGCCCTGCTCGGGGACTCGCTCGCCCAGACGGGCACCGGCGAACTCGAGATCCCCGCCGCCGGCGGCATCACCGTGCTGCGGCTCCTCGTCGTCACCGCCCTGGCCGTCCACATCGGCGAACTCGCCGGCGTCCGCATGGCGGGCGACGGGCCCCTGCCGCGCCGCTGGTCGCTGCCCGCCGCCGTCACCGGATTCGCCGCCTCCGCCGGACTGCTCGTCCTGCTCTCCGCCCTCAGCGGACTCAAGCTCAGCACCGTGTACGGGCTGCGCGAGGGCCGGCTGCTGCTGATCACCGCCAACGCCTTCGTGCTCGCCGCGCTCTGCGCCGCCACCCGCCACCACGACCTCGCCACGCTGCCGCTGGCCGCCGCCGTCGGCGCCGAGGCGATGCGCGCCCACCCGGAGACGTACAGCCCGGCCGTCGGCATCAGCCTCACCGTGGTCCATCTGACCGCCGCCTCGCTGTGGTTCGGCACCCTGTTGTACGTGCTGCGCACCATGCGGCTGCGCGGCGGCGGGCGGGACGTGCTGCTACGGTACGCGCGCATGGCGGGCTGGCTGTTCGCCGCCCTCGCCGTCACCGGCACCTTCTCGACTTTGCGCCGTCTTCCGCTCGACGGGCTGTTCACCACGGCCTACGGCCGGGTCCTCCTGGTCAAACTGGCCCTCTTCGGGGTGACCGCGCTGCTCGCGCTCACCGCCCGCCGCAGGTTGATGCGGGGCGCCGACGCCCAGCCGCCGGCCCGCGTCGAACTGGGCGTCCTGGGGGCCGTGGTCGTGGTCTCGGCGCTCCTCACCGTCGTCCCGGACCCGCACTGGCTGCTGCCGTAGGAACCCGCTTCGGACCGCTCAGCCGCGCGTCCCCACGTGGAGCGCGGAGCCCCAGAGCACGAGTGCCGCGCCCAGACCGACCACGGCGCGGAGGGACTCGGCGGCCATGCCCGCGAGGAGCAGGCCGAAGCCGACGACGGCGAGGGCCGTGAGGAGGGCGGCGGTCGCGGTGTACTGGCGCTGGTCGTAGAGCCGGGCGAGCGGGAAGAAGTGCAGCCCCACGACCAGGCATATGCCGACCGGAATGAACGCCGGGTGCCCGCTCGCGTTCGAGGCCATGGCGCGGACCTTATAACGGGAACGAGCGCGGGAGCGGGATCGGAAGGTCGGCAATATGTCAGCTACGCAGGGGAGTTGGCAGGTCGCTGCGATACGTTGGCGTCGTGACAGACATCGCCTCGCGCATCGACACCTCCCGGCCCCACACCGCCCGGATCTGGAACTACTGGACCGGCGGCAAGGACAACTACCCGGTCGACCGGGAGGCCGGCGACCGGATCCGGCAGCTGCACCCCGGGATCGGCTCGTACGCGAAGGCGGACCGGCTGTTCCTGGGGCGGGCGGTGCGCTACCTGGCCGAGGAGCAGGGCATCCGGCAGTTCCTGGACATCGGCACGGGCCTGCCGAGCGCCGACAACACCCACGAGGTCGCCCAGCGCGTCGCCCCCGACGCCCGCGTCGTCTACGTGGACAACGACCCGCTCGTCCTCGCGCACGCCCGTGCCCTGCTGGTCGGCACCCCCGAGGGCCGCACCGACTACCTGGACGCCGACCTGCGCAACGTCGACGAGATCCTGGCCGCCGCCGCGAAGACCCTCGACTTCTCGCAGCCCGTCGCGCTGATGCTGCTCGGGGTCGTCATCTTCGTCGAGGACGACGAGGAGTCGTACACCCTCGTCCGCCGCCTCATGGACGCCCTCGCCCCCGGCAGCCACCTCGTCCTGTCGCACACGGTCACCCACCCCGACATGCCGGACGTCGACGAGGCCGTGGCCTTCTGGAACGAGCACGGCACCCCGAAGCTCACCCAGCGCACCCCCGCCGCCGTCACCCGCTACTTCGACGGCCTGGAACTCCTCGACCCGGGCGTGGTCACCTGCTCCGCCTGGCGCCCGGAGACCCCGGCCGAGCCCGTCGCGATGTACGGCGGCGTCGCCCGCAAGTGACGGAGGGCGCGGGTCGGGCCGCCTGGCCACCGGGCGGCCCGACCCGCGCCGGGGTCATGAAGCCACCCTCACAGAACTCCTGTCACCGAGTGCCCGCCACGCGTACTCCGCCTTCCGCGCCGAAGCGAGCCCTAGGGCCTTTCTTTTGGATCAGGCTGGGCTCGCGTGCCCCGGCACGCGCGCTCGCCGCGTTGTCGTCGGTCGCCAACTCCCCCGTAGCCCTTCGGGCACGGGAGGTACCCCCACCGCGTTGTCTCCCTCCTCCGCCTTGCGATCACCCGCACCGGACCCCGCTCCCTGATCCAGCCTGATCCAAAAGAAAGGCCCTAGGCCGGCGCTTACACGTCGACGCACCGGCCGGGAGCTGCGGACTCAGCACTCGATGATGTTCACCGCGAGGCCGCCGCGGGCGGTCTCCTTGTACTTCACGCTCATGTCCGCGCCCGTCTCCTTCATGGTCTTGATGACCTTGTCGAGGGAGACCATGTGGCTGCCGTCGCCGCGCATCGACATGCGGGCCGCCGTGACGGCCTTGACCGCCGCCATGCCGTTGCGCTCGATGCACGGGATCTGGACCAGGCCGCCGACCGGGTCGCAGGTCAGGCCCAGGTTGTGCTCCATGCCGATCTCGGCCGCGTTCTCCACCTGCTCCGGGGAGCCGCCGAGGACCTCGGCGAGGGCGCCGGCGGCCATCGAGCAGGCCGAGCCGACCTCGCCCTGGCAGCCGACCTCGGCGCCGGAGATGGAGGCGTTCTCCTTGAAGAGCATGCCGATGGCGCCGGCCGCGAGGAGGAAGCGGACCACGCCGTCCTCCTTCTCCTCCGGGGAGGCGCCGCCGGCCGCGAAGTTCATGTAGTAGTGCAGGACCGCCGGGATGATGCCGGCCGCGCCGTTCGTCGGGGCGGTGACCACGCGGCCGCCGGCCGCGTTCTCCTCGTTCACGGCCATCGCGTAGAGCGTGATCCACTCCATCGCGTGCGCGGCCGGGTCGCCCTCGGAGCGCAGCTTGCGGGCGGTGGTGGCGGCGCGGCGGCGGACCTTCAGGCCGCCGGGCAGGATGCCCTCGCGGGACATGCCGCGCGCGACGCAGGCCTGCATGACCCGCCAGATCTCCAGGAGACCCGCGCGGATCTCGTCCTCGGTGCGCCAGGCCTTCTCGTTCTCCAGCATCAGCGAGGAGATCGACAGGCCGGTCTCCTTGGTGAGCCGCAGCAGCTCGTCGCCGGTGCGGAAGGGGTACGTCAGGACGGTGTCCTCGGGGATGATCGGGTTCTCGCCCGCGACCGCGTCCTCGTCCACGACGAAGCCGCCGCCGACCGAGTAGTACGTCTTCTCCAGGAGCGGCGCGCCCTCGGTGTCGTACGCGAAGACGGTCATGCCGTTGGCGTGGTACGGCAGCGCCTTGCGGCGGTGCAGGATCAGGTCGTCGTCGAACGCGAACGGGATCTCGTGGGCGCCGAGCAGGTTGATCCGGCCGCTCGTCTTGATCCGCTCGAACTCGTCGTCGGCGCGCTCCACGTCCACGGTGCGCGGCGAGTGGCCCTCCAGGCCGAGCAGGACGGCCTTCGGGGTGCCGTGGCCGTGGCCGGTCGCGCCGAGCGAGCCGTACAGCTCCGCTCGTATGGAACCGACGTGGGCGAGCAGGCCCTCGTTCTTCAGTCGCCGGGCGAACATGCGGGCCGCCCTCATGGGGCCCACCGTGTGGGAACTCGACGGGCCGATGCCGATCGAGAACAGGTCGAAGACCGAGATGGCCACGGGAACTCCTTGTGGGGGCTAGACGCCATTGTCTGCCGGGGTGGTGCAGAACGTGCCGTCACTGCTGGTGTCGTGACAAATGGGGTGGGGCACCACGCTCACGGACAGGGCCACTGTCCAGTGTGCGCGGTGCCCCGGAAGTTTCGTACGAACGAACCGAAGAACAAAAGCGTACGAAATTACTTCAGGATGGCGCGAGGATCACTTCAGGCCGGGGTACAGCGGGTGCTTGTCGGCGAGGGCCGTGACCCGCGCCTTCAGCGCCTCGGCGTCGAAGCCGGGCTTGAGCGTCTCGGCGATGATGTCGGCGACCTCGCGGAAGTCCTCGGCCTGGAAGCCGCGGGTGGCGAGGGCCGGCGTGCCGATGCGCAGGCCGGAGGTGACCATCGGCGGGCGCGGGTCGTTCGGAACGGCGTTCCGGTTGACCGTGATGCCCACCTCGTGCAGCCGGTCCTCGGCCTGCTGGCCGTCCAGCTCCGAGTTCCGCAGGTCGACCAGGAGCAGGTGCACGTCGGTGCCGCCGGACAGCACGGAGACACCGTGCTCGGTGACGTCGTCCCGCACCAGGCGCTCGGCGATGATCCGCGCGCCGTCCAGGGTGCGCTGCTGGCGCTCCTTGAACTCCTCCGAGGCCGCGACCTTGAAGGAGACGGCCTTGGCCGCGATCACGTGCTCCAGCGGGCCGCCCTGGAAACCGGGGAAGACCGAGGAGTTCAGCTTCTTCGCGAACTCCTTCTTCGCCAGGATGATGCCGCCGCGCGGGCCACCGAGCGTCTTGTGCGTGGTGGAGGTGACCACGTCCGCGTACGCGACCGGGTTCGGGTGCAGACCGGCCGCGACCAGACCCGCGAAGTGGGCCATGTCGACCCACAGGTAGGCCTCGACCTCGTCGGCGATCCGGCGGAACTCGGCGAAGTCCAGCTGACGCGGGTAGGCGGACCAGCCCGCGATGATCACCTTGGGGCGGTGCTCCTTGGCGAGGCGCTCGACCTCGGCCATGTCGACCCGGCCCTGGTCGTCCACGTGGTACGCGACCACGTCGAACTGCTTGCCCGAGAAGTTCAGGCGCATGCCGTGGGTGAGGTGGCCGCCGTGGGCCAGGTCCAGGCCGAGGATCGTGTCGCCCGGCTGGGCGATCGCGAACAGGGCGGCCTGGTTGGCGGACGCGCCGGAGTGCGGCTGCACGTTGGCGTACTCGGCGCCGAACAGCTCCTTGATCCGGTCGATCGCGATCTGCTCGGCCACGTCGACGTGCTCGCAGCCGCCGTAGTAGCGGCGGCCCGGGTAGCCCTCGGCGTACTTGTTGGTGAGGACCGAACCCTGGGCCTCCATGACCGCGACCGGAGCGAAGTTCTCCGAGGCGATCATCTCGAGGGTGTTCTGCTGACGGCGGAGCTCGGCGTCGACGGCGGCGGCGACGTCCGGGTCCAGCTCGTGGAGGGGAGTGTTCAGAAGCGACATCGAGAGATCCTTAGTTGCCGGAGAGCTCGGTGTACTCGGCGGCGGAGAGCAGGTCCTTCGGCTCCTCCGCGACGCGTACCTTGAAGAGCCAGCCACCCTCGAACGGAGCCGAGTTCACCAGGGACGGGTCGTCGACGACGTCCTGGTTCGCGGCGACGACCTCGCCCGTGACCGGGGAGAACAGGTCGCTGACCGACTTGGTCGACTCCAGCTCGCCGCAGGTCTCGCCGGCGGTCACGGTGTCACCGACCTCCGGCAGCTGGGCGTACACGACGTCGCCGAGGGCGTTCGCCGCGAACTCCGTGATGCCGATCGTGGCGACGCCGTCCTCGACGGCCGACAGCCACTCGTGCTCCTTGCTGTAGCGAAGCTCCTGGGGGTTGCTCATGGCGTGATTCTCCTGGATCGGGGGAGTGCGGATGAACGGGGGTCTTACGGGATGAGACGGAAGGTGAGACGAATCACCTCACCGGCGTACGCCGGGGGCGCGGGGCGAAGGCCGGGCGCCCGGTCCGGACGGATGCCCGGACGTACGCGCGCGAGGCGACCCGCGGCCTACTTCTCGCGCTTGTAGAACGGCAGCGCCACGACCTCGTACGGCTCGTGGGTGCCGCGGATGTCGATGCCGACGCCCGCCGTGCCGGCCTGGGCGTGCGCGGCGTCCACGTAGGCCATGGCGATCGGCTTGCCGAGGGTCGGGGACGGGGCGCCGGAGGTGACCTCGCCGACGACCTCGCCGGCCACGACCACGGACATGCCCGCGCGGGGCACCCGGCGGCCCTCGGCGATCAGGCCGACCAGCTTGCGCGGCGGGGCGGCCTCGGCGCGCTCGGCGGCCTTCTCCAGCGCCTCGCGGCCGACGAAACGGCCCTCGTTCGTGGTCTTCTCGAACTTGACGACCCGGCCGAGGCCGGCGTCGAACGGCGTGAGGCCGGTGGTCAGCTCGTGCCCGTACAGCGGCATGCCCGCCTCCAGGCGCAGCGTGTCGCGGCAGGACAGGCCGCACGGGACCAGGCCGGCGTCCGCGCCCGCCTCGGTCAGCGCCTGCCACACGCCCTCGGCGTGCTCCGGCTTCAGGAAGAGCTCGAAGCCGTCCTCGCCGGTGTAGCCGGTACGGGCGATCAGCGCGGGCGCGCCGGCGACGGTGCCGGGCAGGCCCGCGTAGTACTTCAGACCGTCCAGGTCGGCGTCGGTGAGCTTGGCCAGGATGCCGCCGGACTCGGGGCCCTGGACGGCGAGCAGGGCGTACGCGTCGCGGTCGTCGCGGACCTCGGCGTCGAAGCCGGCCACGCGCTCGGTCAGCGCGTCGAGCACGACCTGGGCGTTGGAGGCGTTCGCGACGACCATGTACTCGGGGGCCTCGGTCTCGCCGAGGCGGTAGACGATCAGGTCGTCCAGGATGCCGCCGTCCTCACGGCAGATCATCGTGTAGCGGGCGCGGCCGTTGCCCACCGTGGAGATGTTGCCGACCAGCGCGTAGTCGAGGAAGCGCACGGCCTCGGGGCCGGTGACGGTGATCTCGCCCATGTGGGACAGGTCGAACAGGCCGGCCTTGGTGCGGACCGCGGTGTGCTCCTCGCGCTCGCTGCCGTAGCGCAGCGGCATGTCCCAGCCCGCGAAGTCGGTCATGGTCGCGCCGAGCGAGCGATGCGTCGCGTCGAGGGCGGTCAGGCGGGGGGCAGTACTCATGGGTGGCTCCCGGGTCCCAGGCGTGCGGGGCGCACGACGTGCATGACGGTGAGGACATCCTCCCCATCTGTCATGGAACCTGAGAGGTTCACCGAGGACGTCCCCGGCTTGCACCTTGGGTGGGGACGCGACGCCGCGTCCCGCTTTTCAGATCTGCCTCGTCCGCGCGGTACGGGGCCTGAGAGATTCAAGGGAGGTACTTGCTCCTTCGGCGCCCGGCGCACGCGCACGGTGTGTGCGGATGCCCCGGGACTCTCCCGCGCGGATTCGAGCGGCCGGTATGCGGTTGTACGCGCTGGTGGCGCGGGTGCGCGCTCGTGCGAGCGAGTGGCGCGCTCATCATTGCACGGCGGGTCCGTCCGGCAAATCACTTGTGCCCCATTACCATTTCTTTACACTTTGTGGGCAGGGTCCTGGCGGGCCCGATCGGGGTTCCGGCACGCCCGACAGGGGGAGATGGCGATGACGATCCGGCACACCGGACCATATGTGGCGAACACCGGCATACCGGTGCGGCGGGCGGTCGCCGGGGCTCTTCCCGGCGGGGTCGCCGCCCCCGACCAGGCCCGGGACCGGGCCTGCGGCCAACGGCACGACCGGGGCCGCGGCCAGGCGCGCGAGGCGGTACGGGACAGAGCCCGGGCCCGCACCCGGCGGCGCGGCCGGTTCCTGCGGGACCTGCGCGGGCGCGGCGGGCACGGCCCCCGCGTCCTCACCTTCGCGCGCGGCGACGTCGTGGTGGTCTCCGGGCTGCCCGGCGCCGGCAAGTCCACGCTCATGAGCCGGGTCGCCGGCGGCCGGGCCGTCGACTCCCAGGACACCCGGGAGCGCTGGGAGGCCCGGCTGCCCCGCTTCCTGCCGTACGCCCTCTACCGCCCGTTCGCGCGCCTCGCCCACTACGCCGGGCTCCGCCGCGCCGTGCGGGCCGGCGCCGGGGTGGTCGTCCACGACTGCGGCACCCAGTCCTGGGTGCGCGGCTGGCTCGCCCGCGCGGCCCGCCGGCGCGGCGCCGGCCTGCACCTGATCCTGCTCGACGTCGACCCGGACACCGCCCTGGCGGGCCAGCGGGACCGCGGCCGTACCGTGTCCGGCTACGCCTTCGCCCGGCACCGCCGGGCCGTCGGCCGGCTGGTCCGCACCGCCGAGACGGGCGCCCTGCCGCGCGGCTGCGCGTCGGTCACCCTGCTCGACCGGGAGGCGGCCGACGTCCTGCGGAGGATCGGGTTCCAGGACATCGCGTGACGAAGCCCGCACCCCTTCCTGCCCCGGCGGCCCCGGCGCGCCGTTAAGGTGCTGACGCACCGTGTGTTCGAAACGGCCGGGGCGGCCGGGACCGTCCGGGCGTGCGGCGGGAGACGGGGGACGGATCCCCCGACGACCGCCGGACCGTCGTCCGGCGTCTCTCCGGCGTCTCTTCGGCGCCCGGAACCGCCCGGCGGAAGCCGGACCGGCCGGGGGCGAGGGCGGTGCGCTGGAGACCGGATGGAAGCCGCGAAGGCGAGAAGGGGACGACGAGCAGCGTGGACGTGACGTGGCCGGGCAACGAACTCGAGGAAGTACTGGCCGCCTCGCTCGGCAACCCCGCCGCGGGCGGCCGCCTGGTCGAGGTGCTCGGCCGCAGCTCCGTCTGGGTGCCGCTGCCCAACGGCGGCGGCCCCGACAGCGCCGACCTCGACCTGCCCACCCTGGAGCTGGACGGCGCCGCCTACGTGCCCGTCTTCAGCTCCGAACAGGAGTTCCGCGCCTGCGTCGGCGACCACATGTCGTACACCGTCGCCCCCGCCCGTGACTTCGCCCGCGGCCTGCCCCCGCAGCTCGGCCTCGCCGTGAACCCAGGCGGCACCGTCGGCGTCCCACTGCCCCCGCCCGCCGTCGCCGAGCTGTGCCGGACCGGCCGCACCGAGCTGGACGGGCCGGCGAACGGCGGCCGGGTTCGCCTGTTCGAGCCCGACTGGCAGGACGATCCGGTGGACTTCCTGGCCGCCGCCGCCGCCGAGTTCGAGGCCACCGGCGTCGTGACCTCCGCCCGCCGTGCCCTCGCCAGCGTCGAGGGCACCGAACCGGCCCTGTTCGTCGGCGTGCTGCTCGTCGACGGCCTCGACCCCGACCTGGCGGTCCCGCTGGAGGCCCTCGGGCGCGCCCTCGGCCGGGTCGAGGTCGCCTGGCCGGTCAACCTCGTCCTGCTGGACGTGGCCCAGGACCCGGTCGGCGACTGGATGCTGGAGAAGGTGCGCCCCTTCTTCCAGCGCGCCGCCGTGTGACGGACCCCCGCTCTAAGCTGAACTCATTCACGCCGCACGGATCGAGGCCCGACCGGGCGATTCCGTACGGCCGCAAGGACGACATGGTCGGCGACGTCAGTGACGCCGACACCACCGACAGCACGGACAAGAGGGGCGGGGACCGAGGGTGAGCGCGTCAGGCACCGCTGCCGCCGGACAGGTCGAGCACATGCTGCGGCAGGTGACACCGGGGCGTCACGACGCCTACGAGCAGCTGCTGCACGCCCTGGCCGGCTCCGAGGTCTGGATGCTGCTCTGGCAGGGCACCCCCGGAGCGCAGGACGCCCAGTACGGGAACATGGAGGTCGACGGCTTCGGCTACGCGCCCTGCGTCACCTCCGCGCGGGAGCTCGCCGCCTCCGGCTGGACCCGCGCCCACGAACGGGTCGGCGGTCTGGAGATCGCCCGCTCCCTGTTCCCCGACCGCTGGGGCATCTGGCTCAACCCGCACGCCCCCGGCGGCGGCGTCGGCATCCCGTGGGCCGACCTGCGGCGCGTCGCCACCGGTCTGGACCGGATGCCGGCCGGACCGCTGCGGCTGTCCGAACCGTCCCTGGAGATCCCGCAGTTCTACGCCCTGCTGTCACAGAACGCCCATCGCACCTCGGCCGTCCGCTCGCTGCGCCGCGCCTGGGTGCAGCCCGCGCTCGGCTCCCCGTACCTCGCCATCGGTCTGGACCTGTACGACTCCTCGCCGGGCGCGGTCGAGGCCGCGCGGGCGATGATGCACCAGACGGTCGGCGCCGTCCCCGACGGACTCCCGGTCTCCACGGTCGCCATGTCCGATCCGTACGATCCGGTCGCCTTGTGGCTGCACGCGCACGCCCGTCCGTTCTACGACCGTGACGCGCACGCCGCACCGGCCGCTCCGCTCACTCCCGGTTACGGCTATCCGCCGGCCGGTCCCGCGCGCGGCGCGTCCGCCGCCCCGCACGTGTACTGACAGCCCCGCCGAATCGTCCGTTTCCACCCCTCCTGTCGCCCCAATTGACGCCTGCCACAACCTGGTTGGGGTAGTTGTCCGATCTGGTCGAATAGTGTCCGAGATGGTCCGCTGAAGTGATCGGAACGTTCGGATAACGGAAGGCAACGAACCGCATCACGGTTACGCAACCATTCCCCGCCAGGTCTGGCGGGTGATCGCGGGCCCATTGAAGACTCCCCGGAACACCGGGTGTTCGGTCGCTTTCGCGCCCATACCCAGCAGTTGTTCCACCATGCCGCTACCCGCGGCGGTCAAGGGCCGGCGACCCGGCGGCCGAGAGGGGTCCTCACCACGATGACGGCACCACAGCAGGAGACGCGTGCGGCCGAGCAGGCCGACGCCGTCGACGCCGTCCCCGGCGCGGCGGCCAAGGCCATCGAAGGCCGTTCCCTCTGGCAGATCGCGTGGTCGCGGCTCAAGAAGGACAAACTCGCGCTCGCGGGCGCCTGTGTCGTCGTCTTCCTGATCCTCGTCGCGCTTCTCGCCCCGGTGATCGTGAGCCTGCTCGGTCACCCGCCGGACGAGTTCCACGAGGACCAGATCGACCCGCTGTTCGGCACCCCGATCGGCAGCTGGGGCGGCATCAACTCGGAGTTCCTGCTGGGAGTCGAGCCGGTCAACGGCCGCGACGTGTTCAGCCGGATCGTCTACGGCGCGCAGATCTCGCTCCTCGTCGCCTTCCTGGCGGCCGTGTTCGCGGTCTTCCTCGGCACCGTCCTCGGCATCGTCGCCGGCTACTTCGGCGGCTGGATCGACGCGGCGCTCAGCCGGGTCATGGACGTCATGCTGGCCTTCCCGCAGCTGCTGTTCACCATCGCCCTGGTCTCCGTGCTGCCCAACGAGCTGCTGGGGCTGACCGGTTCGGGCGTCCGCATCGCGGCCCTCGTCGTGGTGATCGGCTTCTTCGGCTGGCCGTACGTCGGCCGTATCGTCCGCGGTCAGACGCTGTCGCTGCGCAACCGCGAGTACGTGGAGGCCGCCCAGAGCCTGGGCGCCGGCCGGCTCTACATCCTGCGCCGCGAGCTGCTGCCCAACCTGATCGCCCCGATCACCGTCTACGCGACGCTGATGATCCCCACCAACATCCTCACCGAAGCGGCGCTGAGCTTCCTCGGCGCGGGCGTGAAGCCGCCCACCGCCTCCTGGGGACAGATGCTGTCCAAGGCCGTCACCACCTACGAGTCGGATCCGCTGTTCATGGTGATCCCCGGCCTCGCGATCTTCATCACCGTTCTGGCGTTCAACCTCTTCGGCGACGGCGTGCGCGACGCGCTCGACCCGAAGGGCTCCCGCTGACCGTTCGCCGACGCGCCGACCGGCGCGGCACCACGCAAGCCCCGCCCCTGCCGTTGCGACAGGGGGATCCTTCCTCGGCGGACCGACCCGAAAGGCCCCGCCCCTAACCCGGAGGTTGCCGGACTCATGATGAACACCTCTTCCAGGCGCAGAATCGCCGCGGGCGCGCTGCTCGCCGCGGCCACGATGGTCGCGACCACCGCGTGCGGCGGCGGCAAGGGCTCGGGCGACGCCAAGGGCGCGGGCGACCTCGCCTTCAACGGCGGCGTCAACAAGGTCCTCAACGCCTCCGACAAGAAGGGCGGCGAGCTGAAGTTCATCGGCTCGCAGGACGCCGACTCGTGGGACCCGCAGCGCGGTTACTACGGCTTCATGTGGGACTTCGCCCGCTACTACACCCGCCAGCTCATCACCTTCAAGGCCGCGCCCGGCACCGGCTCCACCGAGCTGGTCCCCGACCTCGCCACCGACACCGGCAAGGTCTCGCCCGACGGTCTGACCTACACCTTCACCCTGAAGGACGGGATCACCTGGGAGGACGGCAAGCCGATCACCGCCCAGGACATCAAGTACGGCATCGAGCGCATCTGGGCGCAGGACGTCATCTCCGGCGGCCCGATCTACCTCCAGCAGGTGCTCGACCCCAAGAGCGAGTACAAGGGCCCGTACAAGGACAAGGCCGCCGACAAGCTCGGCCTGAAGGCGATCGACACGCCGGACGAGAAGACCATCGTCTTCAAGCTGCCGAAGGCCAACGGCGACTTCCTGCAGATGCTGGCGATGCCCTCGGCCTCCCCGGTCCGCCAGGACAAGGACACCGGCGCCCAGTACGCCCTGAAGCCGTTCTCCTCGGGCCCGTACAAGTGGGACTCGTACAAGCCCAAGCAGGCCATCAAGCTGGTCCGCAACGACAAGTGGGACGCCAAGACGGACACCGTCCGCAAGGCCCTGCCGGACAAGATCAGCGTCACCTTCACCACCAACGCCGACGACATGGACAACCGTCTGGTCGAGGGCGAGTACGACATCGACATCAACGCGACCGGTGTCGGCCCGGCGGCCCGTCAGAAGGTGCTCCAGCAGCACAAGGGCAACGTGGACAACCCGCAGACCGGCTTCATCCGGTACGCGGCCTTCCCGCAGACGGTGATCCCGAACATCGAGTGCCGCAAGGCCATCATCTACGCGGCCGACACCAGGTCCCTGCAGACCGCCCGCGGCGGCCCGCAGGCGGGTGGCGACATCGCCTCCAACATGCTGCCGCCGGCCATCAAGGGCGCCGACCCGAAGGCCGACCCGTACGGCAAGCTGGCCGGCAAGCCGGACCTGGCCAAGGCCAAGGAGGCGCTGCAGAAGTGCGGTAAGCCGAACGGCTTCAAGACGACGATCGCGGTCCGCAACAACAAGCCGGTCGAGATCGCCACCGCCGAGTCGATGCAGCAGGCGCTGAAGGCCGTCAACATCGACGCCCAGATCGACCAGTACGACGGCGCCCAGACCACCGGCATCATCGGTTCGCCGAAGGTGGTCAAGGAGAAGGGCTACGGCATCATCATCATGGGCTGGGGTGCCGACTTCCCGTCCGGCCAGGGCTTCCTGCAGCCGCTGGTCGACGGCCGGTTCATCCTCCAGTCCGGCAACAACAACTACTCGGAGATCAACGACCCGGCCATCAACGGCCTGTTCGACCAGGCGCTGAAGGAGACCGACCCGGCCAAGGCCGGCGAGCTCTACAAGCAGATCAACACCAAGGTCTCCGACGCCGCGATCTACCTGCCGTTCACGCACGAGAAGAACATCATCTGGCGCAGCTCGCGACTGACCAACGTCTACACGGCCGACGCCTACAACGGCCGCTACGACTACGCGTCGCTCGGCGTCGTCAAGTAAACCGACCCGTTTCAACGGCGCACCACCCGCCGCCAGGTCCGAAGGGCAGGTGATGGCCGCGCGCGGCGGCCGGGTACCCCGAGAAGGGGGCCCGGCCGCCGTCCGGCCGACCGCATGCTTGCATACATCATCCGACGGCTGATCGCCGTTGTGCTGATGCTGATGGTCGTCACGCTCGTGACGCTCAGCATCTTCTTCCTCATACCCAAGCTGACTGGCAGTGACCCTGCCACGATGTTCGTCGGCAAGCAGGCGGATCCGGCCGCGATCGAGGGCATCCGGCAGAAGCTGGGCCTCGGCGACCCGATTCTGGTGCAGTTCTGGCACTTCGTCTCGGGCATCTTCGCCGGCCGCGACTACGTGGGCGGCGGTTCGACCATCCACTGTGAAGCGCCGTGCTTCGGCTACTCGTTCAAGACCGAGCAGGACGTCTGGACCATGCTGTCCGACCGGATCCCGGTCACGCTGTCCATGGTCATCGGCGCGGCCGTCATCTGGCTGCTGCTCGGCGTCTCCACCGGCGTCGTCTCCGCGCTCAAGCGCGGCACCCTGATCGACCGCACCGCGATGGTCACCGCGCTGGCCGGCGTCTCGCTCCCCATCTACTTCACCGCCATGCTGGCGATGTTCCTCTTCCGCACCCAGCTGGGCTGGCTCGACGCGAAGTGGGTGCCGATCAGCGAGAACCCCGGCGGCTGGTTCATGGGCCTGCTGCTGCCCTGGGTGACCCTCGCCTTCCTCTACGCGGCGATGTACGCGCGGCTCACCCGCGCCACCATGCTGGAGGTGCTGGGCGAGGACTACATCCGTACCGCCCGCGCCAAGGGCCTCACGGAGCCCGTCGTGCTCGGCAAGCACGCCATGCGCTCCACGATGACCCCCATCCTGACCATCTTCGGCATGGACTTCGGCGCCCTCGTCGGCGGCGCGGTCCTGACCGAGACCGCGTTCAGCCTCCCCGGCCTCGGCAACGCCGCCTTCTCGGCGGTAGGCGAGCGTGACCTGCCGGTCATCCTCGCGGTCACCCTCATCACCGCCGCGTGCGTGGTCTTCGCCAACCTCGTGGTGGACCTCCTGTACGCGGTGATCGACCCCCGAGTGAGGCTCGCATGACCGACAAGCTCGCCAAGACCGGAGCCGCGCTCGGCGAACCGGTCGCGTCGAAGGACGCACCGTCGGACGCCTTCCTCGACGTACGCGACCTCAAGATCCACTTTCCGACCGACGACGGCCTGGTCAAGTCCGTCGACGGCCTGACCTTCCAGCTGGAGAAGGGCAAGACCCTCGGCATCGTGGGCGAGTCCGGCTCCGGCAAGTCGGTCACCTCGCTCGGCGTCATGGGCCTGCACACCGTCGGCCAGTACGGCCGGCAGAAGGCCCGCATCTCCGGCGAGATCTGGCTGAACGGCGAGGAGCTGCTCTCCGCCGACCCCGACCGGGTGCGCCGGATGCGCGGCCGCGAGATGGCGATGATCTTCCAGGACCCGCTGTCCGCGATGCACCCGTACTACACGGTCGGTCACCAGATCGTGGAGGCGTACCGCGTCCACAACAAGGTCGACAAGAAGACCGCCCGTACGCGCGCCGTCGAACTCCTCGACCGGGTCGGCATCCCCGAGCCCGCGAAGCGGTTCGACAACTACCCGCACGAGTTCTCCGGCGGTATGCGCCAGCGCGCGATGATCGCGATGGCGCTGGTCAACAACCCCGAGCTGCTCATCGCGGACGAGCCGACCACCGCCCTCGACGTCACCGTCCAGGCGCAGATCCTCGACCTGATCCGGGACCTGCAGAAGGAGTTCGGCTCCGCGGTCGTCATCATCACCCACGACCTCGGCGTCGTCGCCGAGATCGCCGACGACATCCTCGTGATGTACGGCGGGCGGTGCGTGGAGCGCGGCTCGGCCGAGGACGTCTTCTACCACCCGCAGCACCCCTACACCTGGGGTCTGCTCGGCTCCATGCCGCGCATCGACCGCGAGCAGACCGATCGGCTCATCCCGGTCAAGGGCAACCCGCCCAGCCTCATCAACATCCCGAGCGGCTGCGCCTTCAACCCGCGCTGCCCGTACGCGGACGTGCCCAAGGGCGGCATATGCCGGACCGACCGCCCCGAACTGACGGAGGCCGGCACCCGCCACTTCTCGGCGTGCCACCTCCCGGCGGGCGAGCGGAACCGGATCTGGACCGAAGAGATTGCGCCGAAGCTGTGAGCGACACCAAGGCCGCGAGCCACACCAAGGCGGTGAGTGACACCATGGAGCCCTTGCTCAAGGTCACGGGCCTGCAGAAGCACTTCCCCATCCGGAAGGGGCTGCTGCAGCGCCAGTCCGGCGCGGTCAAGGCCGTCGACGGGATCGACTTCGAGGTCTACCCCGGTGAGACCCTGGGCGTCGTCGGCGAGTCCGGCTGCGGCAAGTCGACGATGGGCCGGCTCATCACCCGGCTCCTCGAACCGACCGGCGGCACCATCGAGTTCGAGGGCACGGACATCTCCCACCTCGGGGTGGCGAAGATGCGCCCGCTGCGCCGCGACATCCAGATGATCTTCCAGGACCCGTACGGTTCGCTGAACCCGCGCCACACGGTCGGCGCGATCATCTCGGCCCCCTTCAAGCTCCAGGGCGTCGAGCCCGAGGGCGGCCTGAAGGCGGAGGTCCAGCGGCTGCTCGGCCTCGTCGGCCTCAACCCCGAGCACTACAACCGCTACCCGCACGAGTTCTCCGGCGGCCAGCGCCAGCGCATCGGCATCGCCCGCGCGCTCGCGCTCAAGCCGAAGCTCGTGATCGCGGACGAGCCCGTCTCGGCCCTGGACGTCTCCATCCAGGCGCAGGTCGTCAACCTCCTGGACGACCTCCAGGACGAGCTCGGCCTCACGTACGTGATCATCGCGCACGACCTGTCGGTCATCCGGCACGTGTCCGACCGCATCGCCGTGATGTACCTGGGCAAGGTGGTCGAGCTCGCCGACCGCACGTCCCTGTACCAGTCGCCGATGCACCCGTACACGCGCGCGTTGATGTCGGCGGTGCCGATCCCGGACCCGCGCCGCCGGGGCCAGAAGAACGACCGCATCCTGCTCACCGGCGACGTCCCGTCACCGATCGCGCCGCCGCCGGGCTGCCGCTTCCACACCCGGTGCTGGAAGGCCACGGACGTCTGCAAGACGAAGGAGCCCCCGCTCCTGGAGCTGCGGCCGGGCCAGCGGGTCGCCTGCCACCACCCGGAGAACGCGGAGGGGATCACGGTCCCGTCGGCGCGCGAGTCGGTGGAGGTGACGGCGCCGCCGGCGGGGCCGAAGGAGCCGAAGGCGGAGGCGGAGGCGACCGAGAAGGCCGCGCCCGAGAAGACGGAGAAGTCCGCCGGAGGGGCTGCCGAGAAGTCCCCGGAGAAGCCTTCGAAGGACTGAGTACGCGAGCGGTACGCGCGTGAGGCTCCCACCCCGTGGTGGTGGGAGCCTCACGGCGTTCGGGACCGCGCGGGAGACGGCACAATTGGGCGGTGCTCCACGATTTGTTCAATCCGTCCGTCCAACACGCGCTCGATCTCGTCGGCATCTTCGTCTTCGCGATCTCGGGCGCGCTCCTCGCCGTCCGCAAGAACTTCGACGTCTTCGGCATGGCCGTGCTCGCCGAGGTCACGGCGCTGGGCGGCGGACTCTTCCGGGACCTGGTCATCGGCGCCGTACCCCCGGCGGCCTTCACCGATCTCGGCTACTTCCTCATGCCGCTGGTCGCGACCGCCCTGGTGTTCTTCCTCCACCCGGAGGTGGAACGCACCCAGACGGCCGTCAACGTCTTCGACGCGGCGGGCCTCGGCCTGTTCTGCGTGACCGGCACGACCAAGGCGTACGACTACGGCCTCGGCCTGACGTCCTCCGCCGTCCTCGGCATGGCCACCGGCGTCGGCGGCGGTGTGCTGCGCGACATACTGGCTGTCGAGGCGCCCTCGCTGCTGCGCTGGGACCGGGACCTGTACGCCGTGCCGGCCATCGTGGGTGCGACGATCGTGGTGCTGTCCATCCGCTTCGACGTGCTCAACGCGTACACGAGCGGGATCGCCGTCCTCACCGCGTTCGTGCTGCGGCTGCTGGCGATGCGCTACCACTGGCGGGCGCCGCGGGCCTGGAACCGGCGGTCGTCCACGCGCGAGACCGAAAAAGCTACCGCTCAGTAGCTGAAGCCTGTACCGTCGCGGCCATGAGCATGAGCAGCATCGAGACCCCGGGCGGAGCGAGCGCGACCAGCGAGTTCGACCGCGACACCGCCGTCACCCTCCGCGAGCCCGGCGTCTACGACGCCGAGCTGTCGGCCGGCTGGACGATCATCCGCGCCGTCAACGGCGGCTACCTCCTCGCCCTTCTCGGCCGCGCGCTCGGCGACCACCTGCCGCACCCCGACCCGTTCACGATCTCGGCGCACTACCTCACGCCGTCCGTGCCGGGCCCCGCGGTGATCCGCGCCGAGACCGTCCGCACCGGCCGCACCCTCTCCACCGGCCAGGCGTCCCTCTATCAGTACGCGGAGGACGGCACCGAGGTCGAGCGCATCCGGGTCCTCGCCTCGTACGGCGACCTCGCCACGCTCCCCGACGACGTCCGCACCTCCGCGACGCCGCCCGCGTTCGCCCCGATCGACCAGTGCTTCGGCGCCTCCGACAGCCCCGCCCCGCCGATCCCCGGCTCCTCGGCCATCACCGAACGCCTCGACCTGCGGCTCGACCCGTCGACCGTCGGCTGGGCGATCGGAGCGCCGTCCGGCAAGGGCGAGATGCGCGCCTGGTTCGGCCTCGCGGACGGCCGCGACGCCGACCCGCTGTCGCTGCTCCTCGCCGTCGACGCGCTGCCGCCCACCTCCTTCGAGCTCGGCCTCAAGGGCTGGACCCCCACCGTCGAACTCACCACCCACATCCGCTGCCGCCCGGCCCCCGGCCCGCTGCGCGTCTCCATCACCACCCGCAACCTCGCGGGCGGCTTCCTGGAAGAGGACGCCGAGGTCTGGGACTCCGCCGACCGCCTGGTCGCCCAGTCCCGCCAGCTGGCGCGCGCGCCGCGCGGCTGAGCCCCTTTTTGTGCCTCCTTCGCCTCCGGGGTGCTTGAGGCGGGCTCACAGCGCCGATCGCGCTCGGTCCCTCGTTCCTCGGGACCTGCGCGCGTTCGGCACTGTCCCCCGACGCACCCCTTCGGCTCACTCGGCCGTCGAGGCGAGCCCGGATGCGGGGGCGCCGACAGGGCACACCCCGCACGCCACCACGCTGCGGGGGGACCCGGTCCGGTTCGTGCGGGCGCGATTCCGCCCCTTGAGCCCCACAATCCCCCCTCGCTCCCCACTCTCCGGGTGACGACCGTCTCAGTACCGTCGATGCGGGCCGGGCACCCTCCCGCGCGTGCCGGGTGGGCTCGTAGAATCGGTCTCACCATGGCTTACCTCGACCACGCCGCGACCACGCCCATGCTCCCCGAGGCGATCGAGGCGATGACCGCCCAGCTCGCGCTCACGGGCAACGCCTCCTCTCTGCACGCCGCAGGCCGGCGCGCCCGGCGGACCGTCGAGGAGGCCCGCGAGACGCTCGCCGGGGCGCTCGGGGCCCGGCCCAGCGAGGTCGTCCTCACGTCCGGTGGCACCGAGGCGGACAACCTCGCCGTCAAGGGCCTGTTCTGGTCCCGCCGCGCCGCCGATCCGCGCCGCACCCGGGTGCTGTCCAGTCCGGTCGAGCACCACGCCGTCCTCGACGCCGTCGACTGGCTCGCCACCCACGAGGGCGCGACCGTCGAGTACCTGCCCGTCGACCCGTACGGCCGGGTCCACCCCGAAGCGCTGCGCGAGGCCATCGCCCGCGACCCGGATTCCGTCGCGCTCGCGACCGTCATGTGGGCGAACAACGAGATCGGCACCGTCATGCCGATCCGTGAACTCGCCGACGTGGCCGCCGAGTTCGGGGTCCCGCTGCACGCCGACGCCGTGCAGGCGGTCGGCCAGGTCCCGGTCGACTTCGCCGCCTCCGGGCTCGCCGCCATGACCGTCACCGGGCACAAGATCGGCGGTCCGTACGGGATCGGCGCCCTGCTCCTGGGGCGCGAGTACACCCCGGTCCCGGTCCTGCACGGCGGCGGTCAGGAGCGGCACGTCCGCTCCGGCACCCTCGACGTGCCCGCGGTCGCCGCCTTCGCGGTCGCCGCCCGGCTGGCCGAGGAGGGCCGCGAGGAGTTCGTCCGTACGGTCGGCGCCCTGCGCGACGAGCTGATCACCGTCGTCCGTACCGCCGTCCCCGACGCGATCCTCGGCGGCGACCCGGTCGACCGGCTCCCCGCCAACGCCCACTTCACCTTCCCCGGCTGCGAGGGCGACTCGCTGCTGCTGCTCCTGGACGCCGCCGGCATCGAGTGCTCCACCGGCTCCGCCTGCACCGCCGGCATCGCCCAGCCCAGCCACGTCCTGCTCGCCACCGGCGCCGACCCCGACCTCGCCCGAGGCACCCTGCGCTTCAGCCTCGGCCACACCTCCACCCAGGAGGACGTGGCGGCGGTCGCCCAGGCGATCGGCCCGGCCGTCGAACGCGCCCGCGCCGCCGGCTTGAGCTGACGCCGGTCCGGGCTGACGTCGGCCTGAGCCGGCGCCGGTCCGAGCCGACACCGGCCGTCCGACCGGGAGGCTCAGCCGAGCTTCGCGCGCGCGGCCCGTACCAGCCGCAGATAGCGCGGCCAGTCCCAGTGCTTCCCCGGATCGGTGTGGTCGGTGCCGGGAACTTCCACGTGCCCGATGATGTGCTGCCGGTCCACGGGTATCGCGTAGCGATGGCATATGTCAGCCGTGAGCCGCGCCGACGCCTCGTACATCGCCGCCGTGAAGTCCTGGGGCCGGTCCACGAAGCCCTCGTGCTCTATCCCGACGCTGCGCTCGTTCATGTCCCGGTTCCCGGCGTGGAAGGCCACGTCGAGCTCCCGGACCATCTGCGCGATGTGCCCGTCCTTGCGGACCACGTAGTGCGCGGCGGCCCCGTGGCTCGGGTCCTTGAACACCTTGAGCGCCGAGGCGTAGCTGCCCTGCGTCACATGGATCACGACGCGGTCGATCGGGAAGTCGCCGGGGCGGTCGGCGCGCCGCCAGTTGTACCGGGACGCCGCCGTCCACTCCGCGCCCTTGTTGTCCAGCTCACCCTCCACCCGCTTGCGCTCGACACCGGGCAGCCGCCACCACAGCCGGCCCAGCTCCTCCCGGGCGAGTACGGCCGTGCCGGCGACGGCGACCGCCCCGCCGATGAGGAAGGCCCGCCGCCCGACGGGCCCCGCCGCGCCCTTGCCGCTCCCGGCCCCGGACTTCTTGGCCGCGGGCTTCCTGGCCGTGGTCTTACCGGCCCCGGACTTCCCCGCTCCGGACTTCCCGGCCGTGCTCTTCTTCGCCGTGCTCTTCTTTGCCGTGCTCTTGCCCGCCGCCTTTTTCACGGGTGTCTTCCCCGCCTTCGTCAGCGGCTTCTTCGCCGCCGTCTTCTTCACCGGCTTCCGCGTCGTCCGCTTGCCCGCGCCCTGCCCCGCCTGCTTCCCGCTGTCCACCACATGACGAAGAACGCGCGCGGCCGCGACCGCGGTTCCCGGCGCCCCGTACCCTGGTAGGGCTATGACTCAGACCCCGCCGCAGCGCCCCCTCCGCGTCCTCGCCGCCATGTCCGGTGGAGTGGACTCCGCCGTCGCCGCCGCTCGTGCCGCCGAGGCGGGCCACGACGTCACCGGCGTGCACCTGGCCCTCTCCGCTAACCCGCAGTCCTTCCGTACCGGCGCGCGGGGCTGTTGCACCATCGAGGACTCACGCGACGCCCGGCGGGCCGCCGACGTGATCGGCATCCCCTTCTACGTGTGGGATCTCGCCGAGCGCTTCCGCGAGGACGTCGTCGACGACTTCATCGCCGAGTACGAGGCGGGCCGCACGCCCAACCCCTGCCTGCGCTGCAACGAGAAGATCAAGTTCGCCGCGCTGCTCGACAAGGCCCTCGCCCTCGGCTTCGACGCCGTCTGCACCGGCCACTACGCCACCGTCGTCACCCGCGAGGACGGCGCCCGCGAGCTGCACCGGGCCTCCGACCAGGCCAAGGACCAGTCGTACGTGCTCGGCGTACTCGACGAGAAGCAGCTGGCACACGCCATGTTCCCGCTCGGCGACACCCTCACCACCAAGGACGAGATCCGGGCGGAGGCGGAGCGGCGCGGCCTCGCGGTCGCGAAGAAGCCCGACAGCCACGACATCTGCTTCATCGCCGACGGCGACACCCGCGGCTTCCTCGCCTCCCGCCTCGGCACGGCGGAGGGCGACATCCTCGACGAGTCCGGTACGAAGGTGGGCACCCACGAGGGCGCGTACGGCTACACCATCGGCCAGCGCAAGGGCCTGCGCATCGGGCACCCGGCGCCGGACGGCAAGCCGCGCTACGTCCTCGACATCTCGCCGGTGAACAACACGGTCACCGTCGGCCCCGCCGCGTCCCTCGACGTCACGGCCCTCAGCGCGATCAAGCCCCGCTGGTGCGGCACGGCCCCCGAAGGCCCCGGCCGCTATACCGCCCAGCTCCGCGCCCACGGCGACGAGACCCCGGTCAGCGCGGTCATGACGGACGGCGAACTGTCCGTCACCTTCGACGCCCCGGTCCGCGGCATCGCCCCGGGCCAGGCGATCGTCCTCTACGACGGCACGCGGGTCGTCGGCTCGGCGACGATCGCGACGACCGTACGCCGGACCGAGGACACGAGCGCGGGCGTCTGAGCCGAGGCGTCCGCCCGGAGGAGCGGGGGCAACGGGCGAACGGCCGGCGGCGGTCACCAGCCGACGCGGGCCGCCACCGGCAGATGATCGCTGCCGGTGGCCGGCAGGACCCACGCACTCTTCGGTTCCACACCCCTGACGAGGATCTGGTCGATCCGCGCGACCGGGAAGGACTCCGGCCAGCTGAAGCCGAAGCCGCTCCCGGCCGCTTCCTGCGCCGAACGCAGCCGTGACGTGAGGCCGGCGAACGCGCGGTCGTCCATGGTCCCGTTCAGGTCGCCGAGCACCACCACCCGCTGGTTCCGCTCGGAGGCGACGGCCCGGGCGAGCGCGACCGCGCCGGCGTCGCGCGAGTCCGTCCAGAAGCCGCCCCGGGGCATCAGCCGTACCGACCCCAGGTGCGCCACGTACACCGCCAGCGGGCCCCGCTCCGTTGCCACCGTGGCGCGCAGCGCCCGCGGCGGGTCGACGGGAAGGTCCTCGGCCCGCCGGGTCTTCGCCAGGGGCCCGACGTCGCCCCGCAGCACGTCGACCGGCCTGACGTCCGACAGCGGCAGTTTGCTCCACAGCCCGACCGTGCCACGCGTGGCGTGGTACGGGTACGAGGCCGCCAGCTCCTTTCCGTACGCGGCCGTGGCCGGCGAGGTCATCTCCTCCAGCGCCAGCAGGTCTGCCCCGGAGGCGGCCAGGGCGCGGGCGGTGCCGGACGGGTCGGGATTGTCGGCGTTGACGTTGTGGCTGACCACGGTGAGGTCACCGCCCGGCTCCGACCGGTCGAGGAGCAGCCCGCCGAAGAGGCCCAGCCACACCGAGGCGGGCAGCAGCAGCGCGACCACGGCCGTGGCGGAACGCAGCCACAGCGCCCCGGCGAGGAGCAGCGGGACGAGTAGCCCGAACCACGGCAGGAACGTTTCCACCAGGCTGCCGAGTCCACCCCGGTCCGTGATCTCCGCGTGCAGCAGCAGGAGCAGGCCGAGCACCAGCGCCGACACCGTGAGCACCGGGCCGCGCGTCCACGGCCCCGGACCGGACAGAGCGCGGACCGCCCGCCGCATACGCGCGCGTGGGGCGTCCGGAACGGATCGTCGTGCGTCACTCACGGGCGGATGTCCTTCGGGGGAGTTCTGGAGGTCCGAGGGCGACCTCACGCCTCCCGGGGCGGGAGCAGTCTCTCAGCCGTCTCTTCCACCGGCGGGGACAGGTCGACAGGCCGACAGGTTGTCAGGCCGTCGCGTGCATGCGTACGGGCACCCTGTGACATCCGGGGCTCGTACAAGCCCGGCATGTTCACCGACCAGGCGAGCTGACCGGCCGCCGGCTCGCGCGGCCCGTCTCAGGATCGTCCGATCCGGGGGCGGGCCGTCTCCGTGCCGGCCGGACCGACGGGCTCAGACGCCCGCCGGCTCCTCCGCGTAGAAGTCCGCGAGCACCGGCGCGAGGACGTGCGGGGCGACCTCGTGGGTCTGGCCGGTGAGGGTACGGTGCCGGCCGCGCGGGACGGCGGCGGCGACGGTACGGGCCGCCCGCCGCGTCCCGGCCGGGCTCGCCCCGCCGTCGACCACGAGCACGCGCGCGTGGACCCGGCCGAGCCCGGCCGCGTCCACCGTGCCGCACGGCGGCTCGTACACCGACAGCGGGCCCACCGGCACCCCGGCCGCCGCCGCGGCGAGCGCGAGCGCCCCGCCCGACGCGGTCCCGTGCACCGCCGCCGTACCGCTCTCCCCGCACACCGCCTCGACGAGCGCCGTCAGATCGTCGATCTCCCGTGCCTCCCTCCCGGCCCGGCGGTCGTACGCGACCACCGAGAAGCGGCGGGCGAGCAGCGCGGCCAGCGCTCGCTCGCCCCCGGACCCCGTCCTCGCCGCCTCGCCCACCAGGATCAGCGGCGGGCCGTCCCCGTACCGCTCGTAGGCGATCCGCGTGCCGTCCTGCGCCCTGACCAGGCCCTTGGCCGGGGCCGGTGTGGTGTTCACCAAGTCCATGCCAGGGCAGACCGGGGCCCCGCGCGGAACTCATCGCTCGCAGCCGGAAAATCTTGAGAAAACCCGTGATGTCACGGTGTGTCAGCGCCAGGGCCTACGGTTGCCTCATGAATATCTGCGTCTTCCTCTCCGCCGCCGACCTCGCCCCCCGCTACACCGTCCCCGCCCGCGACTTCGCCACCCGGCTCGGCAAGGCGGGCCACACCCTGGTCTGGGGCGGTTCGGACACGGGCCTGATGAAGGTCGTCGCGGACGGCGTCGAGGAGACCGGCGGCCGGCTGGTCGGCGTCTCCGTCGACTTCCTCGCCGCCCGGGCACGGCAGGGCGCCGACGAGATGGTCATCGCCAAGGACCTCGCCGAGCGCAAGGCCCTGCTGCTCGCCAAGTCCGACGCGATCGTCGTCATGGTCGGCGGCACGGGCACCCTCGACGAGGCCACCGAGATCATGGAGCTGAAGAAGCACGGCAAGCACGACAAGCCGATCGTCCTGCTCAACACCGCGGGCTTCTACGACGGCCTGAAGAGCCAGTTCCGTCGCATGGAGGAGGAGGGCTTCCTGCCCATCCCGCTCGCCGACCTGGTCTTCTTCGCGGAGGACGGCGAGGCGGCCCTGGCCTACCTGGAGTCCTGCCGGGCCTGAGCGCCCGGCCCTGACGCGAACGAGTGGCCCGGGCGTCGCCGCTGACGCCCCGGCCACCCGATCGTGTGCCGATCGGCCGCGCGGCACCGCCGTGGGGGATTCGCCCCATTAGCGTCGGCGCGTGACCCACTTCACAACCCGCGCTCCGTACGGGCCGCGCCGATGAGCCCGGCCGGCACCCTGACCTGGCGCCTGCTCAGGGACCTCAGGCTCACGGAACTGGAGCAGGCGGGCGACGGCTGGCAGCAGCTCTCGCACCGCGCCGACGCCGACCGCGGCCGTGTCGACCGGGCGATGACCGCGCGGCTGCGCGAGACACAGGCGGGCGAGTCCGCCGAAGCCGCGCTCGGCCGGCTCCGCCGCCTGAGCCGGAACTTCCAGTACCTGCACACCGAGTGCGGCCTCATCCGCTCCACCCTCGACGCCCTGGCGGCCGACCTGGCCGAACCCCAGCGCCGGCTGAAGGACGCCCTGCGGGACGCCGAGGACCTGGGCTTCACCGTCCACGAGGACGGTTCCGTCGCCTACCCGGCCGCCACCGCCGACACCCCCACCCCGGGCCTCGGCGCCGACAAGGCGCCTGGAGGGACGGTCCGGGGCGGCTTCCCGCTGGCCCCGGACCGCCTCGCCGACCTCGCCCGCCACCCGTTCCCCTCCACCAACCCGCACGCCGCGCGGGCCCAGGAGATCGCCGACCGCATCGCCGGCGCCGTCACCTCCGCCGCGTCCATCGACGCGACGTTCGCCAAGACCCTCGACGGCCTCCGCGCCGCCGACGGCCTCGACGTCACGGAGAACACCTGGAAGGACGTCGCCCACGACACGGCGGACGTCCGCACCACGGTCGGCCACCATCTGGTCGCCGCCATCCCGGTGGACGAGAGCCCCGCCGCCCGCCGCGCCTGGTGGGAGGGCCTGAGCGACGAGCAGCGCCGGGAGTACCTGGACATCGCCCCCGACCTGATCGGCGACGTCGACGGCATCCCCGCCGCCGCCCGCGACGAGGCCAACCGCCGCTACCTCCCGCTCCTCATCGAGGAGATGGAACGCGAGGGCGGCCAGGACTCCAAGCTCGAAGCCCTGCGCATGATCCAGGACAAACTGGGCGAGCCGAGCGAACCGCCGATGCTCCTCCTCGACATCGACGACAAGGGCAACGGCCGCGCGATCGTGGCGTACGGCGACCCGGACACGTCCCGGAACGTTTCGGCGTACGTGCCGGGCCTCGGGACGAAGCTCGACGCGGAGTTCGTCACGGACACGATGCAGCGGGCGTTCGACACGGCCAAGGGCGCGAGGGAAATCGATCCGTCCAGCGCCTCCATCATCTGGCTCGGCTACGACGCGCCCGGGCTCGGGACTGTCGCCCTCACCGACAGCGCCGAAGCCGGTGCCCCCGCGTTCAGCGAGTTCATGGAGGGACTCGACGCGACGAACAAGAACGCGGATCCCCATCTGACGGCGATCGGACACTCCTACGGCTCCCTCGCCGTGGGCACGGCCGCCCGGCAGAGCGGGGGGATCCCGGGTGCGGACGACATCATCCTGCTCGGCAGCCCTGGCGTCGGGGTGGACCGGGCCGAGGACCTGGGCGTCAGCCGGGAGCACGTTTTCGTGGGATCGGCGGAGAACGATCCGGTGACACATATGCCCAACATCAAGGAAGCCGCCGTGGGCAGTGCCGCTCTCGCCAGTCCGGTGGGCGCACTCCAGGCGAGTCGCGTCACCGACCACCTCCACTTCGGGCAGGACCCGGCCAGCGCGGGCTTCGGAGCCCAGCGTTTCAAGGTCGACGACGGACCCAGAATGATCGCGGAACTGGGGTTTTTCGACGCGCATTCCCAGTACTTCACACCGAGCCTCGACCAGGAGTCCGCGGACAACATCGCTCTCGTCGTCGGAGGACAGCCGGAAAGAATCAGCAGGGAGGCCTACCGATGAGATGGACCGGACGCGCGGCGCGCATGGCGTCGTCGATCGTCCTGGCGGGGGCAGTCCTTGCCGGATGTACAGGTGGAGGCGCCGGAAACGATGCGCGAGGTGCGGTGACGGACATGAACATGCAGGAAGCGGCGGAGCACGCGGACGCGATGATGGACGCCACCTTCAAGGCGATCGTCCCCGGTGTCCAATGGGCCCACGACACGACGACCACCCACCGGTGCGATGTCGTCCGGCGCCGGGCGGTGACCACCATCGTCTCCGAGCAGCGGCGAGGCAGCTTCCTCGGCGTGGTGCAGCGGCATTGGGAGAAGAGCGGCTACACGATCAAGAGCGTCCGGCCCGACCGGGAGATGCCCGCCCTCTACGCGGTCTCCCCGGAGGGATTCCAGATCCGCGTGCTCATCGGATACAAGGGACAGGCCTTCTTTCAGGTCGACACCCCGTGTGTGGAGCCCTCCGACGTCACCGAGCCCGCCTCCGAGCCCAACGGCCCCGCCTACCCCCTCGGCAAGATCCCCGCCCCCAACGTCCACTCCGACTTCTGGTCCGCCACCACCGCCGTTCCCGCCGCGTCCGTCCCCGCGCCCGCTTCGCCCGAAGTCTGATCATCCGATCCGCCCTCGGTGAGAGCATGTGGTCATGGCTACACATGTGATCACCGGAGCCGGCTCGGGCATCGGGGCCGCCGTCGCGCGGCGGCTGCACGCGCGCGGGGACGAACTCGTGCTGCACGCGCGCGACGCGGGCCGGGCGAAGGAGCTGGCGGCGGAGTTTCCCGGAGCCCGGACGCTCGTCGGGGACCTGGCGGACCCGGACCGGCTGTCGTGGGCGTTCTCGCACCAGAAGCTGCCCGAGCGCGTCGACACGCTGCTGCACGTCGCGGGTGTCGTCGACCTCGGGCAGATCGGTGAGCTGACGCCCAAGGCCTGGCACCACCAGCTGAACGTGAACCTGATCGCCCCCGCCGAGCTGACCCGGCACTTCCTGCCCCAGCTGCGGGTCAGCAAGGGCCACGTGCTCTTCGTCAATTCGGGTGCCGGCCTCAACGCGCACGCCGAGTGGGGCGCGTACGCCGCGTCCAAGCACGGGCTGAAGGCGCTCGCCGACTCCCTGCGGCACGAGGAGCACGGCAACGGGGTGCGGGTCACGTCCGTGTACCCGGGCCGGACCGCGAGCCCCATGCAGGCGAAGGTGCACCAGCAGGAGGGCAAGGACTACGACCCCCAGCGCTGGATCGACCCTGAGTCCGTGGCCACCACGATCGTCATGGCCATCGACCTGCCGCGTGACGCCGAGGTCAATGACCTGACCGTACGACCGGGGCGCTGACCTCGCGCGCGTGAAGCGCGCGCACCGCTGGCGGCCCGCACGGCCGCCCACGGACGGGCTCCGGGCGCGGGGACCCGCTTCCCGCGCCCTCACCCCGCCCGTCCCTTCCCGCTTCACCCCTTCACGCCCGGGCCCCCTTCACCCCGCCGCTAGAGCCGCCCTCGAGGCCCCGCCACGTACCCTTCCGGGGTGAGCGAGAACACCAGCCAGACCACCACCGGGGCGACCGGTACGACAGAGCCCGCCCCCTTCCCCTGGGCCCCCGCCACCGGCGTCGGGTCCCTGCCCGGCGGGGACGCGCGCGAGGCGGCCAAGACCGTGACCGGGTCCTTCGAGGACTTCCCGTTCCTCGCCGAGCTGCCCGGGCGCGGGCCCGGGGCCGACATGATCGGGCGGACCGCGGGGATGCTGGTCGAGCTGTACGCGCGCGTGGAGCCCAGCGGCTGGCGGATCGGCGACCGGCCCGGGCGTGACACCCGGCGCGCCCACTCCTGGCTGGGCGAGGACCTGGACGCCCTGGAGGAGTTCACCCAGGGGTACGAGGGCGCGCTGAAGGTCCAGGCGGTGGGGCCGTGGACGCTCGCCGCGGCCCTTGAGCTGCGCGGCGGAGAAGCGGCGCTGTCCGACTCCGGGGCCTGCCGCGATCTGGCGGCCTCGCTCGCCGAGGGGCTGCGGCTGCACCTGGCCGATGTCCGCAAGCGGGTTCCGGGGGCCTGGGTGGTGCTCCAGCTCGACGAGCCGTCGCTGACCTCCGTCCTCCTCGGGCAGATCCGTACGGCCAGCGGCTACCGCACCCACCGGGCCGTCGACCGGCAGGTGGTGGAGAGCACCCTGCGCGACGTCATGGGGGCGCACGACGGGCCCGTGGTGGTGCACTCGTGCGCGCCGGGCGTGCCGTTCGCGCTGCTGCGGCGGGCCGGTGCCGCGGGCGTGTCGTTCGACTTCTCGCTTCTCACCGAGCGTGACGAGGAGCCGATCGGCGAGGCGGTGGAGGCCGGGACGAAGCTGTTCGCCGGTGTGGTGCCCGCCACCGACCCGGCGACGGGTCCGGGCGCGGCCCCGGCCACCCGGGGATTGTCGGACCCGGGGGTAGCGTCATGGGTGTCAGGACGCTGTGGCGCAGGCTGGGGCTGAATCCGGGGACTCTCGCCGAGTCCGTGGTGGTCACGCCGGCCTGCGGTCTGGCGGGTGCCTCGCCGGCGTACGCGCGCAGGGCTCTCGCGCATTGTGTGCGGGCGGCGCGCTCGCTCGCGGACAACCCAGAGTGACCGGATTTCAGGCTACGGGAGGACGAGAAACGGTGACAGTCGAACAGGGGGCCCCCGCCGAGGCGCGGGAGAAGCACGCCGAGCTGGCGGAGCAGGTCGAGGAGCACCGCTTCCGGTACTACGTGAAGGACCAGCCGGTCGTCAGCGACGCGGAGTTCGACCGGCTCCTGCGGTCGCTGGAGGAGCTGGAGGCGGACTACCCGGATCTGAGGACGCCGGATTCGCCGACCCAGAAGGTGTCCGGCTCGTACGAGACGGAGTTCACCGCCGTCGAGCACCGCGAGCGGATGCTGTCCCTGGACAACGCGTTCGACGACGCGGAGCTGGCCGCCTGGGCCGAGCGGGTCGCGAAGGACGTCGGCACGGGCGCGTACCACTTCCTGTGCGAGCTGAAGGTCGACGGACTCGCCGTGAACCTCACGTACGAGCACGGGCGGCTGACCCGTGCGGCGACCCGCGGCGACGGCCGTACGGGCGAGGACATCACGCCCAACGTGCGCACGATCGCGGACATCCCGCACCGGCTGTCCGGCGAGCGCGTCCCGGACCTGGTGGAGATCCGCGGCGAGGTCTACTTCCCGATGGCCGCCTTCGAGGCGCTGAACGCGCGCCTGGTGGAGGCCGGTGACAAGCCGTTCGCCAACCCGCGCAACGCGGCGGCGGGTTCGCTGCGCCAGAAGGACCCGAAGGTGACGGCGACCCGGCCGCTGCACATGGTGGTCCACGGCATCGGCGCCCGCGACGGCCTGGAGATCGCCCGCCTGTCGGACGCGTACGCGCTGCTGCACGAGTGGGGCCTGCCCACCGCCCGGCACAACAAGGTGGTCGACTCCCTCGACGGCGTACGGGAGTTCATCGCGTACTTCGGCGAGAACCGGCACTCCGTCGAGCACGAGATCGACGGTGTCGTCGTCAAGCTCGACGAGATCCCGCTCCAGGGCCGGCTCGGCTCCACCGCGCGCGCCCCGCGCTGGGCGATCGCGTGGAAGTACGCGCCGGAGGAGGTCAACAGCAAGCTGATCGACATCAAGGTCGGCGTCGGCCGCACGGGGCGCGTCACGCCGTACGCGCAGGTGGAGCCGGTGACGGTGGCCGGTTCCGAGGTCGAGTTCGCCACCCTGCACAACCAGGACGTGGTGAAGGCCAAGGGTGTGCTGATCGGCGACACGGTCGTGCTGCGCAAGGCCGGCGACGTCATTCCGGAGATCCTCGGCCCGGTGGTGGACCTGCGGGACGGCACCGAGCGGGAGTTCGTGATGCCGGCCGAGTGCCCCGAGTGCGGCACGGCGCTGAAGCCGATGAAGGAAGGCGACATCGATCTGCGCTGCCCCAACGCGCGGACCTGTCCCGCCCAGCTGCGCGAGCGGCTGGCCTTCCTCGTCGGCCGGTCGTCCCTCGACATCGAGAACTTCGGCATGGTCGCGGCGGCGGCGCTCACCCGCCCGCTGGAGCCGGCCGAGCCGCCGCTGGCCGACGAGGGCGACCTGTTCGACCTGACGATCGAGCAGCTGCTGCCGATCCGCGCGTACGTCCTCGACCCGGACAGCGGGCTGCCCAAGCGGGACCCGAAGACCGGCGAGGAGAAGATCGTCTCGGTCTTCGCCAACCAGAAGGGCGAGCCGAAGAAGAACGCGCTGGCCATGCTGAAGCACATCGAGGAGGCCAAGACCCGGCCGCTGGCCCGCTTCCTCAACGGCCTGTCGATCCGTCACGTGGGGCCGGTCGCGGCCGAGGCGCTGGCGCGCGAGTTCCGCTCCCTGGAGCGGATCGAGCAGGCCACGGAGCAGGAGCTGGCGGAGGTCGACGGCGTCGGCGGGATCATCGCCGCCGCCGTGAAGCGCTGGTTCGAGGAGGACTGGCACCGCGAGATCGTGCGCAAGTGGCGCGCGGCCGGGGTCGCCCTGGAGGACGAGGGCGCGGGGGAGGAGCAGGGTCCCCGTCCGCTCGACGGGCTGACCGTGGTCGTCACCGGCACCCTGAAGGACTACACCAGGGATGGCGCAAAAGAATCGCTCCAAGCGCGAGGAGCGAAGGTGACCGGTTCCGTTTCAAAGAAGACCGCATTCGTGGTCGTCGGTGACAGCCCGGGTTCCAAGTACGACAAGGCGATGCAGCTGAAAGTTCCGGTTCTGGACGAACAGGGCTTCGTCGTCCTGCTCGAACAGGGGCCGGAAGCCGCCCGTGAGGCCGCCCTGCCCGTCGCCGAGTAGCCGCCGGACGGCTCCCGGGCCCCGCCGCACCCGACCCCGCGGCGGGGCCGCCGGAACCGCCCTCGCTCACCCGTTCGTCGCATACCAGATCGTTACGGGTGGCGGGGTCGCATTCGGGCAAGAGAAGGAGAGCACTGCCCGTAGCGGCCCTTCGCGGCCTACTGTGGTGACTGTGCGTCCGTCGCGCACGGCCGTGCGAGGGCCCAGCCGGCGCGGCGGCGGAACACGCGGTTCGGACACGCGGCGCGGCGACCGCCCGGCGGCATGACGACGGACATGCCGGCGGCAGGACGACGGCTCCGCGGTGCGACGGCACCGCCGGCTGTGAGAGGGACGGGAATGAAACCGACCGAGAGCGCCGCCCCCATCGCGCGACCCCAGGGCCGCGCGGCCTTCGTGGGCTTCGCCTCCGGGCTGCCCGCGGCATTGGTGGGCATCGCCGCCGTCGCCTTCGCCGCGGGCCTCTACGACACCCTGAGCACGGGTCAGGCACTCTTCCCGGACGGCGCCGCCGGCTGGTCCCTCGCCATCCTCACCGGTCTCATCGTCGGCCACCTCGTGGCCCTCGGCCGCGACCGCTGGTGGGGCGGCACCGGCTCCGGCGCCGCGCTCACCCTCGCCGTCCTGCTGCTGTACGGCTGGGTGCCCGCCTGTCTGGTCTCGCTCGCCGTGGTCGGCCTCGTCGCCGCCGCCCGCCGCCACCGCTGGCGCCAGGGCCTGCTGCACGGCGCCGTCGACATCCTCGGCACCGGCGCCGCCGCCCTCGTCCTCGCCACCTTCGACGACATGCCCTCCGTCGCCCACCCCTGGCAGCCCCTCGACGGTGGCATCGCCGACGTCCCCGAGATCGTGCTCGCCGCCGTCGCCTACCTCGCCTGCACCCGGCTGATGCTCTGGTACGCGCTCGCGCCACAGGGCGGCGGCCTGCCCACCGTCGCCCGCAGCGCCCTGATCCGCCAGGGCCTCGTCGCCCTCGCGCTGTTCGCGATAGCCCCGCTCGTCTGCGTCGTCGCCGCCTCCCGCCCCGCGCTCCTGCCGCTCTTCGCCGTCCCGCTGATCGCCCTCGACTCCACCCTGTGGATCGCCCGCGCCCGCGCCGAGGAACAGCTCCGCGACCACCTCACCGGCCTGCCCAACCGCCAGTGGCTCCTGGAACGCACCTGGACCGCTCTGGAGGAGGCCGAGGGCGAAGGCGTCCGCTCCGCCCTCGTCCTCATCGACCTCGACCGCTTCCGCTCGGTCAACGACACCCTCGGCCACCTCGCCGGAGACCGCCTGCTGCTCCAGATCGCCGAACGGCTCCGGCTCGCCCTCCCGCGCGGCGCCGAGGCCGCCCGCCTCGGCGGTGACGAGTTCGCCGTCCTGCTGCCCACCGCCGACTCCACCACCAGCGCCCAGCGCGTCGCCCGCCACCTCGTCGCCGAGCTGTCCTCCCCGCTCGACCTCGACGGCCTCACCCTCGTCCTGGAGGCCAGCGCCGGCGTCGCCGTCTTCCCCGACCACGCGCTGGACGCCGAGGGCCTGCTGCGCCGCGCCGATGTCGCCATGTACCAGGCCAAGCGGGACCGCACCGGCGTCGAGGTGTACGAGTCGAAGCGCGACTCCAACACCCCCGACCGCCTCGGCCTCCTCGGCGACCTGCGCCGCGCCCTCGACGCCGGCGACGTCGAGCTGCACTACCAGCCCAAGGTCCGCTTCGACGGCCAGGTCGCCGGCCTGGAGGCGCTGGTCCGCTGGGTGCACCCGGAGCGCGGAAAGGTCCCGCCGGACGAGTTCATCGCCATCGCCGAGACCTCCGGCCTGATGCCGCACCTGACCGAGTACGTCCTGGAGACCGCCCTCGCCCAGGTCGCCCGCTGGCGCGCCCAGGGCCTCGACGTCCCCGTCGCCGTCAACGTCTCCCCGCGCGACGTCCACACCCCCGGCTTCGCCGGCGCCGTCGCCGCCCGCCTCGCCCGCCACGGCGTCCCGGCCGGCGCGCTCCAGCTGGAGATAACCGAGCACGTCCTCCTGGAGGACCCGCAGCGGGCCGCCGACACCATGGCCGGCCTCACCGGCCACGGCGTCAAGATGTCCCTCGACGACTTCGGCACCGGCTACTCCTCCCTCGTCCACCTGCGCCGCCTCCCGGTGAGCGAACTGAAGATCGACCGGTCCTTCGTCGCCCGCCTCGCCGTCGACACCGAGGACGCCGAGATCGTCCGCTGTACGGTCGACCTCGCCCACTCCCTCGGCCTGCTCGTCGTCGCCGAGGGCGTCGAGGACGACGCGACCTGGGAGCGCCTGCGCGCCCTGGGCTGCGACGCCGTCCAGGGCTGGCTGGTCGCCGCGGCCATGCCGCCCGCCGAGGCCACCGCCTGGCTGCGCGCCCGCGGCGAGCACGGCTGGCGCCGCCCCTCCGAGATCGCCGCGGCGAACGCGGCGGCGGCCGCCGCGACCGCTTCCGCCGCCGCTCCCGCGGACATCACCGCCGCCGAGATCACGGCCGTCACGGACCGCGATCACCCCTCCGGCCGGATCGCCTGGTAGGACGAGAAGCCGCCCCGGGGCCGACCCCGGAGCAAACCGTTTTCCGGGCAGGTGCGCGGGCCCCCTAGGATTGGCCCCAACACCATCAAACTCACCCCGTGAGGATCCGCATGCCTGGCATCACGCGCGAGGAGGTTGCACACCTCGCACGGCTGGCGCGTCTGGAGCTGAAGAGCGAGGAACTCGACCACTTCGCCGGTCAGCTCGACGACATCATCGGCGCGGTCGCCCGCGTCTCCGAGGTCGCCGACCAAGACGTACCGCCGACCTCCCACCCGCTGCCGCTGACCAATGTCATGCGTGCGGACGAGGTCCGTCCGTCGCTCACCCCCGACCAGGCGCTCTCCGGCGCCCCGGCCCAGGAGCAGCAGCGTTTCAAGGTGCCGCAGATCCTGGGGGAGGACTAAGACGTCATGACGGACAACAGCACCATCATCAAGCTCACCGCCGCGGAGATCGCGGCGAGGATCGCCTCCGGCGAGCTCACCGCCGTCGAGGTCACCGAGGCCCACCTGGCCCGGATCGACGCCGTCGACGAGAAGGTCCACGCCTTCCTGCACGTCGACCGGGAGGGCGCCCTCGCCCAGGCCCGCGCCGTCGACGAGAAGCGCGCCCGCGGCGAGAAGCTCGGCCCGCTGGCCGGCGTCCCGCTCGCGCTCAAGGACATCTTCACGACCAAGGGCGTGCCCACGACGGTCGGCTCGAAGATGCTGGAGGGCTGGATCCCTCCGTACGACGCCACGCTGGTCAAGAACCTGAAGGCCGCGGACGTGGTCATCCTGGGCAAGACCAACATGGACGAGTTCGCGATGGGCTCCTCCACGGAGAACAGCGCGTACGGCCCGACCGGCAACCCCTGGGACCTGACCCGGATCCCCGGCGGCTCCGGCGGCGGCTCCTCGGCCGCCATCGCCTCGTACGAGGCCCCGCTCGCCATCGGCACGGACACCGGCGGCTCCATCCGCCAGCCCGCCGCCGTCACCGGCACCGTCGGCGTCAAGCCGACGTACGGCGCGGTCTCCCGCTACGGCATGGTCGCCTTCTCCTCCTCGCTCGACCAGGGCGGCCCGTGTGCCCGTACGGTCCTCGACGCGGCCCTGCTGCACGAGGCCATCGCCGGCCACGACCCGCTCGACTCGACCTCCATCGACGCCCCGGTCCCGCCGGTCGTCGAGGCCGCCCGCAACGGCTCGGTCGCCGGCATGCGGATCGGTGTCGTCAAGCAGTTCCGCGGCGAGGGCTACCAGGCCGGTGTCGTGCAGCGCTTCGACGAGTCCGTCGAGCTGCTGAAGTCGCTGGGCGCCGAGGTCGTCGAGGTGGACTGCCCCACCTTCGACCTCGCGCTCTCCGCGTACTACCTGATCGCGCCGTCCGAGTGCTCCTCCAACCTGGCCCGCTTCGACGGTCTGCGCTACGGCCTGCGCGCCGGCGACGACGGCACCCGGTCCGCCGAGGACGTCACCGCGCTGACCCGTGAGGCCGGCTTCGGCGACGAGGTCAAGCGCCGCATCATCCTCGGTACGTACGCGCTCAGCTCCGGCTACTACGACGCGTGGTTCGGCTCGGCCCAGAAGGTTCGTACCCTCATCACCCGCGAGTTCGAGAAGGCGTTCGAGCAGGTCGACGTGCTCGTCTCCCCGACGACCCCGACCACCGCCTTCCCGATCGGCGAGCGCGCCGACGACCCGATGGCGATGTACCTCGCGGACCTGTGCACCATTCCGACCAACCTGGCCGGCAACGCCGCCATGTCGCTCCCGTGCGGCCTGGCGCCGGAGGACGGTCTGCCGGTCGGCCTGCAGATCATCGCCCCCGCCCTGAAGGACGACCGCCTCTACAAGGTCGGTGCCGCCGTCGAGGCCGCCTTCGTGGAAAAGTGGGGTCACCCGCTGCTTGAGGAGGCTCCGTCGCTGTGACCAGTGCACTGCAGAAGGCCAAGGGCTTCAAGAAGTCCAAGACCGGTACGTACCTGTCCATGGGCACCACCGCGTTCGGTGCCGTCGCCGTGGCCAAGCAGGTCAAGAAGGCGCGCGCGGACCACGACACGCTGAAGCTCATCGACGCCGTCGTGTCCGCCGCCGCCATCGTCACCGGCCTCGCGATCCTGTACCGCGAGCTGAAGCGCCTCGGCGACGACGACGTCCTGCTGGGCTGAGAGGGAAGTTCCACCGTGACTGTCACTGAACTGCTGTCGTACGAGGCGGCCCTCGCCGAGTACGACCCCGTCATGGGCCTGGAGGTCCATGTCGAGCTCGGCACGAAGACCAAGATGTTCTGCGGCTGCTCGACCGAGCTGGGCCAGGACGCCAACGCGCAGACCTGCCCGACCTGCCTCGGCCTGCCCGGCGCGCTGCCGGTCGTCAACGAGATCGGCGTCGAGTCCGCGATCAAGATCGGCCTCGCGCTGAACTGCTCGATCGCCGAGTGGTGCCGCTTCGCCCGGAAGAACTACTTCTATCCGGACATGCCGAAGAACTTCCAGACCTCCCAGTACGACGAGCCCATCGCCTTCGACGGCTACCTGGACGTCCAGCTGGAGGACGGCGAGGTCTTCCGCGTGGAGATCGAGCGCGCCCACATGGAGGAGGACACCGGCAAGTCCACCCACGTGGGTGGCGCGACCGGCCGCATCCACGGCGCCTCGCACTCGCTGCTCGACTACAACCGGGCCGGCATCCCGCTCATCGAGATCGTCACCAAGCCGATCGTCGGCGCGGGCGAGCGGGCCCCCGAGGTCGCCAAGGCGTACGTGGCGGAGCTGCGCGAGCTGATCCGTGCCCTGGGCGTCTCCGAGGCGCGCATGGACAAGGGCCAGATGCGCTGCGACGTCAACCTGTCGCTGATGAAGAAGGGCGCCGAGCGCTTCGGCACCCGCTCGGAGACGAAGAACGTCAACTCGCTGCGCTCCGTCGAGCGGGCGGCGCGCTTCGAGATCCAGCGCCACGCGGCGGTCCTGGAGTCCGGCGGCACGATCCTCCAGGAGACCCGTCACTTCCACGAGGACGACGGCTCCACCACCTCGGGCCGCATCAAGGACAACGCCGAGGACTACCGCTACTTCCCCGAGCCGGACCTGGTGCCGATCGCTCCCGCCCGCGAGTGGGTCGAGGAGCTCCGCAAGGGGCTTCCCGAGCTGCCGCGCGTACGCCGGAACCGGCTGCGCGAGGAGTGGGGCCTCGGCGAGCTGGAGATGCAGTCCATCCTCAACGCGGGCGCGGTCGACCCGATCGCGGCCACGATCGAGGCGGGCGCGGACGCGGCTTCGGCCCGCAAGTGGTGGATGGGCGAGCTGGCCCGCAACGCCAACGAGCGCGGCGTCTCCCTCGACGAGCTGCCGATCACCCCGGCGGACGTCGCCCGGGTCTCCGCCCTGGTCGCCGGCGGCGACCTGAACGACAAGCTGGCCCGTCAGGTCATCGAAGGCGTTCTCGCGGGCGAGGGCACCCCGGACGAGGTCGTCGAGAAGCGCGGCCTGAAGGTCGTCTCCGACGACAGCGCGCTCGGCGCGGCGGTCGACGAGGCCATCGCGGGCAACGCGGGCATCGCCGACAAGATCCGCGGCGGCAAGGTCGCCGCGGTCGGTGCCCTGGTCGGCGCGGTCATGAAGGCCACCCGAGGCCAGGCCGACGCGGCGAAGGTCAAGGACCTGATCCTGGAGAAGCTGGGCGTCAGCGAAGGCTGATCCCGCTGATCTCGCGGTTCCGTTCGTACGAGAGTGGCTCGCACCTTCAGGGGTGCGGGCCACTCTCGCTTCCGGCGGGCCGGCCGTGGGGGCCCGTCCTGGAGGCGCCTTGACACGACCTTCATGGATGCGTAAGGTTCTCCGAGTTGCCACGGAGCCGGTACGGTCCCCGGCAACCATCCCGCCGCCTTGAGCGGCACCTCAACTCCGCACGATCTCCCCACCGGGACGAATTTCGGCATGCCGAAATTCATTTCGAAAGACTCGATTATGGGTCGCCGGGGAAATCCGCTAGAGTTCAGGACGTCGGAACGGCCTAACAAGGCCGGAAAGACAAACCCGCCGACAGGGAATCGGACACCGAAAGGGTCTGATAGAGTCGGAAACGCCGGAAGGGAACGGAAGCGAAAGCGACCGGGACCGGAAAGCACCGAGGAAATCGGATCGGAAAGATCTGATAGAGTCGGAAACGAAGGAAGCGCCCGGAGGAAAGCCCGAGAGGGTCAGTACAAAGGAAGCGTCCGCACCTTGAGAACTCAACAGCGTGCCAAAAATCAACGCCAGATTAGTTGATACCCCGTCCATCTTCGGATGGTCGAGGTTCCTTTGAAAAAGTCCACCCCACGGGGTGGCACACAGCGAGGACGCTGTGAACAGCCGACCATATTCCGGTCCGGCTGTTCCGCTCTCGTGGTGTTCGACCCGATTACGGGTAAACATTCACGGAGAGTTTGATCCTGGCTCAGGACGAACGCTGGCGGCGTGCTTAACACATGCAAGTCGAACGATGAAGCCCTTCGGGGTGGATTAGTGGCGAACGGGTGAGTAACACGTGGGCAATCTGCCCTTCACTCTGGGACAAGCCCTGGAAACGGGGTCTAATACCGGATACGACTCGGGAAGGCATCTTCTCGGGTGGAAAGCTCCGGCGGTGAAGGATGAGCCCGCGGCCTATCAGCTTGTTGGTGAGGTAATGGCTCACCAAGGCGACGACGGGTAGCCGGCCTGAGAGGGCGACCGGCCACACTGGGACTGAGACACGGCCCAGACTCCTACGGGAGGCAGCAGTGGGGAATATTGCACAATGGGCGAAAGCCTGATGCAGCGACGCCGCGTGAGGGATGACGGCCTTCGGGTTGTAAACCTCTTTCAGCAGGGAAGAAGCGAAAGTGACGGTACCTGCAGAAGAAGCGCCGGCTAACTACGTGCCAGCAGCCGCGGTAATACGTAGGGCGCAAGCGTTGTCCGGAATTATTGGGCGTAAAGAGCTCGTAGGCGGCTTGTCACGTCGGGTGTGAAAGCCCGGGGCTTAACCCCGGGTCTGCATCCGATACGGGCAGGCTAGAGTGTGGTAGGGGAGATCGGAATTCCTGGTGTAGCGGTGAAATGCGCAGATATCAGGAGGAACACCGGTGGCGAAGGCGGATCTCTGGGCCATTACTGACGCTGAGGAGCGAAAGCGTGGGGAGCGAACAGGATTAGATACCCTGGTAGTCCACGCCGTAAACGTTGGGAACTAGGTGTTGGCGACATTCCACGTCGTCGGTGCCGCAGCTAACGCATTAAGTTCCCCGCCTGGGGAGTACGGCCGCAAGGCTAAAACTCAAAGGAATTGACGGGGGCCCGCACAAGCAGCGGAGCATGTGGCTTAATTCGACGCAACGCGAAGAACCTTACCAAGGCTTGACATATACCGGAAACATCCAGAGATGGATGCCCCCTTGTGGTCGGTATACAGGTGGTGCATGGCTGTCGTCAGCTCGTGTCGTGAGATGTTGGGTTAAGTCCCGCAACGAGCGCAACCCTTGTCCTGTGTTGCCAGCATGCCCTTCGGGGTGATGGGGACTCACAGGAGACCGCCGGGGTCAACTCGGAGGAAGGTGGGGACGACGTCAAGTCATCATGCCCCTTATGTCTTGGGCTGCACACGTGCTACAATGGCCGGTACAAAGAGCTGCGATGCCGTGAGGCGGAGCGAATCTCAAAAAGCCGGTCTCAGTTCGGATTGGGGTCTGCAACTCGACCCCATGAAGTCGGAGTTGCTAGTAATCGCAGATCAGCATTGCTGCGGTGAATACGTTCCCGGGCCTTGTACACACCGCCCGTCACGTCACGAAAGTCGGTAACACCCGAAGCCGGTGGCCCAACCCCTTGTGGGAGGGAGCTGTCGAAGGTGGGACTGGCGATTGGGACGAAGTCGTAACAAGGTAGCCGTACCGGAAGGTGCGGCTGGATCACCTCCTTTCTAAGGAGCACAGTACCGATTGCAGACAAACGTTCTGCACGGTCAGCTCATGGGTGGAACGTTGATTAGTTGGCACACTCGGAAAGCCTCCCCTGTAAGTACTGCTTCGGCGTGGAACACAGTGAAGAGGTTCGATGAGTGTGCTTGGCACGTTGTTGGGTATCTGAGGGTACGGCCGAAAGGCTGAACCTTCGCGATGCCGGCCCCAGTGAACTTGGACCTTAGGGTTCAGGGTGATGGGTGGCTGGTCGTTGCTTGAGAACTACACAGTGGACGCGAGCATCTGTGGCCAAGTTTTTAAGGGCGCACGGTGGATGCCTTGGCACCAGGAACCGATGAAGGACGTGGGAGGCCACGATAGTCCCCGGGGAGCCGTCAACCAGGCTTTGATCCGGGGGTTTCCGAATGGGGAAACCCGGCAGTCGTCATGGGCTGTCACCCATGCCTGAACACATAGGGCATGTGGAGGGAACGAGGGGAAGTGAAACATCTCAGTACCCTCAGGAAGAGAAAACAACCGTGATTCCGGGAGTAGTGGCGAGCGAAACCGGATGAGGCCAAACCGTATGCGTGTGATACCCGGCAGGGGTTGCGCATGCGGGGTTGTGGGATCTCTTTTCTGTCGTCTGCCGGCGACAGGACGAGTCAGAAACCGTTGGTGTAGTCGAAGGACATGCGAAAGGTCCGGCGTAGAGGGTAAGACCCCCGTAGGCGAAACATCAACGGCTCGTTTAAGAGACACCCAAGTAGCACGGGGCCCGAGAAATCCCGTGTGAATCTGGCGGGACCACCCGCTAAGCCTAAATATTCCCTGGTGACCGATAGCGGATAGTACCGTGAGGGAATGGTGAAAAGTACCGCGGGAGCGGAGTGAAATAGTACCTGAAACCGTGTGCCTACAAGCCGTGGGAGCGTCGGATGCAGCTTGCTGTATCTCGTGACTGCGTGCCTTTTGAAGAATGAGCCTGCGAGTTTGCGGTGTGTTGCGAGGTTAACCCGTGTGGGGAAGCCGTAGCGAAAGCGAGTCCGAATAGGGCGCAGTGTCTAATTAGATACGTAGTAGCACGCTCAAGACCCGAAGCGGAGTGATCTAGCCATGGGCAGGTTGAAGCGGAGGTAAGACTTCGTGGAGGACCGAACCCACCAGGGTTGAAAACCTGGGGGATGACCTGTGGTTAGGGGTGAAAGGCCAATCAAACTCCGTGATAGCTGGTTCTCCCCGAAATGCATTTAGGTGCAGCGTCGTGTGTTTCTTGCCGGAGGTAGAGCACTGGATAGGCGATGGGCCCTACCGGGTTACTGACCTTAGCCAAACTCCGAATGCCGGTAAGTGAGAGCACGGCAGTGAGACTGTGGGGGATAAGCTCCATGGTCGAGAGGGAAACAGCCCAGAGCATCGACTAAGGCCCCTAAGCGTACGCTAAGTGGGAAAGGATGTGGAGTCGCAGAGACAACCAGGAGGTTGGCTTAGAAGCAGCCACCCTTGAAAGAGTGCGTAATAGCTCACTGGTCAAGTGATTCCGCGCCGACAATGTAGCGGGGCTCAAGCGTACCGCCGAAGTCGTGTCATTGCAGCAATTAAGCCCCAACGGGTGCTGTGATGGGTAGGGGAGCGTCGTGTGCCGGGTGAAGCAGCCGCGGAAGCGAGTTGTGGACGGTTCACGAGTGAGAATGCAGGCATGAGTAGCGATACACACGTGAGAAACGTGTGCGCCGATTGACTAAGGGTTCCTGGGTCAAGCTGATCTGCCCAGGGTAAGTCGGGACCTAAGGCGAGGCCGACAGGCGTAGTCGATGGACAACCGGTTGATATTCCGGTACCCGCTTTGAAACGCCCAATATCGAGCCCATTAATGCTAAGGCCGTGAAGCCGTTCCGGACCCTTCGGGGAATGGAAAGTGGTGGAGCCGCCGACCCAAGGTGGTAGTAGGTAAGCGATGGGGTGACGCAGGAAGGTAGTCCAGCCCGGGCGGTGGTTGTCCCGGGGTAAGGGTGTAGGCCGTGTGGTAGGCAAATCCGTCACACGTTAAGGCTGAGACCTGATGCCGAGCCGATTGTGGTGAAGTGGATGATCCTATGCTGTCGAGAAAAGCCTCTAGCGAGTTTCATGGCGGCCCGTACCCTAAACCGACTCAGGTGGTCAGGTAGAGAATACCGAGGCGTTCGGGTGAACTATGGTTAAGGAACTCGGCAAAATGCCCCCGTAACTTCGGGAGAAGGGGGGCCACGCCTGGTGAGGGGACTTGCTTCCCAAGCTGGGGGTGGCCGCAGAGACCAGCGAGAAGCGACTGTTTACTAAAAACACAGGTCCGTGCGAAGCCGTAAGGCGATGTATACGGACTGACGCCTGCCCGGTGCTGGAACGTTAAGGGGACCGGTTAGCTCTGTTTCGACAGGGCGAAGCTGAGAACTTAAGCGCCAGTAAACGGCGGTGGTAACTATAACCATCCTAAGGTAGCGAAATTCCTTGTCGGGTAAGTTCCGACCTGCACGAATGGCGTAACGACTTCTCGACTGTCTCAACCATAGGCCCGGTGAAATTGCACTACGAGTAAAGATGCTCGTTTCGCGCAGCAGGACGGAAAGACCCCGGGACCTTTACTACAGTTTGATATTGGTGTTCGGTTCGGCTTGTGTAGGATAGGTGGGAGACTTTGAAGCAGCCACGCCAGTGGTTGTGGAGTCGCCGTTGAAATACCACTCTGGTCGTGCTGGATGTCTAACCTCGGTCCGTGATCCGGATCAGGGACAGTGTCTGATGGGTAGTTTAACTGGGGCGGTTGCCTCCCAAAGGGTAACGGAGGCGCCCAAAGGTTCCCTCAGCCTGGTTGGCAATCAGGTGTTGAGTGTAAGTGCACAAGGGAGCTTGACTGTGAGACCGACGGGTCGAGCAGGGACGAAAGTCGGGACTAGTGATCCGGCGGTGGCTTGTGGAAGCGCCGTCGCTCAACGGATAAAAGGTACCCCGGGGATAACAGGCTGATCTTCCCCAAGAGTCCATATCGACGGGATGGTTTGGCACCTCGATGTCGGCTCGTCGCATCCTGGGGCTGGAGTCGGTCCCAAGGGTTGGGCTGTTCGCCCATTAAAGCGGTACGCGAGCTGGGTTTAGAACGTCGTGAGACAGTTCGGTCCCTATCCGCTGTGCGCGTAGGAATATTGAGAAGGGCTGTCCCTAGTACGAGAGGACCGGGACGGACGAACCTCTGGTGTGCCAGTTGTCCTGCCAAGGGCATGGCTGGTTGGCTACGTTCGGGAGGGATAACCGCTGAAAGCATCTAAGCGGGAAGCCTGCTTCGAGATGAGTATTCCCACCTCCTTGAGAGGGTAAGGCTCCCAGTAGACGACTGGGTTGATAGGCCGGATGTGGAAGCCCAGTAATGGGTGGAGCTGACCGGTACTAATAGGCCGAGGGCTTGTCCTCAGTTGCTCGCGTCCACTGTGTTTGTTCTGAAGTAACGAACTCGCCTTTTCTGGCTGGAGTTCCAACTTCATAGTGTTTCGGTGGTCATAGCGTTAGGGAAACGCCCGGTTACATTCCGAACCCGGAAGCTAAGCCTTTCAGCGCCGATGGTACTGCAGGGGGGACCCTGTGGGAGAGTAGGACACCGCCGAACAATTTTTAGCCTCAACCCCCGGACTTTGTCCGGGGGTTGAGGCATTTTTGCGTTCATCTCCAGGAGGGTCGCCAAGCCGGCTGCCGCCCCTGTGTGGCCGCCTGCCTCACCCCTGTGAGGATCGCCACGAAAAGGACAAAGGATCACTATTGGCTGCAAGAGTGGCCGCATCGCCCGATCCATCCTGGGAGCACGCCCGTGGCCGCCCTCGCACGATGGTGCGTCAAGCACCGCCTCGTCGTCGTTCTCCTCTGGTTGCTCGCGCTCGGCGGGACCGTGGCCGGCGCGGCCGTGGCGGGCAGCGCGTACTCCTCCGACTACGAGGCCCCCGACACCGAGTCGGGCCGCGCGCTGGCGCTGCTCGACCGGGGCTTCCCGGGCGCCGGCGGTGACAGCGGCACCATCGTCTGGCACACCGAGCACGGCAGCGTGCGGGCCCCCGGCGTCGAGCAGCGGATGACCACCATGCTCCACCAGGTGGAGTCGCTGCCCGGGATCGCCTCCGTCACCTCCCCGTACGGCTCGGTGCCCGGCCGGATCAGCGCCGACGGCCGTACCGCCTACGCCGAGGTCGCCTTCGCGGCCGAGGGCGACAGCGTTCCCACCGAACGGGCCCAGGCACTCCTCGACACGGCCCGGGCCGCCGCGGGGAACGGCGTCCAAGTGGAGCTGGGCGGCCAGGCCGTCGGCCTCACCGAAGCGCCCGGCGGACACACCGCGGAGGCCGTCGGCGTGATCGTCGCCGCCGTCGTCCTCTTCATCGCCTTCGGTTCGCTCGCCGCCTCCTTGTTGCCGATAGGGACCGCGCTCGTGTCCGTCGGCACGGCCTACTCCGGCATCACCCTGCTCGGGCACCTCATGACGGTCGCCGACTTCGCCCCCATGCTCGGCATGCTCATCGGTCTCGGTGTCGGCATCGACTACGCGCTGTTCGTCGTGACCCGGCACCGGGCCGGTCTCAAGCGCGGCCTGCCCGTCGGCGAGGCCGCCCGCATCGCGGTCGCCACCACCGGCCGGGCCGTCGTCTTCGCCGGCGCCACCGTCTGTATCGCCCTGCTCGGCATGCTGATCCTCGGCCTCGGCTTCCTCAACGGCGTCGCCGTCGCCGCCTCCCTGACCGTCGTCCTCACCGTCGCCGCGTCCGTCACCCTGCTGCCCGCGCTGCTCTCCCTCATCGGCATGCGCGTGCTCAGCCGCCGCGAGCGCCGCCGGCTCGCCGAGCACGGCCCGCAGCCGGAGCTGCCCACCGGTTTCGCCGCCCGCTGGTCCGCCTTCGTCGAACGCCGGCCGAAGCTGCTCGGTGCCCTCGCCGTCGTCGTCATGGCGGTGCTCGCGCTGCCCACCTTCTCCCTCCACCTCGGTACCTCCGACCAGGGCAACAACCCGGCCGGGACGACCACCCGCACGGCGTACGACCTGATCGCCGCAGGCTTCGGACCCGGCGTCAACGGGCCGCTCACCCTGGTCGCCGGCCTCGACGGCGCCGACGACCGGCTCGCCCTCGACGCGCTGCCGGACCGGCTCGCGCACACCCAGGGCGTCGCCTCGGTCTCCCCGATCACGTACAACGGGGCGGGTGACATCGCGGTCCTCACCGTCGTTCCCGACTCCTCGCCGCAGTCGAAGGCCACCAGCGAGCTGGTCGACCGCATCCGCGGCGAGGTCCTGCCGGCCGCCGCCCACGACAGCTCGCTCCAGGTGCACGTCGGCGGGGTCACCGCCTCGTACGACGACTTCGCCGAGGTCCTCGTCGGCAAACTGCCGCTGTTCGTGGGCGTCGTCGTCTCGCTCGGCTGCGTCCTGCTGCTGCTCGCCTTCCGCTCGATCGGCATCCCGCTGAAGGCCGCGGTGATGAACATCGCGGCCGTCGCCGGCGCGTTCGGCATCGTCGTCGCGGTCTTCCAGTGGGGCTGGGGGAGCGAGCCACTGGGCCTCGGCAGCGCCGGGCCCATCGAACCCTTCCTGCCCGTGATCATGGTGTCGGTGCTCTTCGGACTCTCGATGGACTACCAGGTCTTCCTGGTCAGCAGGATGTACGAGGAGTGGCTGGAGACCGGCGACAACCGGCGGGCCGTCCGGGTCGGCCTCGCCGAGACCAGCCGGGTGATCAACTCGGCGGCGGTCATCATGATCTCCGTCTTCCTCGCCTTCGTCCTGTCCGGCGACCGGGTCATCGCGATGTTCGGGATCGGGCTCGCCGCCGCCGTCGCCCTCGACGCCTTCGTCCTGCGCACCCTGCTGGTGCCCGCGCTGATGCACCTGCTCGGCGGCGCCAACTGGTGGCTGCCGCGCCGGCTCGACCGGATGCTGCCCCGGATCAGCATCGAGCCGCCCGAGTGCCGGATCGCCGCCGAAGCCCGCAGAGGAGCGGCCGCCGGGCCGGCGGCCCCGGAAATCGCGGGCGGTGCCGACTCCCGCCATGCGAAGATCCCCGCGCGACAGGTGACCCTGACACAGCCGGAGGAAAACGAGGATGTTCGCGATATCGCTGGGTGACGACGGTGCCGAGCTGACCCCGCTCGCACCCTGGCAGTCGGAGGAGTTCTTCGCCCACATCGACGCCTCGCGCGACTACATCGGCGCCCACATCGGGATGCCCGACGCCGTCTCCGACCTCGCCGCCGCCCAGGCGTTCCTGAGGTCGTACGCGCAGAAGAGCGTCGACGACGCCGGGTATCTGTACGGCATCCGCGTCGACGGCCGGCTGGTCGGCGGCCTGATGTTCCGGGTCTTCAGCACGACGAGCGGGACGGCCGAGGTCGGCTGCTGGCTGGAGCCGGCCGCCGCCGGGAAGGGCCTGGTCACCCGCGCCTGCCGGACCATCATCGACTGGGCGGTCGAGCAGCGCGGCATCCACCGCGTCGAGTGGTACGCCCCGTCCGAGAACGCCCCCAGCCTCGCCGTCGCCCGCCGCCTCGGCATGCGGCGCGAAGGGGTGCTGCGACAGCACTACCCGTACCGCGGCAAGCGCGCCGACATGGAGGTGTGGTCGGTCCTCGCCCCCGAGTGGCGGGCCGCCAAGGAGGCGGCGGCGGGCGGGACCGTCTAGGGCCTTTCTTTTGGGTCAGGCTGGGTCAGGGAGAGGGGTCCGGCACGCGAGCCCAGCAAGATCCGAAAGAAAGGCCCTGGCGTCAGCCGCTTTCAGGGCCCCGGAACGTGTCGGCGTGCCGCGCGCACCAGACCCGGAACGCCCGCGGCTCGCGTCCGAGCAGGCGCTCCACGGTGTCCGTACGGAACCCGGCGGTGTCGGCGCGCATGAGGGCGAAGCCCTCCGTGAGGGCGTCGGCGAGCGCCGGGGGCGCCCCGTGGGGGAAGCGGGACCGTACCGCCTCGGCCGGAGTGGCCGTCTCCCGGACCTCGAGGTCGCGGCCGATCGTCTCGGAGAGGATCCGGACCTGCTCGGCGACGGTGAACAGCTCGCCGCCGGTGAGGACGTACTCCCGGCCCTGGTGGCCGTCCTCGGTCAGGGCGAGGGCGGCCACCGCGGCGATGTCCGCGGGGTCGACCGGCGCGTGGCGGCCCGGGCCGACCGGGTCGAGGACGTAGCCGCCCTCGCGGATGGTGGGCAGCCAGTCGAGGGCGTTGGTCATGAAGCCGCCGGGCCGCAGGAACGTGGCGGGGACGCCGGAGCCGCGGACGATCCGCTCGCGCGCGTGGTGCCAGCGGCCCATGGCGGGGATCGGGTCGAAGGCGACGTGGGCCGAGGACGGATGCACGATGTGCCGTACCCCGGCCGGTCACCGCGGATCTCACCGCGGCCGAGCGCGAGGTCCTCCTCGGCGCCCTGGCGAAGGTCCACCGGGCGGCGACCGCGCTGCTGAGCGGGCCCGCCGGGGAGGGCGGCGCCACTCCCTAAGGACCCCCTGGGGGTGCTCTAAGGACCCCCGTACGCCGAACATGCGGAACCCGCCCGATGTGCCCGTACCCCCTGGGCGAGCAGAGTGGAGGCATCGCAAGGAGCGAAGCCGACACCGGCGAAACCCTCAGGGAGAACCCCATGTTCGCGTACGAACTGCACCGCATGCAGCACGCCGAGCTCGTCCGCCAGGCCGACACCCACCGCCTCGCCCGGGAGGCCGCCCGCGCCGCCCGCCGTACCGGACGCCGAGAACCCGAGGGCGGGTGAGCGCCCTCCGCGACCGCTACACGCCGGCCGCGTGATCGCATGATCACCCATACGAGCGCGGGGCGGCCGCCTGTGCGATGCTCAGCGCCGTGGAGACCAGGTCAGTCAGCCCCGTGTTCGTCGGCCGGGCGGGCGAACTCGCCGCCCTCACCGAGGCGCTCTCCCGCGCGGCCGCGGGAGAGCCCCAGGCCCTTCTCGTCGGCGGCGAGGCGGGCGTCGGGAAGACCCGCCTCATCGAGGAGTTCACCCACCTCGCCCGGGACCGCGGCGCCGTCGTCGCCGTCGGCGGCTGTGTCGAGATCGGCGCCGACGGACTGCCGTTCGCGCCCTTTTCCGCCGCCCTCGCCGCCCTGCGCCGCGCGCTGCCCGAGGAGTTCGCCGCCGCCGCCCACGCCCAGGAGGGCGAACTCGCCCGGCTGCTGCCCGAACTCGGCGACCCGGCCGGCCACGACCACGCCGCCGAGGACGCCACCGCCCGCCTCTTCGAGCTGACCGTACGGCTCCTCGAACGCGTCGCCGAGGACCACACCGTCGTCCTCGTCCTGGAAGACCTGCACTGGGCCGACGCCTCCACCCGGCACTTGCTCGCGTACCTCTTCCGCACCCTGGCCCACGGCCGCGTCGCCGTCGTCGCCACCTACCGCGCCGACGACATCCACCGCCGCCACCCGCTGCGCCCGCTGCTCGCCGAACTCGACCGGCTGCGCTCAGTCCGCCGCGTCGAACTCGCCCGCTTCACCCGCGCCGAGGTCCACCGCCAGCTCACCGGCATCCTCGCCGCCGAACCCGACCCCACCCTCCTCGACGAGATCTTCCGCCGCTCCGACGGCAACGCCTTCTTCGTCGAGGAACTCGTCGCCTCCGAGGCCTGCGGCTGCGCCGTCGGCTCCCTCAGCGAATCGCTCCGGGATCTGCTCCTGATCCGCGTCGAGACCCTCCCCGAATCCGCCCAGCAGGTCGTCCGCACCGTCGCCGAAGGCGGCTCCACCGTGGAGTTCGGCCTGCTCGCCGTCGTCACCCGGCTCTCCGAGGACGCCCTGATCGAGGCCTTGCGCGCGGCCGTCGGCGCCAACATCCTGATTCCCGCGCCCGACAGCGACGGCTACCGCTTCCGGCACTCCCTCGTCCGCGAGGCCGTCAGCGACGACCTGCTGCCCGGCGAACGCTCCCGGCTGCACCGCCGCTACGCCGAGGCCCTGGAGGCCGACCCCGGCCTGGTCCGCGCCGGCGAACGCGCCAGCCGGCTCGCCACGCACTGGTACCACGCCCAGGACACCGCGCGTGCCCTGCCCGCCGTCCTGCGCGCCTCCGTCGAGACCCGCAAGCGCCACGCGTACGCCGAGCAACTCACGCTCCTCGAACGGGCGATGGAGCTGTGGGACACCGTCCCCGACGAGGTCCGCGGCGCGCTGCGCCCCATGGACTACGCCGAGTCGTACCCCGCCTGCGGCTGCGACCCGGAACACGCCCCGCTCACCCACCTCGACCTGCTCGCCGAGGCCGCCGTCGCCGCCCGGCTCTCCGGCGCCCGCGAACGCGCCCTGAAGATCGGCCGGACCGCGCTCCGGCTGCTCGGCGGTGAGGAGGAACACGACCCGCTGCGGGCCGCCTGGTTCTGGGTCGAGCGGGCCCGGCTCGAATCCCAGCTCGGCCGCGGCGACGGCTGGGCCGAGATCAGCCGCGCCCAGGAACTCGTCCGCGGCCTGCCGCCGTCGGCCGTGCACGCCATGGTCCTCGCCGACGCCGCCGGCTGGGGCATGCTCCGCGCCCCCGGCGTGGATTCCCTCGCCGCCGCCGAACGGGCCGTCGAATACGCCCGGTTGGTCAAGGCCGAGGCGACCGAGCTCAGCGCCCGGCTCACCCTCGGCACCCTCATGGTCGCCGCCGGGGACACCGAGGCCGGACTCGCCGAGCTGCACGCGGTGCGCGAACGGACCATCTCCCGAGGCCAGTTCCACGAAGCCGCGCGTGCCTATGTCAACATCTCCTCCAGCCTCGAAGGGCTCGGCCGTTCACGGGAAGCCGTGGACGCCGCCGTCGACGGGATCGCCTTCGCCCGCACCCGGGGCCTGCTCGACTCCGCCGGCTGGATCAGAGCCAACCTCGCCGAGTCCCTGGTCTCGCTCGGCGCGTGGGACCGCGCCCAGGAGGAGGCCGAACTGCTGCTGCGCACCGGTGCCGCCTCCTCCAAGCCGGGCGGCACCGCCCTGCTCCAGCTGGCCCGGCTCGCTCTCCTGCGCGGCGAGACGGCCACGGCCGCCGCGCGCGTGGCCGAGGCCCGTACCCGCTACGGCGCCACCCACGACCCCATCCCGCAGTACACCCTGCCCACGGCACGGACCGCCGTCGCCGTCGCCGCCGCCGAAGGGCGGATCGAGGAGGTACGGAGCGGGCTCGCCGCGGCCGTCGACGCCGGCTTCCCGCCCGGCACCCACCGCTACGGCTGGCCGCTGCTGCTCGCCGCCGTCGTCGCCGAGGCCGACCACCGGGGGCTGCCGGCCGCCGACGCGGGCCGGGACGAGGCGCTGGAACGGATCCGTGGCTGCCTGCTGAGGCTCGCCGCCCCGTGCGGCGTCTGGCAGGCGTACTCCTTGTACGTCTCCGCCGAACTGGCCCGCGCCGAGGGCCGCGACACCGCCGGCCGCTGGGCCGAGGTCACCACCGCCTTCGCGGCGCTGGACCGCCCCTACGAACTGGCCCGTGCCCGCTACCGGCTCGCCGACGCCCTGCTCGCCGAAGGCGGCCGGCGCGACGAGGCCGCCGCCCTGCTCCACGACGCCCACACCACCGCCGACCGCCTCGGGGCGCGGCCGCTGCGCGAGGACGCCGAACTCCTCGCCGCCCGGGCCCGGCTGGCGCCGCCCACAGGCGAGGCGACGGCCCCCGCCGCGCCCGCACCGGAGCAGGACGACGCCTTCGGACTGACCCCGCGCGAACAGGACGTGCTGCGGCTGGTCACCGAGGGCCGCACCAACCGGCAGATCGCCGAGACGCTCTTCATCTCGCCGAAGACGGCCAGCGTCCACGTCTCGAACATCCTCGCCAAGCTGGGTGTCTCCGGCCGCGGCGAGGCCGCCGCCCTGGCGCACCGGCTGCGCCTGCTGGAGACCCCCGTCTGATCAGGTCCGTCCTGGATCCGGCTCCGGCTCCGGCCCCATCCCCGGCTGCCGCCCGCTCAGGCGGGGTCGGCCGGCGCCGGGATCCGTATCGTCACCTTGCCCGAGGCGAGATCTATCGGGCCGTGGTGCGGATCGGCGTCGCCCAGGTCCTCCCGGGTCAGGGCGAGCCGCTGCCGCTCGTCGTCGGTGTGCTTGCGCCCGGGTGCGAAGAACTCCTCCGCGATGTTGAACATGCGTCCTCCCTCGGCACCGGTACTCGGTCGGTCGGTCCGGACGGCGGCCGAGACGGCGGGGACAGCCGGGTCGGGCGAGGCGGCTACGGCGTGAACTCCAGACGCAGGATCCGGTCGTCCCCCGGACGGGGCGTGCCCCGGGTGTCGGTGTTGCTGGTGGTCAGCCACAGGCCGCGGCCCCCCGCGGTCGCCAGGACCGTGCGCAGCCGTCCGTACTCACGGGTGAAGAACGCCCGGGGCCGCCCGGAAAGTTCCGTTCCCGCGAGCGGGACGCGCCAGAGCCGCTGCCCGCGCAGCGCGGCCATCCAGATCGCGCCCCGGGCGTACGCGATGCCGCTCGGCGACGCCTCCGACGGGTGCCACCGCGCCACCGGGTCCGTGAGCCCGGGCCGCCCGGCCCGGCCCTCGGCGAGCGGCCAGCCGTAGTTCCGGCCGGGCCGGACGAGGTTCAGCTCGTCCCAGGTGTCCTGCCCGAACTCCGACGCCCAGAGGTGCCCCGCCGCGTCCCAGGCCAGGCCCTCCACATTGCGGTGGCCGTACGAGTAGACGACCGAGCCGGGGAAGGGGTTGCCGGGCGCCGGGCGGCCGTCCGGGGTCATCCGCAGGATCTTCCCGCCGAGCGAGCCCTTGTCCTGGGCGAGCCCGCGCTGCCCGGTCTCGCCCGTCCCGGCGTACAGCATGCCGTCCGGTCCGAACGCGATCCGCCCGCCGTTGTGGATGAATCCCTTCGGGATTCCGGTGAGCACCGGCTCCGGCGCCCCGAGCCGGTCGCCCGCCGCGCCGCCGTACCGCATGCGGACGATCCGGTTGTCGGTGGCCGAGGTCAGATACGCGTACAGGGTCCCGTCCCGGTACGCGAGGCCCAGCAGCCCGCCCTCGCCGGCCGGCGTCACCCCGGGAACCACACCGAGCGAAGTGTGGTGTCCGTCGCGTACGGCGATCCGGGTGACGGTACGGGCGTCGCGCGAGGAGACGAGCAGATCGCCGTCCGGCAGCTCGGCCAGGCCCCACGGGGACTTCAGGTCCTCGGTGAGGGTGCCGGCCACCCGGACGGCGGGCGGTGGCGCGGCCGTGGCAGTGGCGGTGGTCGCGGGAGACGCCGAGGCCGCCGTGGTCGCCGTGGTCGCGGGGGACGTCGCGGGTGCCGAGCATCCCACCACCAGGAGAAGGGGTGACACGGTGGCGGCGAGCAGCAGGGCGAGGCCTCGGTCGCGGCGCATGGTCCGGTTCCTTTCCGGCGGCGTTCCCTTCTTGATACACCGCCCGCGAACACCGCGCCCGGCCTCGCCGGACCACCCCGGGACCATCGCCGGGGCCGCCCGGCCCGTCAGTCCCAGGATCCCCGGGGCGCGGGCAGCGCCGCGATCTCCGCGAGATCCGCCGCGTCCAGGAACAGCTCCGCCGCCCGCGCGTTCTCCACCGCCCACGACTCCCGCTTGGCGCCCGGGATCGGGATCACGTGCGGCCCCTGGGCCAGCACCCACGCCAGCGCCACCTGCGCCGGGGTCACCTCCGCGCCGTGCCGGGCCGCGACCCGGCGCAGCCCCGCCACCAGCGACTGGTTGGCGGCCATCATCTCGGCCGTGAAGCGCGGGTGCCGGGCCCGCGGGTCGTCCTCCTCGAAGCCGCCGCCCGGCGTCAGCGTGCCGGTCAGGAACCCGCTGCCCAGCGGCATCGCGGCGAGGAAGCCCACTCCGCGCGCCGCGCACCAGGGCAGCAGCCGCTCCAGGGCCTCCGGCGACCACACCGACAGCTCGGCCTCGACCGCGCTGACCGGGAAGACCTGCTGGACCCGTTCCAACTGCCGGATCGTTCCGTCGTAGCCGCCGCCCGGCCTGCGCCGGCGGGTGGTCCGCGCCCCGACGGCGCACAGACCGAGCGCGCGGACCTTGCCCTGCCGGACCAGGTCCGCCATGGCGCCCCAGGTCTCCTCGACCGGCACCTCCGGATCGGCCCGGTGCAGCTGATAGAGGTCGATCACGTCCGTCTGGAGCCGCCGCAGCGAGGCGTCGCAGGCCCGGCGGACATAACCGGGCCGGCCGTTGGCCACCACGTGCTGATCGCCCACGAGCAGACCGCACTTCGTCGACACGAAGGCGTCCGCCCGGCGCTCCTTCAGGACCCGGCCCAGCAGCAGTTCGTTGGTGAAGGGGCCGTACATGTCGGCGGTGTCGAGCAGGTTCACCCCGGCGTCCAGCGCCGCGTGCACCGTCCGCAGCGAGCGGTCGCCATCGCGCTGCGAGCGGCTGTAGCCCCAGCTCATCGGCATGCATCCGAGGCCCACCGCACCCACACCGAGCGCCGCCGCCCCGATCGTCCTGCGCTCCACGTGCCGGTACCCCTCCCTGTGCCGTCCCTCAAGGTAACCAATGGGCTGCGGGATTCTTCGCATAGCCTCCCGGTCATGACTGTGCACAAGACCCCGACGGACGTGTGGCTTCCGATTCCCGCCGACGAGATCGACGGACTTCCCGAGCCGGGCGCGTCGGGCCTGAACTATCTCTTCTGGGACGGCGGACCGGACTTCCCCGGCGATCCCGCCTCCTGCGTCTTCTACGTCGTCCCGTACATGAAGGGCGAGCAGATCGCCGTCCGCCCGCTGTCCGGGATGAGCCGGGTCCGCGTCGTGCAGACGCTGTCGGCCGGCATCGACCATGTCACGCCCGGCATCGGCGCGCTGCCGCCCGGCGTACGGCTGTGCAACGCGAAGGGCGTGCACGAGGCCAGCACGGCGGAACTGACGCTCACCCTCATACTCGCCTCGCTGCGCGGCATCCCCGGCTTCGTCCGAGGTCAGGACGCGGAGGAGTGGCGGTCCGGCTTCTATCCCGCCCTCGCCGACAAAACAGTTCTGATCGTTGGATACGGCTCGATCGGGGCCGCGATCGAGGACCGTCTCACGCCCTTCGAGTGTGCGCGGGTGGTACGCGTCGCACGCTCCGCGCGCACGGGGGAGCACGGACCGGTGCACGCGATGGCGGACCTGCCGGAACTGCTGCCGGAGGCCGATGTCGTCGTGCTGTCCACGCCGCTCACCCCCGAGACCCGGCACCTCGCCGACGGGACTTCCTCGGCCGGATGAAGGACGGGGCGCTGCTGGTCAATGTGGCGCGTGGGCCGGTGGTGGAGACCGCCGCGCTCCTGAAGGAGACCGAGACGGGCCGGATCCGGGCCGCGCTCGACGTCACCGACCCGGAGCCGCTGCCCGCCGGTCACCCGCTGTGGCACGCGCCGGGCGTCCTGGTGACCCCGCATGTCGGCGGCTCCACCTCCGCGTTCATGCCGCGCGCCAAGCGCCTGCTGGCCGCACAACTCACCCGGTTCGCAGCGGGGGAGGACCCGAGCAACATCGTCCTGACCACCTGACCACCCCTGGGGGTGTCTTGACGGCCGTGCGAGCTGGGCATGATCGGCAGGGCGTCCCCCGCAGGGCGCTGCGACGGCGTGCGCCCCCGCGTGCGCTCCGCGCCACCCCCAGGCCGTCACGGAGAGTACTGCGACCCTGTCCCTGAGTGACGAACCTGGTGTATGGTCCCGGAGCGGGGGACTGCGTCGAGTACGAGCGGACGCTGGGGAGTGACGTGACGGGACATCAGATTCCGAGGGGGGCGACGGATGGCGTACGAACGGACGACCGCCGGTCCGGTGCGGCGATGCCGCCGTCGGCCCCCCTCCCATACCGCATCGCCCTCCCGGCCCCCCGCGCGGCCGAGGGGGCAGGGTTCTGCGTGTGCTCCACCCGCTCCACGGCGGGTGGAGCGGCGCCGCCCGGGTCCGCCGGCGGCGCCGGTGCCGGTGACACCGCGCGCCCGGAGCGCGGCTGCGGCTGCGGGTGCGGCTGCGCCGGTACGGGCCGTGCCGGCGGGGCCTGGGCCGACGGCGAGGTGTGCCGCTCCGGCCTCGGCCGCGGCGTGCCCGCCCCGCGCGGCGGCGCCCGGCCATCCGGCGTGCCGCCCGAGCCGGCCGGCGGCTGCGGCGGGCACGCCGTCGCCGGGCCGGACGAGGGCGGCGAGGGACCCGGGATGCGGCAGCATCCCGGTGAGGCGCGGGAGCGGACGGTGAGCGCCGGGGCACTCGTCGACGACGCGGCCGGCCGCGCCGACTGGGCCGACCCCGTCGACTTCGCCGCCTACCTCGACCACACCGGCCACATCGGCTGCCTCGGCCACGCCGACCTCGACGACCCCGCGGACCCCACCGACCACGCGGACCACGCCGACCGGTCCGACGCGGACGGGCGGTCCGGGCCCGGGCCCGGCGCCGTACTGGCCCAGATCGGCCTCGGGCTCATCTGCGGCGGGTACGCGACCGGCGCGGCCCTCGGCTGGGGCTCCGCGGAACTCGCGCTCGTCATGGGCGACTTCGGCCTGAGCGCCGCCGCGCTCGCCGCCACCGTCTCCTGCCTGCTCTATGCCCGGATCCCGCACCGTCAGCGCGGCATCCGCCCGGCCTGGCTGCTGTTCGCCATCTCCTCGTTCATGGCCGCCGTCGGCAACGGCGTCTGGGGCTGGTACGAGGTCGTGCTGGACCGCCCGGTGCCCAGCCCGTCCCTCGCCGACCTGTGCTTCTTACTCTTCGCACCGCCCGCCATCGTCGGCCTGCTCGTCCTCGCCCAACGCCCCGTCACCCGGGCCGGCTGGGTGTGCCTGGGGCTCGACTCCTGGCTGATCGGCGGCTCCCTGCTCACCCTGTCGTGGAGCCTCGCGCTCGCGCACACCGCCTACCTGCCGGGCGAGAGCGTCGCCCGGGCCGCGCTCTCCCTCGCGTACCCCCTGCTGGACATCGTCCTCGTCAGCATGGTGCTCGCCCTGCACTTCCGCCGGTCGCACCTCAACCGCTCGGCGGTCAACACCGCCATCGCCGCGCTCGCGCTCACCGTGCTGTGCGACGCCCTGTTCACCTCGCCGCTGCTGCGCGAGCACTACAGCTCCGGCCAGCTCCTGGACGCCGGCTGGTTCGCCGGCTCCCTGCTGCTCGCCTACGCGCCCTGGGGCGCCCGGCGGGCCGCCGACGCGCAGCCCGCGCCCCTGCCGGTGCCCGCCCCGCGCACCCGGAACCCGCGCCGCCGCCCGTTCGCCGCGCTCACCCCGTACCTCGCCGCCGCGGTGTGCACCCTGAGCATCCTGTACAACGTGGTCGAGGGCCGCCGGGTGGACCGCGTCGTGGTCCTGACCGGCTGCGCGGTCGTGCTCGCGCTCGTCGTCCGGCAGGCCATCATGCTGGTCGACAACATCGCCCTCACCCACGAACTGGCCCAGAAGGAGAACCACTTCCGGTCCCTTGTCCAGGGCTCCAGCGACGTCATCATGATCGCCGCGCCCAGCGGGGTGCTGCGCTATGTCAGCCCCGCCGCCGGCGGCGTCTACGGACGCGAGGCCGAGGAGCTGGTCGGCTCGGCGCTGGCCTCGCTCATCCATCCCGAGGACCTCGGCGCCGTCGTCCACGAGGTGCGCCGCTTCCTCGCCGCCGTGCCCGCCGAGGAGCCCACCACCCGCATCGAGTGCCGCTTCCGCTCCGGCCGCGGCAGCTGGCTCAACGTCGAGTCCACCGTCAACCGCCACCAGGGCGGCCTGCTCTTCAACAGCCGCGACGTCACCGAACGCGTCCGTCTGCAGGCCCAGCTGCGGCACAACGCCGAGCACGACCCGCTCACCGACCTGCCCAACCGGGCACTGTTCACCGAGCGGGTCCGCGGCGCCCTGAGCGGCCGCCGGGCCTCCGACCCCGGCACCGCCGTGCTCTTCATCGACCTCGACGGCTTCAAGGCCGTCAACGACCGCCTCGGCCACCAGGCCGGCGACGACCTGCTCGTGCAGGCCGCCCGCCGGCTCCAGGACTCCGTACGGGCCGGGGACACCGCCGCCCGGCTCGGCGGCGACGAGTTCGCCGCGCTCATCCTCGGCGACGGCACCCACGACCGGGCCGCGCGCGAGCAGCGGGTGTACGAGATCGCCGACCGGCTGCGCGGCACGCTGTCCCAGCCGTACCGCGTCGAGGGCGGCGCCGAGGTGCGCGTCGCCGCCTCCATCGGCGTCGCCTTCGCCGACCCGGGCGTCGGCGCCGGGGACCTGCTGCGCAACGCCGACCTCGCCATGTACCGGGCCAAGGCCGCCGGCAAGAACCGGGTCGAGCTGTACGCGCCGCAGATGCAGGCCGAGGTGGAACGCCGTACCGAACTGGCCACCCGGCTGCGCACCGCCCTGCACGACGGCGAGTTCGCCCTGTTGCACCAGCCCGTGGTCGACCTCGCCACCGGCCGGATCGCCGCCGTCGCCGCCCAGGCCCGCTGGCGCTCCGCCCAGGGCATCCTGTTCACCCCCGCCGAGTTCCTGCGCGCCGCCGACGACGGCGAACGCACCGCCGAACTAGTACTGCAACCGCATCTGGGGTGTGTGGCCTCGGCGTTTGTAGTGGGAGCGTCGGGCTCGGGCCTGGCTGCGTCTGCGGAAGCGTGACCAGTGCAGATGGTGTTCGTTGGTGTGGTGGCGGGGCGTGATGACGACGTGCCCGATCAGTCGGCGGATCTCCGGGACGCTGAGGGGTATGAGGTCTTGCTCGTCGTCGACGGTGCCCCTTTTGTGGCTTCTGCGGCACGGATGGCGGTCAGGTAGGCGAGGGCGGCCATGGAGAGAGTGATGTGTCGGTACCAGGCCCGGTAGAGCCGGACTTGGTAGTGGTCCAGGCCGCACTCGCCCTTGGCCGTCTGGAAACACTCCTCCACCGCCCACCTCGCCGCGGCCACCTTGACCAGGTCTTTCAGCCGTGAGACAGCCGGGCCGTAGCAGACGTAGTAGGCGATCTCGGTGGGGTCCGCCACGCTGCGGCGGGCCAGGACCCAGTGCCCGAAGCCGTCCTCCCAGCACGGGCGGATCGCGATACGGGCCCAGTCGTAGATTCGCTCCCCGTGCGCGCCCTGTCCGCCCGAGATCCGCTTCCAGCGCTGCCGGGGCAGCGCGGCGATCAGACGGTCGACGCGTTCCTCGCCCCAACGCGTTGTGATCACTGTGTCGTTGACCTTGGTGGCCATCACATGCGCGATCCGGCGCTGCTCCAGCCAGAACCGGGTGCGCTTGACCTGCCCGTACGCCTCGTCCGCGGTCACCCACGCGAACGGCACTCCGGCGTCGATGGCACGTTGCACCATCTGTCGGAAGTGCTCGTTCTTGGTGGCGAAGGGCACCTCGTCGGCGATGCCGGCGGCCCGGCAGCGGTCCCGGTCGTCCGTCCAGGACGCCGGGAGGTAGAGCTCGCGGTCGATCAGTGCCCGGCCGGCTGCCGAGGCGTAGGCCAGGAAGGTGCCGATCTGGGAGTTCTCGGTCCTTCCGGCTGTTCCGGAGTACTGCCGCTGCACGCCGGCCGACTTCGTGCCCTTCTTCAGGAAGCCGGTGTCGTCGCATATCAGGACACCGTCCGGCCTGCCGATGGTCTCCACGACGAAGTCACGGATGTCGTCTCGGACCGCGTTCTCGTCCCAGTCCGAGAGGTTGAGCAGGCGCTGGACACCGTCCGGGCGGAGCTGTCCGACCTGCTCCGACAGCGTCCAACCGTTCTTTTTCTCCAGAGGAGCGATCAGACCCTGAAGGTAGTCCAGCGCTCGCTCACGTGGCTCGGACCTGCCGAAACGGTGGGCGAAGCGGGCATGCAGCCCGGCTATCCCCTCCGACCACGACTCGACCTGCTCGACCGTCAACTCATCAGCACACAGTCACATCAACGACGAACAGTGCCATCAGTCACCCCAGATGCGGTTGCAGTACTAGGTCACTGGCTCCTCCAGGAGGCCGTCGAACAAGCCGCCGACCGGGTCGGCAGCGGGCACCGTGCCCCCGTCACCGTCCGCCTCTCCGCTCGCAGACTGCTCGACCGTTCCATGCCGCTCGGCACCGTCGAGGGGCTGCTCACCCGGCACGGCCTGCCCTCCGGCTCGCTGATCGTCGAGCTCGCCGACAGCGACCCCCGCGACCCCCGGATCACCTTCGCCGAGCTGGAACAGCGTCTGGCCGCCCTGCGCCGCCTCGGCGTCCGGATCGCCCTGGACGGATTCGGCAGCGGCCACGCCGCCATCGACGCCCTGCGCCGCCTCCCCGTCGACATGCTCAAGCTCGACCACGGCCTCGTCGAGGGCATCGTGGAATCGGCCAGATTGCGCAAGATCACCAGCGGTCTGCTGCGCATCGCCGGAGACCTCGGGATGCAGTCCGTCGCCGAGGGCGTGGACCACCCCGAGCAGGTGCAGGCCCTGCGCTCCATGGGCTGCACCCACGCCCAGGGGGCGGCCTTCGCCGGCCCGCTCGACGAGTACCGGCTGCGCCGTGCCCTGGTCAGAGGCACCTATCCGATGCCGGGAGCAGCCGGCGCCGGGGTCCCCGTGACCGCCGGAAACGGACCCTCGCTCCGCTCACATGGTGAGACGCCCATCCCACCCCCTTGACAGTATGTGTGCGCCGGGGGGAGGGTCAGTGACATGCGCACCCGAATTCTCGTACTTGGACAGCGCGTCGGCTGAGGCAGGCCTGCGAAAGGCCGCCTGACACACACCGACGCGCTCCCCTCGCTTGCCTCACGGCACGAGGGGTTTTTTGTTGCACTGGATCACCCCGAAGTCGTCCCAAACCCTCGCAAAACCCCTCGCACAAACCCTCTGCCTCGAGAAGAGATTGCTGATGACCGAGCAGGCCACCGGGCACCATCCGCAGCCGCGGACCCGTCACGGCGCACCGACCGCCACGACCGTCGAGCACGTCACGGGTGCGCAGTCCCTCATTCGTTCTCTCGAGGAAGTAGGCGCCGACACCGTCTTCGGCATCCCGGGCGGGGCGATCCTCCCGGCGTACGACCCGATGATGGACTCGCGGCGAGTGCGCCACATCCTGGTCCGGCACGAGCAGGGCGCGGGCCACGCGGCCACCGGTTACGCCCAGGCCACCGGCAAGGTCGGGGTCTGCATGGCGACGTCCGGTCCCGGCGCCACGAACCTGGTCACCCCGATCGCCGACGCGCACATGGACTCCGTTCCGCTGGTCGCGATCACGGGGCAGGTCGCCTCGCACGCGATCGGTACGGACGCCTTCCAGGAGGCGGACATCTGCGGCATCACGATGCCGATCACCAAGCACAACTTCCTGGTGACGAAGGCGGAGGACATCCCGAGGACGATCGCGGAGGCGTTCCACATCGCCTCGACGGGCCGTCCGGGTCCGGTGCTGGTCGACATCGCGAAGGACGCGCTGCAGGCGAAGACGACGTTCTCGTGGCCGCCGCAGATGGACCTGCCGGGCTACCGGCCGGTGACCAAGCCGCACGCCAAGCAGATCCGTGAGGCGGCCAAGCTGATCTCGGCGGCGAAGCGGCCGGTGCTGTACGTCGGCGGCGGTGTCATCAAGGCCGGCGCGACGGCCGAGCTGAAGGTCCTGGCGGAGCTGACGGGCGCGCCGGTGACCACCACGCTGATGGCGCTGGGCGCGTTCCCGGACAGTCACCCCCAGCACGTGGGCATGCCGGGCATGCACGGTTCGGTCACCGCGGTGACCGCGCTGCAGAAGGCCGACCTGATCGTCGCGCTGGGCGCCCGGTTCGACGACCGGGTGACGGGCAAGCTGGACGGCTTCGCCCCGTACGCCAAGATCGTCCACGCGGACATCGACCCGGCCGAGATCGGCAAGAACCGCACCGCGGACGTGCCGATCGTGGGCGACGCGCGCGAGGTCATCGCCGATCTGGTCCAGGCCGTCCAGGCCGAGCACGCCGAGGGCGACAAGGGCGACTGCACCGCCTGGTGGTCGGATCTGAACCGGTGGCGCGAGACCTACCCGCTGGGCTACGACCTGCCCAAGGACGGCAGCCTCTCGCCGCAGCAGGTCATCCAGCGCATCGGCAAGCTCGCGCCGGAGGGCACGATCTTCGCCGCCGGCGTCGGCCAGCACCAGATGTGGGCCGCGCACTTCATCGACTACGAGCAGCCCGCGACCTGGCTGAACTCCGGTGGCGCGGGGACGATGGGCTACGCGGTCCCGGCGGCGATGGGCGCGAAGGCCGGCATGCCCGACCGCACGGTCTGGGCGGTCGACGGCGACGGCTGCTTCCAGATGACCAATCAGGAACTGACCACCTGCGCGCTGAACAACATCCCGATCAAGGTCGCCGTCATCAACAACGGCGCGCTGGGGATGGTCCGCCAGTGGCAGACGCTGTTCTACAACCAGCGCTACTCCAACACCGTGCTGCACTCGGGTCCGGGCGACGCCGAGCCGACGGCCAAGGGCACCCGGGTCCCGGACTTCGTGAAGCTGTCCGAGGCCATGGGCTGTGTGGCGCTGCGCTGTGAGGACCCGGCCGACCTGGACAGGGTCATCGCCGAGGCCAACGCGATCAACGACCGTCCGGTCGTCGTGGACTTCATCGTCCACCAGGACGCCCAGGTCTGGCCGATGGTCGCCGCCGGCACGTCCAACGACGAGGTCATGGCCGCCCGCGGAGTCCGTCCCGACTTCGGCGACGGCGCGGACGACTGAGGCGAAGAGCGAAGAGAAGCAGAGAACAGGCAGAGACAGGAAGAGACCCCACCATGTCCACCAAGCACACGCTCTCCGTCCTGGTCGAGAACACGCCCGGCATCCTCGCCCGGATCGCCGCCCTGTTCTCCCGCCGCGGCTTCAACATCGACTCGCTCGCGGTCGGTGTCACCGAACACCCCGACATCAGCCGCATCACCATCGTGGTCAGTGTCGAGGACCTGCCCCTGGAGCAGGTGACGAAGCAGCTCAACAAGCTGGTCAACGTCCTGAAGATCGTCGAACTCGAGCCCGGCGCGGCGATCCAGCGCGAGCTCGTCCTGGTGAAGGTCCGCGCCGACAACGAGACCCGCTCCCAGATCGTCGAGATCGTCCAGCTCTTCCGCGCGAAGACCGTGGACGTCTCGCCCGAGGCGGTCACCATCGAGGCCACCGGTTCGAGTGACAAGCTCGAGGCGATGCTGAAGATGCTGGACCAGTTCGGCATCAAGGAACTCGTCCAGTCCGGGACCATCGCCATAGGGCGGGGCGCCCGGTCCATCACCGACCGGTCCCTGCGGGCCCTCGACCGCAGCGCCTGACCCCGCACCGCCCGACCTCGCGGCGCCCGACCCCGTGCCGCCGCACCCGTTTTTCCCGTGTCACGCCGTCAAGAGGCGTCGGCCGCCGGTCCATCCGGCGGTCCGCCTGGCGAGATGCGGCACCCTACTTCCGCGCTCCGCCGTACGGTGGGACGCATCACCAGCACCTCAAGGAGAACCCCCGTGGCCGAGCTGTTCTACGACGACAACGCCGACCTGTCCATCATCCAGGGCCGCAAGGTCGCGGTGATCGGTTACGGCAGCCAGGGCCACGCCCACGCGCTGTCGCTGCGTGACTCGGGCGTCGACGTCCGAGTCGGTCTGCACGAGGGCTCGAAGTCCAAGGCCAGGGCCGAGGAGCAGGGTCTGCGCGTCGTCACCCCGGCCGAGGCCGCCGCCGAGGCCGACCTGATCATGATCCTGATCCCGGACCCGATCCAGGCACAGGTCTACGAGGAGTCCATCGCCCCGAACCTGAAGGACGGCGACGCGCTCTTCTTCGCGCACGGCTTCAACATCCGCTTCGGCCTGATCAAGCCCCCGGCCGGCGTGGACGTCGCGCTGGTCGCCCCGAAGGGCCCGGGTCACCTGGTCCGCCGTCAGTACGAGGAGGGCCGCGGCGTCCCCGCGATCGCCGCGGTCGAGCAGGACGCCACGGGCAACGCCTTCGCGCTGGCCCTGTCGTACGCCAAGGCCATCGGCGGTACCCGCGCCGGTGTCATCAAGACCACCTTCACCGAGGAGACCGAGACCGACCTGTTCGGTGAGCAGGCGGTGCTGTGCGGCGGCGCCAGCGCCCTGGTCAAGGCGGGCTTCGAGACCCTGGTCGAGGCCGGCTACCAGCCGGAGATCGCCTACTTCGAGTGCCTGCACGAGCTGAAGCTGATCGTCGACCTCATGTACGAGGGCGGCCTGGAGAAGATGCGCTGGTCGGTCTCGGAGACCGCCGAGTGGGGCGACTACGTCACCGGCCCGCGGATCATCAACGACGCCACCAAGGCCGAGATGAAGAAGGTCCTCGCCGAGATCCAGGACGGCACCTTCGCCAAGAACTGGATGGACGAGTACCACGGCGGTCTGAAGAAGTACAACGAGTACAAGACCCAGGACGAGCAGCACCTCCTGGAGACCACCGGCAAGGAGCTGCGCAAGCTCATGAGCTGGGTGAACGACGAGGAGGCGTAAGTCTCCGGGCGCGGGCCGGACCCCTCGTCCGGCTCGCGCCGCCCCGCGCACCACCGCCGTAACGGGCCGGCGTCACTCCCTCCGTACGGCCCGGCCGGCACCCCCGTACGGCGCTTGGACACCCCGTCCAACCACGGACGGGTGATCCTTCCAACGCGGCGTACGTGGCCGCTCGGCCCACCACCTACACTGCACAAACAACATCGCGTCCAGCCCACAGCGTCGTGCGCTTCCACGCGGCAAGCCCCCTCCACCGCTTCGGCCGTCGGGACGGCCGTCCGCACTGCCCTTGTGAGGACTCACGTGAGCTCGAAACCCGTCGTACTCATCGCTGAAGAGCTGTCGCCCGCCACCGTCGACGCACTGGGCCCGGACTTCGAGATCCGGCACTGCAACGGCGCCGACCGCGCCGAACTGCTCCCCGCGATCGCCGATGTCGACGCCATCCTCATCCGCTCCGCCACCAAGGTCGACGCGGAGGCCATCGCCGCCGCGAAGAAGCTGCGGGTCGTCGCCCGCGCCGGAGTCGGCCTGGACAACGTGGACGTCTCCGCCGCCACCAAGGCCGGCGTGATGGTCGTCAACGCCCCGACCTCCAACATCGTCACCGCCGCCGAGCTGGCCTGCGGTCTGCTCCTCGCCACCGCCCGCAACATCCCGCAGGCGAACACCGCGCTGAAGAACAGCGAGTGGAAGCGCTCGAAGTACACGGGCGTCGAGCTGAGCGAGAAGACCCTCGGCGTCGTCGGCCTCGGCCGCATCGGCGTGCTGGTCGCCCAGCGCATGTCGGCCTTCGGGATGAAGATCGTCGCGTACGACCCCTACGTGCAGCCGGCCCGCGCCGCCCAGATGGGCGTGAAGCTGCTCTCCCTGGACGAGCTCCTCGAGGTCGCCGACTTCGTCACCGTCCACCTGCCGAAGACCCCGGAGACCCTCGGTCTCATCGGTGACGAGGCGCTGCACAAGGTCAAGCCGTCGGTCCGGATCGTCAACGCCGCGCGCGGCGGGATCGTCGACGAGGCGGCGCTGTACGCGGCGCTCAAGGAGGGCCGGGTCGCCGGCGCCGGCCTCGACGTGTACGCCAAGGAGCCCTGCACGGACTCCCCGCTCTTCGAGCTCGACCAGGTCGTGTGCACCCCGCACCTGGGCGCCTCCACCGACGAGGCCCAGGAGAAGGCCGGCATCGCCGTCGCCAAGTCGGTGCGCCTCGCGCTGGCCGGCGAGCTGGTCCCGGACGCGGTCAACGTCCAGGGCGGCGTCATCGCCGAGGACGTGAAGCCGGGTCTGCCGCTGGCCGAGAAGCTCGGCCGGATCTTCACCGCGCTGGCCGGCGAGGTCGCCGTCCGGCTCGACGTCGAGGTGTACGGCGAGATCACCCAGCACGACGTCAAGGTGCTCGAACTCTCCGCGCTCAAGGGCGTGTTCGAGGACGTGGTCGACGAGACCGTGTCGTACGTCAACGCCCCGCTGTTCGCGCAGGAGCGCGGTGTCGAGGTGCGCCTGACCACCAGCTCCGAGTCGCCCGACCACCGCAACATGGTCACGGTCCGCGGCACCCTCGCGGACGGCCAGGAGGTCGCGGTCTCCGGCACCCTCGCCGGCCCCAAGCACCTCCAGAAGATCGTCGCCGTCGGCGACTACGACGTGGACCTGGCGCTCGCCGACCACATGGTCGTGCTGCGCTACGACGACCGCCCGGGCGTCGTCGGCACCGTCGGCCGGATCCTCGGCGAGGCCGGTCTGAACATCGCGGGCATGCAGGTCTCCCGGACCGAGGAGGGCGGCGAGGCGCTGGTCGTGCTCTCCGTCGACGACGACGTCCCGGCGGGTGTGCTCGCCGAGATCGCGGAGACGATCGGCGCGGCCTCGGCCCGCTCCGTCAACCTGGTCTGACGCTCTCTCGTACGGACGACCGTGCCCGGCCCCCGGTCCTGGGGAGCCGGGTGCGGTCGCACCGTCAGAGCCGGGCCACCTTCAGCGCCATATGCAGCAGCAGCCGGTCCTCGCCCCGGTCGAGGTCGAGCCCGGTGAGCTGTTCGACCCGGGAGAGCCGGTAGTAGAGGGTCTGGCGGTGGATCCCGAGCGCCGTCGCCGTCCGCCCCGCCTGCCCCGCGTGGTCGAGGAACGCCTCGGCCGTCCGCGCCAGTTCGGCGTGGGACGGGGCGAGCAGGGCGCGGACCACCGGATCGGGTTCGGCCGGCGGGAGCGCGGTGAGCATCCGGTACGGGCCGATGGCCGACCACTCGGCGAGCGGGCCCAGACGCGGCTGCGCGGTCGCGGCGCGGGCGGCCGAGGAGGCTTCCCGCCAGGCGATGTCCAGGTCCGCGAGCCCGCGCCGGGGCGCGGCGATCCCGGCCACGCCGGACGGACCGCCGCTGGCGGCGGACCGCAGCCGGCCGGCCGCGGTGGCGGCGGGGGAGAGGTTGTCGGCCGCCCGGAGCCGGACGAGGACGGCGAGCGCGCGCCCCGCGGCGTGTCCGCCGGCGGGTCCGCCCGGCCGGGACCACGGCACCGTGCACAGCGCCGCCGCTCCCGGAACCGCGCGCGGCGACGGGGAGTCCTCCTCGGGCCAGGGCGCGAGGCAGACCAGCGCGTGCAGCCCGTCGGCGTCCGGGCCCAGCGCCGTCCGCAGCGCGGCCACCGCCATGTCGTACTGCCAGCCGCGCTCCACCGTGAGCGTGGTGCGCAGCTCCCGGGAGACGTCGGCCCCGGCCCGTTCCTCGTCGGCCAGCAGGTCGCCGATCCGGGCCGCGACCTCCATCGCGGCGCTCAGCCGTTCGTGTGAGGGGCCCGGCTCGGCGTCGAGCAGCCACACGTAACCGAGGGCCACGCCCCGGTGGCGTACCGGCAGGCAGATCCGGTCGCGGTAGACGCCCGCGTCCGGGGCGGCGGGGATCCGCACCGGGCCGGTCGCCCGGGTGATCCCGAAGCCCTCGAACCAGGCGCGGACCGCGGGCGTCGACTTCCTCGTGAGGATCGACCGGGTCCGGACCGGGTCCATGGCGCTGTCGTCGTCGCTGTCGTGCGCGCCGAAGGCGATCAGCCCGAAATCCCGGTTCTCCAGGATCGCGGGGGTGCCGAGCAGCGCCGAGATCTCGTCCACCAACTCCTGGTAATCGCCCTTCACGGCGCCATTCTCCCACCGCCGCCGCCGATCTTCAGACAGATGTCTGAGCGGGTGACCACGGATGCGTGACAGCTGTAGATGGCGGACGATACGAGCGGTCCATAGGTTTCACGGTGGTTCTTCGTGCTGTTCCCGGCGATTCGAAAAGATCGGGTACGGCACCCTTCGTCACCCTGCCCCTTTGGAGGTGCCTCGTGCTGGCTCCCGTGATCCTCGCCGCGTCGCGCAGCGACAAAATGCGCCGTTTCGTTTCGGCCGCCCCCGGGACCAAGCAGGTCGTGGCACGCTTCATCGCCGGTGAGTCGGTGAACGACGTCGTCCCGATCGTGCAGGACCTGGCCGCCCGCGGCCTGGAGGTCACCCTCGACGTGGTCGGTGAGGACATCACCACCGTCGAGCAGTCCTACGCCGCCCGCGACGCCTACCTCGAGCTGATCGGCCGCCTCAAGGACCTCGGCCTCGGCGCCCGCGCCGAGATGTCGGTCAAGCTGTCGATGTTCGGCCAGTCCCTGGAGAACGGCCACGAGCTGGCCCTCGCGAACGTCCGCCCGGTCGTCGCGGCCGCCGCCGAGATCGGCACCACGGTCACCCTCGACGCCGAGGACCACACCACCCTCGACTCGATGTTCGCCATCCACGAGGAGCTGCGGAAGGACTTCCCGCAGACCGGCTGCGTCATCCAGGCCTACCTCTTCCGCACCGAGGACGACGCCCGCCGCCTGGCCGCCGCCGGCTCGCGCGTGCGCATCGTGAAGGGCGCCTACAAGGAGCCCGCCTCCGTCGCCATCCAGGACAAGCCCGAGATCGACAAGGCGTACGTCCGGATCACGAAGATCCTCATGGACGGCGAGGGCTACCCGATGATCGGGTCCCACGACCCGCGCCTCATCTCCATCGCCCAGGAGCTCGCGCGGCGCGCCGGGCGCAAGCTGGACGAGTACGAGTTCCAGATGCTGTACGGCATCCGGAGCGAGGAGCAGAACCGGCTGGCGGCCGAGGGCCACCGCATGCGTGTCTACACCGCGTACGGCACCGACTGGTACGGCTACTTCATGCGCCGCCTGGCGGAGAAGCCCGCCAACCTGCTCTTCTTCGTCCGTTCCATCCTGACCAAGGGCTGAGCCCACTACCTCTCTGAAGGAGTCCCGAGAGACATGGACGCTGTCACCCAGGTCCCCACGCCCGTCAACGAGCCGGTGCACAGCTACGCCCCGGGTTCGCCCGAGCGCGCCCGCCTCGAGGTCAAGCTCAAGGAGCTGGCCGAGAACCCGCGCGAGCTGCCGATGACCATCGGTGGCGTCAAGCGCATGGGCGGCGGCGACGAGTTCAAGGTCGTCCAGCCGCACAACCACAAGGCCGTCATCGGCACCTTCCGCGGCGCCACCCAGCAGGACGCCCAGGACGCCATCGACGCGGCCCTGGCCGCCGCCCCGGCGTGGCGCGCGATGTCCTTCGACGACCGCGCGGCGATCATCCTGCGCGCCGCCGAGCTGCTGGCCGGCCCGTGGCGCGAGACCCTGGCCGCCTCCACCATGCTCGGCCAGTCGAAGACCGCCCAGCAGGCCGAGATCGACACCCCGTGCGAGCTCGTCGACTTCTGGCGCTTCAACGTGTCCTACGCTCGCCAGATCCTGGCCGAGCAGCCCCCGGCCAACGCGCCGGGCGTCTGGAACCGCCTGGACCACCGCCCGCTCGAGGGCTTCGTCTACGCGATCACGCCGTTCAACTTCACGGCCATCGCCGGCAACCTGCCGACCGCCCCCGCCCTCATGGGTAACGTGGTCGTCTGGAAGCCGTCCCCGACCCAGACCCACTCCGCCGTGCTCCTCATGGAGCTCCTGGAGGAGGCCGGTCTGCCGAAGGGCGTCATCAACCTGGTGACCGGCGACGGCATCGCCGTCTCCGAGGTGGCCCTGAACCACCGCGACCTGGCCGGCATCCACTTCACCGGCTCGACCAAGACCTTCCAGCACCTGTGGAAGACGGTCGGCAACAACATCGAGACGTACCGCTCCTACCCGCGGATCGTCGGCGAGACCGGTGGCAAGGACTTCGTCGTCGCCCACCCGAGCGCCGACCGCGCCGTCCTGAAGACCGCCCTGACCCGCGGTTCCTTCGAGTTCCAGGGCCAGAAGTGCTCCGCGTCCTCGCGTGCGTACATCCCGGCCTCCATCTGGAACGACGGGTTCAAGGAGGAGTTCGCGGCCGAGATCGACGGCATCACCATGGGTGACGTCACCGACCTGTCGAACTTCATCGGCGCCGTCATCGACGAGCGCTCGTTCGCCAAGAACAAGGCCGCGATCGACCGTGCCCAGGCCGACGAGACCTGCACGATCGTCGCCGGCGGCACCTACGACGACTCGGTCGGCTACTTCGTCCGCCCGACCGTCATCGAGTGCTCCGACCCGGAGAACGAGGTCTTCACGACCGAGTACTTCGGCCCGATCCTCGCGATCCACGTGTACGACGACAGCTCTGCCGAGAAGTACGACGAGATGCTGACCCAGATGGAGTCGGTCTCGGACTACGCCCTCACCGGCTCGGTCATCGCGGGCGACCGCGCCGCCGCCGCGTACACCATGGAGAAGCTGCGCTTCGCGGCCGGCAACTTCTACATCAACGACAAGTCGACCGGCGCCGTCGTCGGCCAGCAGCCCTTCGGCGGCGGCCGCGCGTCCGGCACCAACGACAAGGCCGGCGCCCCGCAGAACCTGATGCGCTGGACGCTGACCCGCTCCATCAAGGAGAGCCTGGTCTCGCCAACCGAGTACGGCTACCCGCACATGGGCTGATCAGCCCGCCTCCGGGCCGCCGCCTCGCGTGCGGCCCGGCCTCCGGCCACCGCCCCCTTCCTCGGTCCCCCAACCGAGGTCGGGGGCGGTTTCCATTTCCCACCCGGCCTCTCACACCGCTTCGGCGGTACGAGTACGGGTACGGCGGTGCTCGGCGAGGGCGATCAGGGCGAGCGTCACGGCGATCATCGCGCAGCCCGTCATCACCGGCGCCACGAAGCCGGGGACGGCCGCCGGATAGGAGCCACCCCCGACAGCCGGCAGTCGAGCGCGGGCGGCAGATACGACACCTCGAACGCGCCCACCTGCCCGAACAGGGCTTGGTTCGCGTCCTGGCACGCCTGGGCGGTGCCGCTCTCGTCGCGGACCAGCGACCCCAGGCCCCAGGCGTACGCCCGCGGCGAGCGCGCCGGCGAGCGCGGCACCCCCGCGCGCCACTCCCGCCGGGCCGCCCCGGCCGATCGTCCGGAAGCCGTATCCGGCCAGGCCGAAGGCGGTCAGGGCGGCGACGAGGACGCCGCTCAGGAGGGGCAGGGCGGCGGGATACGAGGAGGTCATGGCGCTCACCTCACCCCGCGGCGGGCCGCGGGGCAAGGGGGTCGGTAGCCCCGCGCGCTCGGGAACGGATCGCGGCGCCGTCTCAGATAGTAGGAAGTCCGAGTAATTGTGGAGACAAGTGCGTGGGCCTGCCCTAGCGTTGTAGGAGCCGAACGTCTCGCTTCATCAGCGAATGGCGGCCGAGAGCGCGACGCCCCTGCGCAGGCAACCCCTGCGGCGGCGCTCCCCGCCCCTTCCGGCGCCTTCGATCACCACTGATCTCCGCACGTCCGGATCACCATGGATCTCAAGGAGTCGATCCCTCATGGCCGCTCAGACCACCCGCCGTGTCCGCCACTCCGCCCCCCGCGCCACCGACGAGGCCCGGCAGAACGCCGCCGCCGCCCTGCAGCGCGCCCTCGACCGTCGCGACAACGGCGGCTCCACCGGCCACTGACACCCCACGGGTCCCGCCGCGCGTCCCCCGTACCGCTTCCGTCCGCCGTCCGGAGGCGTTGCTGTCCATATCGTGGACAAGGTGTGTCAGACGGTGGGACGCCGCGTGTAAGGTACCGACATGTCTCACAGCATCGATCTCGCAGTCATCCCCGGCGACGGCATCGGCCAGGAGGTCGTGGCCGAGGGCCTCAAGGTCCTCGCGGCGGTCCTCCCGCAGGATGTGAAGCTGGAGACCACGGAGTACGACTTCGGCGCCCGGCGCTACCACGCCACCGGCGAGACCCTCACGGACGCCGACCTGGACGCGCTCAAGCAGCACGACGCGATCCTGCTGGGCGCGATCGGCGACCCGTCGGTCCCCTCGGGCGTCCTGGAGCGGGGCTTCCTGCTGAAGCTCCGCTTCGCCTTCGACCACCACGTCAACCTGCGTCCCTCGAAGCTGCTCCCCGGCGTCGCCACCCCGCTCGCCGGTCAGCCCGCGATCGACTTCGTCGTGGTCCGCGAGGGCACCGAGGGCCCGTACACCGGCAACGGCGGCACCATCCGCAAGGGCACCGAGCACGAGGTCGCCACCGAGGTCTCCGTCAACACGGCCTTCGGTGTCGAGCGCGTCGTCCGCGACGCCTTCGCCCGTGCCCAGGCCCGCCCCCGCAAGAAGCTCACGCTGGTCCACAAGAACAACGTGCTCACCTTCGCGGGCCACCTCTGGACGGACGTCTTCGCGCGGGTCGGCCGCGAGTTCCCCGAGGTGACCACCGACTACCTGCATGTCGACGCCGCGACGATCTTCCTCGTCACCGACCCGGCCCGGTTCGACGTGATCGTCACCGACAACCTCTTCGGCGACATCATCACCGACCTCGCCGCGGCCGTCTCCGGCGGCATCGGCGTCGCCGCCTCGGGCAACATCGACCCGAGCCGCTCGTTCCCCTCCATGTTCGAGCCGGTCCACGGCTCCGCGCCGGACATCGCGGGCCAGGGCAAGGCCGACCCGACGGCCACCGTGCTCTCGGTCGCGCTCCTGCTGCGCCACCTCGGGTACGAGGCCGAGGCCGCCCGGATCGAGACGGCCGTCGCCGCCGACCTCACCGAGCGCGGCGACCGCGTCCGGACGACCGCCGAGATCGGCGACGCGCTCGCGGTACGCGTAGCCGGCTGACCCGCGGCCGCATGTTTTTCAGGCAGCCGCCGGGTCGCCATCACGCCCGGCGGCTGTACCGACGCGGTCGCAGAGGGCACCATCGACTTCTGGACCGCGTACACACCGTTTCGTGCACCGGCCGTCACGCGCGATAATCGAACGTGGGGCCGCGGCATGCGTGCATGCTCGGACGTCCTGGCAGTGACTCGCGTGACACACGTGACGCGGGTGACTGCGGAGCGGCGTGAGCGCGGTCCGACACACACAAACGGTGAAGGACATCCACATGACGACGCCCACGATCGAGCTCAAGCCTTCCTCCAGCCCGCTGTCCTCCGTCGAGCGCGAGGCGATCCTGGCCAACCCGGGATTCGGCCGGCACTTCACCGATCACATGGTGACCATCCGCTGGACCGAGGGCCGCGGCTGGCACGACGGCCAGCTGGTGCCGTACGGCCCGCTCTCCCTGGACCCCGCGACCAACGTCCTGCACTACGCCCAGGAGATCTTCGAGGGTCTGAAGGCGTACCGCCGCCCCGACGGCTCGGTCGCCACCTTCCGCCCCGACGCCAACGCCCGCCGCTTCCAGGCGTCCGCCGCCCGGCTCGCCATGCCGGAGCTGCCGGTCGAGACCTTCATCGAGGCCTGTGACCTGCTCGTCCAGCAGGACAAGGCGTGGGTGCCGGCGCACGGCGGCGAGGCCTCGCTCTACCTGCGCCCGTTCATGATCGCGACCGAGGTCGGCCTGGGCGTCCGCCCGGCCAACGAGTACCTGTTCGTGGTCATCGCCTCCCCGGCCGGCCCGTACTTCCCGGGCGGCGTGAAGCCCGTCTCCATCTGGGCCTCCGAGGACCGCGTCCGCGCCGTCCCCGGCGGCATGGGCGACGCCAAGACCGGCGGCAACTACGCGGCCTCCCTGCTCGCGCAGGCCGAGGCGGCGGCGCAGGGCTGCGACCAGGTCTGCTACCTCGACGCGGTCGAGCACAAGTGGGTCGAGGAGCTCGGCGGCATGAACCTGTACTTCGTGTACGGGGGCGGCGACGGCGGGACGACGCGCATCGTCACCCCGACCCTCACCGGCTCGCTGCTCGCCGGCGTCACCCGTGACTCGCTGCTGAAGATCGCCCGCGACCTCGGCTACGAGTCGGAGGAGGCCCGCGTCTCCCTCGACCAGTGGCGGACCGACACCGAGAACGGCACCCTCACCGAGGTCTTCGCGTGCGGCACCGCCGCCGTCATCACCCCGGTCGGCACGGTCAAGACCGCGCGCGGCGAGTGGCAGCACTCGGGTGGTCAGCCGGGCGAGGTGTCGATGAAGCTGCGCGAGGCGCTGCTCGCCGTCCAGACCGGCAAGACCGAGGACGTCCACGGCTGGATGCACGAGCTCGGCAAGAAGTAGACGATCGGATCCTCGGCGGGATCCGCAGCCGGAGCGCCCGGGGGTGGCCATCGCCCGGGCGCTCCGGCGTTTCGGTGGGTGTGGGGTGCTTGGAGCACCGTTCAAGAGATTGTGCTCTCGCTGCCCCTGTCTCCCCGACTGATAGTCGGCCACCCCTTGGAAGATTCCTGTTCACGATTTAGAGTGCTGCTCTAAATGTTGGATCTGTTCGACCAGGAGGCGTACGGCGTGCGACTCACCCCCACCGAGCGCGACCGGCTGCTCCTCTTCGGCGCCGCCGAACTCGCCCGCGCCCGCCGCGCCCGCGGCCTCAGGCTCAACGTGCCCGAGGCCACCGCGCTCATCGCCGACACCGTCTGCGAGGCGGCCCGCGACGGCAGGCGGCTCGCCGAGGCGATCGAAGCGGCCCGGTCCGTGCTCGGCCCCGAGGACGTGCTGCCGGGCGTCGCCGGCATCGTCACCGAGGTGCACGTCGAAGCCGTCTTCGACGACGGCTCGCGGCTCGCGGTCGTCACCGACCCCCTGGGGCGTGGGCCGGATCCGGCGGAGGCCGGGCCCGGCGCGCTGCTGCCCGGACCGGGGGAGGGGTACGAGGAGGCCGCCCCGGACCTCCGGCTGACCGTACGCAACACCGCCACCGTCCCGGTCAGCGTCACCTCCCACTTCCACTTCTTCGAGGCCAACCCGCGCCTCGCCTTCGACCGGGCCGCCGCCTACGGGATGCGGCTCGCGCTCCCGGCCGGCGCCTCCTTCCGCTTCGACCCGGGCGGCACGGCGGAGGTGGGCCTCGTCCCCCTCGGCGGCGCGCGCGTGGCCGTCGGCTTCGCGGGCCTCGTCGACGGCCCGCTCGACGCCCCCGGTGCCCGGGAGGAGGCGCTGCGCCGGGCCGCCGCCTGCGGCTACCTCGGCGCCGAGCCGTACACCGAGCCCGGGCGGGCTTCCCGCGAGGAAGGCGAGTGATGGACCCCTACGAGTACGCCTCCGTGCACGGCCCGCGCGCCGGCGACCGTGTCGTCCTCGGCGACTCCGGGCTCGTCGTCCGCGTCGAGTCCGACGCCCAGAAGCCCGGCGACGAGTTCCTCGCGGGCTTCGGCAAGACCGCCCGCGACGGGCTGCATCTGAAGGCCGCCGCAGTCCGCGACACCTGCGACGTCGTCATCAGCAACGTCCTGGTCGTCGACGCCGTCGCCGGCATCCGCAAGGTGTCCATCGGCATCCGCGAGGGCCGGATCCACGCCATCGGCCGGGCCGGCAACCCCGACACCCTCGACGGTGTGGACGTCGTTGTCGGCACCGGCACGTCGATCGTCTCCGGCGAGGGCCTGATCGCCACCGCGGGCGCCATCGACACCCACGTCCATCTGCTCTCGCCCCGCATCATGGAGGCGTCGCTGGCCAGCGGCGTCACCACCGTCATCGGCCAGGAGTTCGGCCCCGTGTGGGGCGTCGGCGTCAACTCGCCCTGGGCGCTGCGGCATGCCTTCAACGCCTTCGACGCCTGGCCGGTCAACATCGGGTTCCTCGCCCGCGGCTCCTCCTCCGACCCGGCCCCGCTGACCGAGGCCCTGGCCGAGGGCGGCGCCTGCGGCTTCAAGGTCCACGAGGACATGGGCGCCCACACCCGGGCCCTGGACACCGCCCTCCGCGTCGCCGAGGAGCACGACGTCCAGGTCGCCCTGCACAGCGACGGGCTGAACGAGTGCCTGTCGGTCGAGGACACCCTCAGCGTCCTGGACGGCCGTACGATCCACGCCTTCCACATCGAGGGCTGCGGCGGCGGCCACGTCCCCAACGTGCTGCGGATGGCGGGCGTCCCGAACGTCATCGGCTCCTCCACCAACCCCACGCTCCCCTTCGGCCGCGACGCGGTCGCCGAGCACTACGGGATGATCGTCTCCGTCCACGACCTGAAGACCGACCTGCCCGGCGACGCGGCGATGGCCCGCGACCGGATCCGGGCCGGCACGATGGGCGCGGAGGACGTCCTGCACGACCTCGGAGCGATCGGCATCACCTCCTCCGACGCTCAGGGAATGGGCCGGGCCGGCGAGACCGTACGCCGGACCTTCGCCATGGCGGGGAAGATGAAGGCCGAGCGCGGCCCCCTGGAGGGCGACGGCGCGCACGACGACAACGCGCGCGTGCTGCGCTATCTGGCCAAGCTGACCATCAATCCGGCGATCGCCCACGGCCTCGCGCACGAGATCGGGTCGATCGAGGTGGGCAAGCTCGCCGACATCGTGCTGTGGCGGCCCGCGTTCTTCGGCGCGAAGCCGCAGCTGGTGCTGAAGTCCGGCTTCCCTGCGTACGGCGTGGTCGGCGACCCGAACGCCGCCACCGACACCTGCGAACCGCTCGTCCTCGGGCCCCAGTTCGGCGCCCACGGAGCCACCGCCGCGGACCTCTCCGTCGCCTTCGTCGCCCAGGCCGCCGCGGGTCTCGGCGCCGACCGGATGCCCACCCGCCGACGGCGCGTGGCGGTGCGCGGCACGCGCGGCATCGGCCCGGCGGACCTGCGTCTCAACTCCCGTACCGGAGACGTCCGGGTCGACGACCGCACCGGCCTCGTCTCGCTCGACGGCGCGGCGCTGCGCTCGGACGCGGCCGACCGCGTCACGCTCAATCGCCTGTACTTCCTCTGACCTCTGACCTCTGACCTTCGCCAGGAGCCGTCATGACCTACCGCATGCCCGCCGAGTGGACCCCGCACGAGCGCACCTGGATGGCCTGGCCCAGCCCCAACCCCACCTTCGCGAACGACGCCGAGCTGGCCGGGGCCCGCGCCGCCTGGGCGACGGTCGCCCGCGCCGTACGCCGCTTCGAGCCGGTCACCATGGTGGTGGCCCCCGGCGGCGCCGACTCCGCCCGCGCCCTCCTCGGTGACGACGTCGAGCTCCTCGAATGCGGGCTGGACGACGCCTGGATGCGCGACATCGGCCCCACCTTCGTCACGGACGAGTACGGCCGGCTCGCCGCCGTGGACTGGGTGTTCAACGGCTGGGGCCGCCAGGGCTGGGCCCGCTGGCAGTACGACGCCGCCGTCGCCCGCCATGTCGCCGACGCGGCCGGCGTGCCGCTGCTCGGCAGCGACCTCGTGAACGAGGGCGGCGCGATCCACGTCGACGGCGAAGGCACCGTCCTGCTCACCGACACCGTCCAGCTCGGCGAGGGCCGCAACTCCGACTGGAGCCGCGAGGAGGTCGAACGCGAGATCCACGCCAAGCTCGGCACCACCAAGGCGATCTGGCTGCCGCACGGCCTGACCGCCGACTACGGTCTCTTCGGCACCCGGGGCCACGTCGACATCGTCGCCACCTTCGCCCGCCCCGGCACCGTCCTCGTCCACAGCCAGCAAGACCCCGACCACCCCGACCACGAGCGCTCCCGCCTCTACGTGGACCTCCTGCGCGGCGCGACGGACGCGCAGGGCCGCCCCCTGGAGGTCGTCGAGGTCCTGGCCCCCACCGTGCTGAAGGACGAGGACGGCGACTGGGTCGACTACTCGTACATCAACCACTATCTCTGCAACGGCGGCGTCGTGCTGTGCGCCTTCGACGACCCCCACGACGAGATCGCGGCCGGCATCCTGCGCCGCCTGTACCCGGAGCGCGAGGTCGTCCTGGTCGACGCCCGTCCGATCTTCGCGGGCGGGGGTGGCGTGCACTGCATCACCCAGCAGCAGCCGGCGGTGTGAGGCCCCCGGGAAGGACGGATCCGGGAAGGGCGCTCCCGGGAAACGCGGGTGCGGGCCGCGGGACGGGCGTGCCAGGGTGACGGTCATGCCCGGCCCGAACCCCCGCCCCGGCGCGTACGCGCTCACCTTCCACTACTCCCTGCCCGAGGACGCCTGGCACGTGGAGCTGGACGACCTCGCCGCCGGACGGCGGATGGTGGTGACCGCGATCGTGCCCGACGAGGACCCGGCGCGGGAACCCACCCTCTGCTGGGACCCGGCCGTCGCGGGCCGGGAGATCCCGTACGACGTCATGCGCTGGTTCATGGAGCACGTCGAGGAGGAGATCCGCACCTCGCGCGCGTGGATGGCGCTGCGGCCGGAGATCGTGGAGGTGATCCGGGCGCTGCGCGAGGAACACCTCGGCGTCCTCGCCGACGAGGAGGCCGCCCCCGTACTCGCCGGGCTGCGCGGCACCGTACCCGAGGCCGATCTCGCCGACGTGATGCACCACGCCTTCGGGCGCGGCCCCGACGGCCGCCTGCCCGAGGAGCCCTGACGGCCCGCGCCTCCCGATCCTGTAGAACGGACCGGTGACCCAGCACAGCGACCCGCCCGCCCCCGACCCCCGCCCGCGCCGCAGGAACCAGCCCGCGCCGCCGCGCGAGGACGTGCTCGCCGCCGCGATGGACACCATCGCCGCGCACGGTCTCGACGGGCTGACCATGGCCGGGCTCGGACGGCAGGTCGGCATGAGCAGCGGTCACCTCCTCTACTACTTCCGCAGCAGGGACGAACTGCTGCTGCGGACCCTGGAGTGGAGCGAGAGCCGGCTCGGCGCGGCCCGCGCCGCCGTGCTCTCCGGGCCCGGCACCGCGCGCGAACGGCTCGACGGCTATGTGGACGTGTACGTGCCGGACGGCCCGCGCGACCCGCACTGGACGCTGTGGCTGGAGGTCTGGAACCGTTCGCGCGGCGCCGACGACGACGCCCGCGCCCGGCAGGCCGCCATCGAACGGGCCTGGCACCGCGACCTCGTCGCGCTCCTCGCCGAGGGGGTGTCGCGCGGGGAGTTCCGGGCGGGCCTGGACGCGGAGCGGGCGGCGCACCGCACGCGGGCCCTGCTCGACGGCTTCAGCGTGCACGTCGCGGTCGGCATCCCCGGTACCGACCGGGAGCAAGTCCTGTCCCACGTAGGCGAGTTCATCTCCGAAACCCTGCTTCCGTGATCTTTAGGAACGCAAGTAGGCGCGATCGTTGCCCTCCGCACTCTTGTTGCCGGAGGCCGATGTCCGGCACGGTTCCTGCCCATGGGACGAGAGCACTGGAAGAAGATCTGGGTCGGGTCCGCCGGCAACATGGTCGAGTGGTTCGACTGGTTCGTGTACGCGAGTTTCGCGACGTACTTCGCGGGGGCGTTCTTCCCCGAGGGCAACGACACCGCCAAGCTCATGAACACCGCCGGCATCTTCGCCGTCGGTTTCTTCATGCGCCCGGTCGGCGGCTGGCTGCTCGGCCGGGTCGGTGACCGCAAGGGCCGGAAGGCGGCCCTCACCCTCACCGTCACGCTGATGTCCGCCTCGGCGCTCCTCATCGCCGTCGCCCCGACCTACGGCGTGGCCGGCTACGGCGGCGCGGCCGTCCTCCTCGTCGCCCGGCTCCTCCAGGGCCTGTCCGTCGGCGGCGAGTACGCCGCCAGCGCCACGTACCTCACCGAGGCGTCCGCCCCGGAGCGCCGCGGCTTCGCCTCCAGCTTCCAGTACGTGTCGATGACGGCCGGCCAGATCCTCGGTCTCGGCCTGCAGATCATCCTGCAGCGGACCATGTCCACCGAGGCCCTGCACAGCTGGGGCTGGCGCATCCCCTTCATCGTCGGCGCCCTCGGCGCGGCCGTGGTGTTCTACCTGCGGCGCACGATGCTGGAGACCGAGGTGTACGAGGACACCGCCGACGACGGCGTGGCCGCCGGCGACAAGGGCACGATCAAGGCGCTGTGGGCGCACAAGCGCGAGGCGCTGCTCGTCATCGCGCTCACCATGGGCGGCACGGTGGCCTACTACACGTACACCACCTACCTCACGAAGTACCTGTCCAACTCCGCGGGACTGCCCAAGCAGACCGCCACCCTGGTCTCCTTCTGCGCGCTGATCGTCTTCGCCTGTCTGCAGCCGCTCGCCGGCCGGCTCTCCGACCGGATCGGCCGCCGCCCGCTGCTCATCACCTTCGCCGTCGGCTCCACGCTCCTCACCGTGCCGATCATGACGATGCTGCGGCACGCGGGGTCGTTCTGGCCGGCGCTCGGCCTGTCCCTGCTCGCGCTCGTCGTCGTCACCGGCTACACCTCCATCAACGCGTGCGTGAAGGCGGAGCTGTTCCCGACCGGGATCCGCGCGCTCGGCGTCGCCCTGCCGTACGCCATCGCCAACGCGCTGTTCGGCGGCACCGCCGAGTACGTGGCGCTGTGGTTCAAGGACGCGGGGATCGAGTCCGGCTACTACTGGTACGTGGCCGGCTGCGCCGCGGTCTCGCTGATCGTGTACGTGTCGATGCGCGAGACCCGCGACATCGACCTGGGCCGGGTGGCCGGTTCCGGCGCGGGCACGGCCTCCGCGACGCCCGTGAAGAAGCCGGTGACGGCCGCCGATTCCGCATCGTGAGATTCCCGTCCACGGTGCCCGGCGCCTGTGGCAGACTGCCGGCGTGCTCGCTACCACGATGATTATCGGCAGCAGCGCGCCGGTCCGCAGTGACCGCTGAGCCGTGGGACCCATCCCCACGGCAGGCGGCCATCGTGCCCCAGACCCGCGCGCAGACCTCTCGCACCCGCGAGGGGTTTTTTGTTTTCCGGCTTCCCGGCCCCACCAAAAGGCCGAAACGGACGGCGCGTGAGAATGGGGGCAAGTGGATCCAGACCTTCCGGAGCCACATCCGACAGGAGCCATCACGTCATGACCACGGAGAACGGCGGGCACGGCCAGAACGCCGGCCGCGACGACCGCGACGACAGCTTCCACGTCTTCGACACGACGCTGCGCGACGGCGCGCAGCGCGAGGGCATCAACCTCACGGTCGCCGACAAGCTGGCCATCGCGCGGTATCTGGACGACTTCGGCGTCGGCTTCATCGAGGGCGGCTGGCCGGGCGCCAACCCGCGCGACACCGAGTTCTTCGCCCGCGCCCGGGAGGAGATCGCGTTCAAGAACGCGCAGCTCGTGGCCTTCGGCGCCACCCGCCGCGCCGGCGGCAGCGCCGCCGAGGACCCGCAGGTCAAGGCGCTGCTCGAATCCGGCGCCCCGGTGATCACGCTCGTCGCCAAGTCCCACGACCGGCATGTCGAGCTGGCCCTGCGCACCACCCTCGAAGAGAACCTGGAGATGGTCCGCGACACCGTCTCCCACCTGCGCTCCCAGGGCCGCCGGGTGTTCGTCGACTGCGAGCACTTCTTCGACGGCTACAAGGCCAACCCCACGTACGCCAAGGACGTCGTCCGCACCGCGCACGAGGCCGGCGCCGACGTCGTGATCCTCTGCGACACCAACGGCGGCATGCTCCCCGCCCAGGTCCAGGCCGTGGTCGCCACCGTCCTCGCCGACACCGGCGCCCGGCTCGGCATCCACGCCCAGGACGACACCGGCTGCGCCGTCGCCAACACCCTCGCCGCCGTCGACGCCGGTGCCACGCACGTGCAGTGCACCGCCAACGGCTACGGCGAGCGGGTCGGCAACGCCAACCTCTTCCCCGTGGTCGCGGCCCTCGAACTCAAGTACGGCAAGACGGTGCTGCCCGAGGGCGCGCTGGCCGAGATGACCAGGATCTCGCACGCCATCGCCGAGGTCGTCAACCTCACCCCCTCCACCCACCAGCCGTACGTCGGCGTCTCCGCCTTCGCCCACAAGGCCGGCCTGCACGCCTCCGCGATCAAGGTCGACCCCGACCTCTACCAGCACATCGACCCCGAGCGGGTCGGCAACACCATGCGGATGCTGGTCTCCGACATGGCGGGCCGCGCCTCCATCGAGCTCAAGGGCAAGGAGCTGGGCGTCGACCTCGGCGGCGACCGCGCGCTGGTCGCCCGGGTCGTCGAACGGGTCAAGGAGCGCGAGCTCAAGGGCTACACGTACGAGGCCGCCGACGCCTCCTTCGAGCTGCTGCTGCGCGAGGAGGTGGAGGGCCGGCCGCGCCGCTACTACCGCACGGAGTCCTGGCGGGCCATCGTCGAGGACCGGCCGGACGGCACGCACGCCAACGAGGCCACGGTGAAGCTGTGGGCCAAGGGCGAGCGGATCGTCGCCACCGCCGAGGGCAACGGCCCCGTCAACGCCCTCGACCGGGCGATGCGCATCGCGCTGGAGCGGATCCACCCGCAGCTCGCGCAGGTCGAGCTGACCGACTACAAGGTCCGCATCCTGGAGGGCCGCCACGGCACCGAGTCCACGACCAGGGTGCTCGTGACGTCGAGCGACGGCGACGGGGAATGGCGGACGGTCGGCGTCGGCACGAACGTCATCGCCGCCTCCTGGCAGGCCATGGAGGACGCGTACACCTACGGGCTGCTGCGGGCGGGCGTCGAACCGGCGGAGTGACGCGGGGGCCCGGGGCGCAGGCCCCTTGGGCTCGCCGAGGGGCCCGGAGGCCCTGGGAATCACGGGTTCCCGGGGCCGGCTCCCGGGTTCCCCAGGGTCTCCTGGGTCTCCGGGCGCCCTGGGATACCAGGGGCACTCTCAGGGAAATCCCCTATGTCCCGTTCGATCGCCTTCGGGTAGCGTCGAGACATGAGGATCAGGGCCATGTCCACCCGGCAGACGGCGACCGCGATGGCGGGCCTGTTGCTCTTGCCGTTCCTGCTGCTCCTGCTCCTGGCGCCCGCCGCGGGCGCCAGGTCCGCGGGGATACCGGACGCGGCCGCGGCCCTGCGCCAGGGGCCGGTGTACGTGGACCCCGCGGCGGCCGGGCAGCTGTCGAAGGCCGACGCGGACGCGCTCGCGAAGAAGATCAAGGACGCCGACAAGCCGCTGTTCGTGGCGGTGCTGCCCGCGAACCAGCAGTACCCGCCGCAGGACCTCTTCTCGAACCTGCGCACCCGGACCGGGATCACCGGCCTCTACGCGGTCCGCCTCGGCGACGGCTTCGACGCCAAGGCCGACCGCACGGTGATCTCCCAGGCCGCCGTGCGCAACCTCGTCACCGCCGTACGCCAGCCCGGCGTCGACGCCAAGACCGAGCTGAACGACTTCGTCGACCAGGCCCTGCCCACCGTGCGCGGCTCCGCGCCCGCGTCCTGGGGCGGCGCGGCCGGCCAGGACTCAAGCGTGCCGACCGGCGCCCTGATAGGCCTGGGCGCGGTGGTCGTCGCCGGCGGCGCCGGGATCTACGCGGTCACGCGCCGCAACCGGCTGCGTAAGGAAGCCGAGGAGCGGGCCGCGCTCGACCGGTTGCGGGTCGTCGTCGACGAGGACATCACCGCCTTCGGCGAGGAGCTGGACCGGCTCGACTTCCAGCCGGGCGAGCCCGGTGCCACCGACGCCATGCGCGCGGACTACGAGCACGCCCTGGACGCCTACGACCGGTCGAAGTCCCTGATGGGCGCCGCCACCCGGCCGGGCGAGGTGCGCCCGGTCACCGAGACCCTGGAGGACGGCCGCTTCGCGCTCGCCGTGCTGGCCGCCCGGCGCGAGGGCCGGCCGCTGCCCGAGCGGCGCGCCCCCTGCTTCTTCGACCCGCGCCACGGCCCGTCCGTCGCGGACCGTACCTGGACCCCGGCCGGCGGCGCCGCCCGCGAGGTCCCGGTCTGCGCCGCCGACGCGGCCCGCCTCGACGACGGCCTCGACCCGCAGGCCCGCACGGTCGAGACCGACGCCGGCCGCCGCCCCTACTGGGAGGCCGGACCGGCCTACGGTCCCTGGGCGGGCGGCTACTTCGGCGGCGGCATGCTGCCGGGCCTCCTGGTCGGCACCATGCTCGGCTCGATGCTCGCCACCCCGGCCTACGCCTCCGAGTACGGCGGCGGGGACTTCCAGGGCTTCCAGGGCGGCGACGTCTCCGGTGCCGACTTCGACCCCGGTGACTTCGGATCGGGCGATTTCGGCGGCGGCGGCGATTTCGGGGGCGGCGGGGACTTCGGCGGGGGAGGCGACTTCGGCGGCGGCTTCTGACCGGCGGTCCCGCTCGCTCAGACCAGCGGCTTCACCGACATCAGCAGATGGCGGTGGGTTCCGGCCCGGCCGTCCGTGGCGTCGGTGAGCAGCGCCCGCTGCCCCGGGCCGAGCAGGTGCAGACCGAGCGTCGGCGCCTCGAAGGAGCCGAGCGCGTCGAGCAGATAGCCGGGGTTGAAGGCGACCGTCATCGACTCGGCGCCGGTCAGGACGGCCGGCAGCCGCTGCGAGGCCACGTCGTCCTCGTAGCCCGCCTGGAGATGCACGGTCGTGCCGTCGAACGCGAGCTGGACGGGGCTGTCGCCCTCGGCCACCACCGCCACCCGCTTCACGGCCTCCACCAGCGGGGCCCGCTCGGTGACCGCGACCGCGTGCTCGCCCAGGGCGAAGAGCTTGTCGTGCCGGGGCAGCCGTCCGTCGAGGAGCCGGGTGGTGGTCCGCATGCCGCCGCTCTCGAAGCCGAGCGAGCCGGCGTCCAGGGCCAGCCGGACCGTGCCCGCGCCGGCGAGTGACCGGGCGATCTCGGTGAGCCGCCGGGCCGGCACCACCACGTCCGTGCCCGCCCCGTCCGCGGAACCCGTCCCGTCGCCGGAGACCTCCGGCTTCCACTCCAGGGTGCGCACCGCGTACCGGTAGCGGTCGGTCGCGGCCAGCGTCATCGTCGTGCCGTCCAGACCGAGCCGGATGCCGGTGAGCACCGGCAGCGAGTCGTCCCGGCCGGCCGCCACCGCCACATGCCCGACGGCCGCCGCGAAGGCGTCCGCGTCCACCGCGCCGCGCCAGGCGGGCAGGGCGGGCTGGGCCGGATAGTCGTCCAGCGGCAGCAACGAGAGGCCGAAGCGCGCGTCGCCGCCCGTCACCGAGAGACGTGCGCCGTCGACGACGCAGTCCACCGGGCCGTGCGGCAGCACCTTGCAGATGTCGAGCAGCCGCCGCCCGAGCACCAGCGCCCGGCCGGCCCCGGCGACGTCGGCGTCGACCTCGATCCGGGCGGACGCCTCGTAGTCGAGTCCGGAGACGCGCAGCCGCCCGTCCGCCGCCTCCAGGAGGAGCCCGCCGAGGACGGGGACGGGGGAGCGGGCGGGCAGGACACGGGCGGCCCAGGCCACGGTCTCGGTCAGGACGGCGCTGTCGATACGGAATTCCATCCGGCCGACGCTAGCGGCCCCCACTGACAATCGCCCCGGCCGGCAACTCCGGCTCTCCTTCGGTCGGATCGGGACACGGCCGGCCGCGCACCGCGTCCGCTCTTCACCGGCCCGCAGCGACCCGCCGATCGGTGCGGTCGCCCGGGAATCCGTCAACGCCCTTGATCGTTCGGCTGTTTGAGAAAACGACGGATCAAGGGGGAGTGCGGGCATGGCCGAGGTGTACGGCAGTGTGGCGGCCGGATTCGAGTCCGTGCGCGAGGAGTTCGCGACCGTCGCCGCCGCCGAGGCCCGCGACGGCGGCGCGCAGCTCGCCGTCTACCACCAGGGCCGTCAGGTCGTCGACCTGTGGGGCGGTGACGGGGTCGGCGGGGACGCGCTGCTCGCCCTCTACTCCTCCGCCAAGGGGGCGACATCCCTCGTCGTCGCCCTCCTCATCCAGGACGGCACGCTCGACCCGGACCGCGAAGTGGCCTCCTGGTGGCCGGAGTTCGCCGCCGAGGGCAAGGACCGTCTCACCCTGCGCGGACTGCTCGCGCACCGCTCCGGCGCCATCGGCGTCGACGGCGGCTTCCGTCCCGCCGAGCTCGCCGACGACCGCGCCGTCGCGGCCCGTCTCGCCGCCCACCGCCCGTACTGGGAACCGGACTCCGGCCACGGCTACCACGCGCTCACCTTCGGCGCGCTGGCCGGCGAGGTCGTCCTGCGGGCCACCGGCCGGACGGTCCAGGCGCACTACGAGGAGCGGATCCGCGCCCCGTACGGCATCGACTACCACCTCGGCCTGCCCGAGGAGCTGGAGCCCCGCTTCCGCACCGCCCTGCCGCTGATTCCCACCCCGGCCCAGGCGGCGTTCCTCGCGGCGTCCCCGGGCAGGCCGGACGATCTCCTCGGCGTCGCGTTCGGGCAGCACGCCGACCCGCCGTTCGACGCGGTTGCGTACGGCAATTCGCGCGCCGTACGCGCCGCCTGCCCGCTGTCCGGCGGCGGTGTCGGCAGCGCGCGGGGCCTGGCCCGGATGTACGCGGCGGTCGCCGGCCCGCTCGGCGGCCGTCCGCCGCTGCTGACGCCGGACACGCTCGCCGAGGTCTCCCGTGTCCACTCGTCCGGCAAGGACCTGGTCACCGGAGAGAACAACGCGTTCGGTCTCGGCTTCGTGCCGCTCGCCACCCGCCACCCCGAACTGGGCCCGACCACCATCGGCCACAGCGGTGTCCCCGGCAGCCAGTCCTTCGCCGACCCCTCGCGCGCCCTCTCCTACAGCTACGCGCGCCGCCGCTTCGCCTTCCTCGGCGGCCCCGGCGCCCCCGAGAACGACCGGCTGATCCGCGCGGTGGCCCGCGCGGCCGACCGCGCCGCCGCGTAGCCCCGCCCGGCAGGGCCGGAAAACGCCGAGCGCCCGCCTTCCGCTGATGCGGAGAGGCGGGCGCGCTCGGTCGTGCGATGCCCCGAGGGGCACGGGGTCAGGCGGCCTGCTTGATGGCGGAGATGTCGAAGTTCAGCTTGACCTTGTCGCTGACCATGACACCGCCGGTCTCCAGGGCCGCGTTCCAGGTCAGGCCCCAGTCGGAGCGCAGGATCTGGGCCGAGCCCTCGAAGCCGACGCGCTCGTTGCCGTAGACGTCGGTGGCCGAGCCGTTGAACTCCAGGTCGATGGAGAGCGGCCGGGTGACGTCCTTGATGGTGAGGTCGCCCGTGACGCGGTAGGTGTCGCCGCCCAGGTGCGCGGCCTCGGTGGAGCGGAAGCTCATTCGCGGGAACTGCTCGGCGTCGAAGAAGTCCGCGCTGCGCAGGTGGTTGTCGCGGTCGGCGATGCCCGTGTCGACGGAGGCGATCTCGACGTCGATGGAGGCGCTGGAGTGGGCCGGGTTCGAGCCGTTCAGGTCCAGCGTGCCCTCGTGGGCGGCGAAGGTGCCGCGGACGTTGGTGACCATCGCGTGGCGGACCGTGAAGCCGATGCTGCTGTGCGCGGCGTCGATCGTGTACGTGCCGGTCAGCGCGGCGAGCGCCGGGTCGACGGGGAGGGTGGCGGTGGTGGTGGCGGACTCGGTGTTCTTGCGGCCGAAGAGACCCATGACGTGCTCCTTGGGGACGGTGCGCGGGGGAGGGGGGATCGCGCTTTGTTGAACCTTCAACGAGAATGACTGTAGACGTATTCCGTTCAACTTTCAACATCTGATTTTTTCGTGGCTCCCACCCTCTGGCGGACGCGCGTAGATCTCGGGCACCATCTTCGTGCACATGACAATCCCGTGTCCGGCCCCCGGTCCGGTCCCCAGCAGGAGGCCCCGTGAAGCTCCGCTCCGCCCTCACCGCCACCGCCCTGGTCGGCGGCGCCCTCTTCGCCCCCGGCTTCGGCGTGATGGCCACCGCCACCGACGCCCAGGCCGCCACGAAGATCACCCACGCCACCGCGACCTCGATGTTCCGCTCCTCCGGCATCACCTGGTCCTCGTCCGGCGGCTGCTCGGACCGCAACAACTCCACCTGCACGTCCTTCGAGCAGCTCAACCTCGCCACCGCCCAGGGCGCCCAGACCCTCAAGAGCGCCAGCGGCTGCGCCCTCAACATCACCGGCGGCACCGAGACCGGGCACGCGAGCGGCACGTACTCGCACTGGAACGGCTACAAGCTCGACTTCGCCAAGGCCACCTGCGTCACCAACTACGTGAAGAACACCTTCACGTACATCGGCGTGCGCGGGGACGGCGCCCCGCAGTGGCAGTCCGGCGCCGGCAACATCTACGCCGACGAGGGCAATCACTGGGACGTGACCTTCTACAACTGCGGCGGCTGCTGACCGCCTCGCCGCACCGCGGCACGGACGGGGGAGTCCCTGACGAGTCCCCGATGAGCACGACAGCAAGCGCTTGCTGTCGTGCTCATTGATTGCGTCCGAGGGCCTGTGAGAGAACCGGGCACCAACCGGTCCTCACCCCGTTCCCTCCCCGGGAGGCTCTCCGTGTCCGTCCCCGTGCCCCCGCCCGTCCCGGGCCCCTCGCGCCGGCCCGCGCACCCGTCCGTGCCGGCCTGGTCCCGCCGTACGTTCCTGACCGTCACCACCGCCGCGGCGTCCGCCCTCGCCCTCGCCCCGCACGCCCAGGCGCAGAGCCCGATCCAGGCCCAGCCCCTGGCCGCCGCCGGAGACGACGAGTTCGAGATCCTGCGCCGCCGCTGGGTCGACCTCCAGCTCGGCTCCGGTTACGACGCGGCCGCCGAACCGTACGCCTCGCGGCTCGCCGAGACCGGTGCCCTGGCCCGCGACTTCCGCGCGACCATGGCGCCCACCGCGACCTCCCTGTGGCCCGGCTACGCCTTCGACCCGCCCGCCGGCATCACCCAGAGCTACAGCCGGCTGTGGACGATGACCCAGGCGTACCTCCAGGACGGCACCGGCCTCACCGGCGACCCCGGCCTCCTCGACGCCGTCCTGCGCGGCCTCGACCACCTCGCCGCGCGGGTCTACCACCCCGGCACCACCCCGTACGGGAACTGGTGGGAATGGCAGATCGGCTCCCCTCGGCTGCTCATGGACATCGTCGCCGCCCTCCACCCGCTGCTCGGCGCCGACCGGATCGCCGCCGCCTGCGCGGCCGTCGACCACTTCGTCCCCGACAGCGTCCTCGGCTCCTACACGGGCACCTCCACCGGCGCCAACCGCGTCGACCTGTGCCGCTCGGTCGCCGTGCGCGGTGTCGTCGGCGCCGCCCCCGCCAAGCTCGCCCTGGCCCGCGACGCGCTCTCGCCCGTCTTCCCGTACGTGTCCCAGGGCGACGGCCTCTACGCCGACGGCTCCTTCGTCCAGCACACCTGGGTCGCCTACTCCGGCACCTACGGCCAGGTCATGCTCGACGGCCTCGGCCGGCTCTTCACCCTGCTCGCCGGCTCCCGCTGGGAGGTCACCGACCCGAAGCGGCAGATCATCCTCGACAGCGTCGAGCAGGCATATGCCCCGCTCATCTACGACGGCCTGATGATGGACAGCGTCAACGGCCGCGCCATCAGCCGCGGCTACCTGGCGAGCGACGAGCGGCGGATCATGCGCTCCGACCACTTCCACGGCCAGGGCCTCATCGCCGCCATCACCCTCCTCGCGGGCGGCGCGAGTCCCGCCGAACGCGACCGCTGGCACGCGCGCGTGAAGGGCTGGATCGCCCGCGACACCGTCACCCCGGTCCTCGCCGCCCGCCAGTTCGGCGTCGCCGACCTCGCCCGGCTGCACGCCGTCGCCGACTCCCCGGTCCCGGCCGCCCCCGAACCGACCGGCCACCGGCTCTTCCCCGCCATGGCCCGCGCCGTGCACCGCCGCCCCGGCTGGGCCGCCAACGTCTCCATGGCCTCCGACCGCATCACCCACTACGAGTGCGGCAACGGCGAGAACCCGCGCGGCTGGCACACCGGCTCCGGAATGCTGTACTGGTGGGCCGCCGGGCAAGGCGGCCAGTACACCGACTGGTTCTGGCCCACCGTCGACCCCTACCGGCTGCCCGGCACCACCGTCTCCACCAAGCGCCTCGCCGACCGGGCGGGCGGCGAATGGGGCGCGCCCCGGCCCGGCACGCGCTGGGTGGGCGGCGTCACCGACGGCGAGTTCGCCGCGATCGGCCAGCACCTCAAGGGCCTCGGCTCCACCCTCCAGGCCCGCAAGTCCTGGTTCTGCGCCGCCGACACCGTCATATGCCTGGGCGCGGGGATCACCGCGACCGACGGAGTGCCCGTCGAGACCGTCGTCGACAACCGCTGCCTCGGCGAGAACGGCACCGCCGCCTTCACGACCGGGGAGGGCTGGGCCCACCTCGCCGGCCACGGCGGCTGGGTCTTCCCCGGCGGTGCGGACGGCAGCGGCGGCACGGAGGGACTGCGCACCCTGCGCGAGGACCGCACCGGCGCCTGGAGCGACATCAACACCACCAGTTCCACCGAGCGCCGCACCCGCCGCTACCAGACCCTCTGGCTCGACCACGGCACCGACCCGGCGGACGCCTCGTACGCCTATCTCCTCATGCCCGGCGCCTCGCCCCGCACCCTCGCCGCCCGGGCCGCCGACGGGCACTGGCTGCGGATCCTCGCCAACGACGCCGGCCGGCAGGCGGTCGCCGTCCCGTCCCTCGGGCTGACCGCGGCCAACTTCTGGCGGGCCGGTACGGTGGACCGGCTCGCCGTCACCGCGCCCGCGAGTCTCCTGCTGCGGCGTACCGGCGGTTCGGCGGCCCTGTGGGTGAGCGAGCCGGAGCGCTCCGGCCGGCCCTTCGAGCTGACCTGGGACCGCCCCGTGCGCGCGGTCCGCGCGCACGACGACACGGTGGAGGTCCTGGCCGCCGGGACCGGCGGACTGCGCCTCCGGATCACCCCCGGCACCACCGGTGCCGGCCACCACTGCGCACTGCTGTTGTGAGAACCCCACAACAGCACGGGGTGCCCGGCTGTTGACTCGGCCTGGTGGGGCCAAGGTTCTGTACAGCCCCGCCAGGATTCGAGACGCGAACCTGTACGGAGTCGACGGCGGGGTTTCCTGGACCGGCTTCGTAGGGTCGACACATGACCGTTGTGGACCAGACCCCGAGCGAGCCCGTTGACGCCCGCGGCCGTGTGGCCGAGCTGCACGAGCTGCGCGAGCAGGCCCGGCGCGGCCCGAGCGACCGCGCGACCGAGGCCCAGCACGCGAAGGGCAAGCTGACCGCCCGCGAGCGGGTGGACCTGCTGCTGGACCCCGGTTCGTTCAACGAGGTGGAGCAGCTGCGCCGGCACCGCGCGCAGGGCTTCGGCCTGGAGGCCAAGAAGCCGTACACCGACGGTGTCATCACCGGCTGGGGCACGGTCGAGGGCCGGACGGTCTTCGTCTACGCGCACGACTTCCGGATCTTCGGCGGCGCCCTGGGCGAGGCCCACGCCACGAAGATCCACAAGATCATGGACATGGCCATCGCGGCCGGTGCCCCGCTGGTCTCCCTGAACGACGGCGCCGGCGCCCGTATCCAGGAGGGCGTGTCCGCCCTCGCCGGTTACGGCGGCATCTTCCAGCGCAACACCAAGGCGTCCGGTGTCATCCCGCAGATCAGCGTGATGCTCGGCCCGTGCGCCGGCGGCGCCGCCTACAGCCCGGCGCTGACCGACTTCGTCTTCATGGTCCGCGAGACCTCGCAGATGTTCATCACCGGCCCGGACGTCGTCAAGGCCGTCACCGGCGAGGAGATCACCCAGAACGGCCTGGGCGGTGCCGACGTGCACGCCGAGACCAGCGGCGTGGCGCACTTCGCGTACGACGACGAGGAGACCTGCATCGCCGAGGTGCGCTACCTCCTGTCGATGCTCCCGCAGAACAACCGCGAGAACCCGCCGGTCGTGGCCTCCGAGGACCCGGCCGACCGCCGCTCCGACATCCTGCTCGACCTGGTGCCCGCCGACGGCAACCGCCCGTACGACATGCACAAGGTCATCGAGGAGCTCGTCGACGACGGCGACTTCCTGGAGATCCACGAGCGCTGGGCCCGCAACATCGTCTGCGCCCTGGCCCGTCTCGACGGCCAGGTCGTCGGCATCGTCGCCAACCAGCCGCAGACGCTGGCCGGCGTCCTCGACATCGAGGCGTCGGAGAAGGCCGCCCGCTTCGTTCAGATGTGCGACGCCTTCAATATCCCGATCATCACTCTTTTGGACGTACCCGGCTTCCTGCCCGGCGTCGACCAGGAGCACGGTGGAATCATCCGTCACGGCGCGAAGCTGCTCTACGCGTACTGCAACGCGACCGTGCCGCGGATCTCGCTGATCCTGCGCAAGGCATACGGCGGCGCGTACATCGTCATGGACTCCCAGTCGATCGGCGCCGACCTGACGTACGCCTGGCCCACCAACGAAATCGCGGTCATGGGCGCCGAAGGTGCCGCGAACGTCATCTTCCGCCGCCAGATCGCGGAGGCAGAGGACTCGGAGGCCATGCGCACCCGCATGGTCAAGGAGTACAAGGCCGAGCTCATGCACCCGTACTACGCCGCGGAGCGCGGTCTCGTCGACGACGTCATCGACCCGGCCGAGACCCGCGAGGTGCTGATCAAGTCCCTCGCCATGCTCCGCACCAAGCACGCCGATCTGCCGTCCCGCAAGCACGGCAACCCGCCTCAGTAAAGAGGAGCGCACCGAAAGTGACCACGCCCGCCACAGCCAACCTGCTCCGCGTCGAGAAGGGCCACGCCGAGCCCGAGGAGCTGGCCGCCATCACCGCGGTCCTGCTCGCCCGCGCCGCGGCCCGCCCGGCCCAGCCGGCCTACACCCGCCGCACCCCGGTCGGCTGGCGCCGACTGGAGCGCGAGAACGGCTTCGTCGCCCCGCACAGCTGGCGCTGACGCCCCGCGGCCCCGACGCGCCGCCTCACACACGAGACAGGCCCCCTCCTCCCCGACGGGAAGAGGGGGCCTTCTCCATGCCTTCTCCATGCCGTTTCCATGCCGTACGGGACCCGGCGGGCGCACGGGACGGACCCTGGAGCACGCGGAAGGGCCCCGCACGACCAGCCGGTCGTGCGGGGCCCTTCTCGCGACGGCGTGCGGGTGTTACCGCAGGCGGGCCATCAGCGCGTGCTCGACGAGGGTGATGAGGGCGCTCTTGGCGTCCGCGCGGTGGCGGGCGTCGGTGGTGATGATCGGGGTGTCGGGCCCGATCTGGAGCGCCTCGCGGACCTCTTCGGGGGCGTAGGGCTGGTGGCCGTCGAAGCCGTTGAGGGCGATGACGAACGGCAGGCCGGAGTTCTCGAAGTAGTCGACCGCGGGGAAGCAGTCGGCGAGCCGCCGGGTGTCGACCAGGACGACGGCGCCGATCGCGCCGCGCACCAGGTCGTCCCACATGAACCAGAAACGGTCCTGACCCGGCGTACCGAAGAGGTACAGGATCAGGTCCTGGTCCAGGGTGATGCGGCCGAAGTCCATGGCGACAGTCGTCGTCGTCTTGTCGCCCGTGTGCGTCAGGTCGTCGATGCCCGCCGAGGCGGACGTCATGACGGCCTCGGTCCGCAGCGGGTTGATCTCCGAGACGGCGCCCACGAACGTGGTCTTGCCCACGCCGAAGCCACCCGCCACCACGATCTTCGCGCTGGTGGTTGAACGGGCCGCGCCGCCGCTAGAGCTTGCGAAGTCCACTGAGCACCCTTTCGAGCAGTGTCACGTCTGGCTGTCCACCGGCGGCCTCGTCGCCGCCGGGCTGGTGGATGGCGACAAGTCCGGCCTCGGCCAGGTCGGCGACGAGAATCCGGGCAACGCCGAGGGGAATGGAGAGCAGTGCCGAGATTTCCGCCACGGACTTGATCTCGAAGCACAGCCGGCAGATCCGCTGGTGCTCGGGCAACTGCCCCTGCAGCCGGGACGGATCGGCCGTCGTGCTGACCAGCGCCTCGATGGCGAGCTGGTAACGCGGCCGGGTCCGGCCACCGGTCATCGCGTACGGACGGACCAGCGGGTTGTTCCCGCCCGTCGCGCTCGTGCCGCTCTGACCGCCGTAACCGCCCTGACCGCCGTAACCGCCCTGGCCACCGTAGCCGCTCTGACCGCCCCGAGCGCCCGGTCCGCCCTGGCCGGACGGACCGGCCTGCGCGTAGGGGCCGTTCCGGGCCTGCGGCTGCCGGTAGGGCGGCGTGGGAGTGGCGCCTCTGTTCGGCGTGGAAGAAAAGCCGTACGGGTTCTGCGCGGCCTCGCCCAACGGGGCCTGGTGCGCGTCATATCCGTTGTAGGGGCTTGCGCCCGGGGGTGTGCCCACGTCTCCTCCTCCTCCTGCTTTGCGGTCCCATGTCCCGTGAGACCGCGCCACCGCACCCTACGGTGCGGTGGCCAGAAACGCACTGTTCGTCTGTCAGTTGAGCAGACTTCCCTGGAGTTCGGCCCGCAGGTCGGGGGTCAGCACGCCGCCCGCGCGGTCCACGAGCAGCGCCATCTCATAGCCCACGAGACCGATGTCGGACTCGGGGTGGGAGAGCACGGCCAGCGAGGAGCCGTCCGAGATGGACATGATGAAGAGGAAGCCGCGCTCCATCTCCACCACGGTCTGGTTGACCGCACCGCCCTCGAAGATCCGGGACGCGCCCGCGGTCAGCGAGGTCAGTCCGGAGGCGACGGCCGCAAGCTGGTCGGCGCGGTCCCGGGGGAACCCCTCGGACATCGCGAGCAGGAGTCCGTCGGCGGAGACCACCACCGTGTGGGACACCCCAGGGGTGTTGTCCACGAAGTTGGTGATCAACCAGTTCAGATTCTGCGCCGCCTGGCTCATCGGGCTCACACTAACGCTCCTGGTTGTAGGTACTACCCGGGCCGAGGCCCGATCCGTTCGTATCCGTCCCCGCGTTCCGTCCCTGCTGGACACCGCGGCGCAGGTTGCTCAACCTGCCCCGCACGTCCTCGGGTGCGCGGGAGACCTGGGGGCCGCCCTGCGGGGTGTGCTCCGCGGTGCCCTCGACCAGGTTGGCCTTGGGGACCCGTCGGGGAAGACCGGAGGAGGTGACTCCACCCGCCTTCGGGTCGCGGAGCTTCTCGGCCCGCTGCCAGCGCTCGTCGTTCGACGAGAGCCAGCCGTCGGAACCTTCGGCTTCGTTGTCGCCGCCGGCCTCACCGGCCGGACGCGCGGGCTGGGCCGCCTGCGGGGCCTGCGCCGCCTGGGGGGCGGCACTGCCGCGGCGCGGCAGACCGGCGTCGGTCAGTGCGTGGCCGGCGTCCGGGGCGGGACTCGAGGCGGGACTCGACGCGGGACCCGGACGGTCGAAGCCTACGCGCTCGGCGTCCTGTTCGGGGGCGAGACGGCCGGATTCCGATTCCGATCCGAACTCCTGTGCGTAACCCTCGTCATGACCCGGCTGCTGCTGCCACTCACCCTGGTAGGCCTGGGATTCGAAGGCGTTGTCGTATCCCGCATGACCGGCCGCGCCGATGTCGTATCCGGCTTCCGCATACGGCTGGTTCGGCTGGTTCTGGTAGGCGCCGGCAGGCTGCTCGTACCCCTCGTAGCCCTCGTGGACCGGCTGCCCCGGGAGTCCCGGCTGCGCCGGCTGACCGGGCTGCGGGACCTCGTACGACTGTCCGCCGGGGTACTCCGGCTGCGCCTGCTGCGGGTAGGCGTAACCTTCCTGCGCCTGCGCGTAGCCGGCCGGGTAATCCGCGGCGTAGGCCTGCTCGTGCTCCTGCGGTACGTAGCCCTGCGGCGCGGCCGCGGGGTCGATCTCGTCGCGGAACAGCGGGCGGCCGTCGGCCTGGTGGAGCTGCGCCTCAAGGGCGGCCCGGCGCTCCTCGCGTATCAGCGAGCGGCCCACCGGGTCCATCCGCCGGCCGTCGCCCGGCTCCTCGTACTGCGAGTCGTCGAAGCCGAGTTCGGCCGCGGTGCGCATCGGCTGCGACTGCGGGTCGAAGGCCGGCAGCTCCTGCTGCGGGATCATCTGCGAGACGGTGAAGTCGTCGTGCAGCGGCTGGTGCTCGCCACCGCCACCGTGCGTGATCGCGTCCGGCAGCATGACCAGCGACGTGGTGCCGGCCTGCTCGCCCGAGGGGCGCAGCTGGACGCGGATGCCGTGCCGGTCGGCCAGCCGGCCGACCACGAACAGGCCCATGCGCTGCGAGACGGCGACGTCCACCGTCGGCGGGTTGGCCAGCCTGTGGTTGATGTCCGCGAAGTCCTCGGCGGTGAGGCCGATGCCCTTGTCGTGGATCTCGACCATCACGCGGCCGTCGGGCAGCCGGGTCGCGGTGACCCGGACCTTGGTCTGCGGGGAGGAGAACGTGGTGGCGTTCTCCAGCAGCTCGGCGAGCAGGTGGACGAGGTCGGTCACGGCCTGGCCGTGGATCTCGGCCTCCGGCACGCCCTCCAGGTCGACGCGCTCGTACTGCTCCACCTCGGAGGCGGCGGCGCGCATCACGTCGACCAGCGGGACCGGCTGGTCCCAGCGGCGGCCCGGCTCCTCGCCGGCGAGGACGAGGAGGTTCTCGCCGTTGCGGCGCATACGGGTGGCCAGGTGGTCCAGCTTGAAGAGGTTGTCCAGCTGGTCCGGGTCGGCCTCGTTGTTCTCCAGGTCGGTGATGAGGCTCAGCTGGCCCTCGATCAGCGACTGGTTGCGGCGCGACAGGTTGGTGAAGATCGCGTTGACGTTGCCGCGGAGCATCGCCTGCTCGGCGGCGAGCCGGACGGCCTCGCGGTGCACCTGGTCGAAGGCGCGGGCGACTTCGCCGATCTCGTCGTGGGTGTCGATGGGGATGGGCTGGACACGGGTGTCGACCCGGCCCGGCTCGGTCCGCGACAGCTGGTCGACCAGCATCGGCAGCCGCTGCTCGGCGATGCCGAAGGCGGCGGTGCGCAGCCGGCGCATCGAGCGGCTCATCTGGCGGGCCATGAGCCCGGCGATGACGAAGGCGGCGAGCAGCGAGACCAGCACGACGGCGCCGTTGACCCAGGCGTCCGTCCGCGCGCTGTCGGAGATGTCGGCGGCCTCGGTCACGGCCCGGTCGACAAGCTCCTTCTCGACCTCGGTGTACCCGTCGAACTTGGCGGTGGCGACGGCCATCCAGGTGTCGGCGGTGATGCCGCGCGCCTTCAGGTCCTCGATGGCGGAGGCGTCCTTGGCCGAGCCGATGGCCTGCGCCATGCCGGCGAAGACCGAGGTGTCCTTGCCGGAACCCTTCGGCAGTTCGATGCCCTGGGCGGCCATCTTCTTGGTGCCCTCGGCCGACTTGCCGGCCATGACCTCCTGGAGCCGGTCCATGTCGGCCTGGGTGCCGCCGGAGGTGTACTCGCCGAGGGCGATCTGCTCCAGATAGTTGTACGAGTTGAAGGCAACCGACTGCTGCGCGAACACGTCCTCCTTCTTACTGGGACGGACGAGCAGCTGGGTGCCGATGGAGCGCTGGAGCGACTCGGCGCCCTTGGAGAGCTGGAGGGCGTAGACGGTACGGCCGTAGCTGGTGATGTTGCCGGTGCCCAGACCGAGTTCGTTGGAGAACTCCATCAGGTAGTGCTGGACCTCGGTGTAGCCGACCTGGGTGTCGACGGGGTCGAGCGCCCGGGTGTACGCGATCTTGCGCAGCTCCTGGAGCTTGGGCTCGGCCTGGCGGAACAGCCCGAGCCGGCGTCGCATGCCCTCGCCGCCCGGCATGTTCGCGACGGCCTGGTCGAACGTGGCCTTGGCGGAGTCGGTGGCGGCGTACGCCTTGGTGATCTCGGAGGCGGAACGGTCCTGCGGGCTCTTGGCCTTGAGGAGCGGTTCGGCGGTGAGGTCACGCTCGTTCAGCAGCGCCTGGCTGTACTCCGCGGCGGCGCCCACGATGAGCGCGGTCTTCTCGGCGTCCTGCGCTTCCTGCCAGGTGTCGATGGAGGACTTCACCTGGAAGCCGCCCATGACCAGTCCGACGAGCGCGGGGATGAGGAGGATGGCGTTCAGCCGGGTGGGCACGCGCCAGTTGCGCGGCGACAGCTTGCTGGTGCTGCCCGGGCGTCCCGGGTCGGGGGCCGGGGGTGCGGGCTCGTCCGGGGGCGGCACCGCCGCGCGGGACGGCGGCGTGAAGTTGCCCCGCGTCTGTTGCTCCGCGGAGCTTTCCTTGCTTCGCCTCACTCGACAACCTCTCGGCGCCGGCACCTACGTCGTGCCGGGTCTTTCGTTCAGGGCCGTACTACTCGGGAGTTCATGAATTCCAGCACGTGAAGGGGGTCGCCTCCAAACAGTGCGGAGCAACCGGTTTTCGTGTGTCCCACCAGAGATAAAACGGGCATAAAGAACGAGCCCCGCCAAAAGGCGGGGCTCATGTGAGCGCAGCGGTACCGTTCGGATGCGTCGGGTGTCCGCAGCGCCCCAATTCTCTGTCGAAACGTTATGAACGAGAGGGCGGCCGTGTCGAAGGACACAGCCCCTCCCCACCGCCCCTACGACAACTTCCGTATGGCGGCTTCCACTTGGAATGTACTACTTCAGGCGCGCCATCAGGGCGTGTTCCACCAGGGTGATGAGGGCGCTCTTGGCGTCCGCGCGGTGGCGGGCGTCGGTCGTGATGATCGGCGCGTCGGGCCCGATCTGGAGCGCCTCGCGGACCTCTTCGGGGGCGTACGGCTGCTGCCCGTCGAAGCCGTTGAGGGCGATGACGAACGGCAGACCGGAGTTCTCGAAGTAGTCCACGGCCGGGAAGCAGTCCGCCAGCCGGCGGGTGTCCACGAGCACCACGGCACCGATCGCGCCGCGCACCAGGTCGTCCCACATGAACCAGAAACGGTCCTGACCCGGCGTACCGAACAGATACAGGATCAGGTCCTGGTCCAGCGTGATGCGGCCGAAGTCCATCGCCACCGTGGTCGTGGACTTCGACCCGGTGTGCGTCAGGTCGTCGATGCCCGCCGAGGCGGACGTCATGACGGCCTCGGTCCGCAGCGGGTTGATCTCGGAGACGGCGCCGACGAACGTGGTCTTGCCCACGCCGAAGCCACCCGCCACCACGATCTTCGCGCTGGTGGTCGAACGGCCCGCCGAGGCGGTACCGCCACTAGAGCTTGCGAAGTCCACTGAGCACCCTTTCGAGCAGTGTCACGTCCGGCGTGCCGCCGGCCTCTCCGTTGCCCGGCTGGTGGATGGCCACCAGACCCGCCTCGGCCAGGTCGGCGACGAGGATGCGGGCCACACCGAGCGGCATCGACAGCAGGGCCGAGACCTCGGCCACCGACTTCACCTCACGGCACAGGTGGCAGATCCGCTGGTGCTCCGGGAGCAGGGTGGCCATGTGTGCCGGGTCGGCCGTGGTGCTGACCAGCGCCTCGATGGCGAGCTGGTAGCGCGGCCGGGTCCGGCCGCCGGTCATCGCGTACGGACGGACCAGCGGCTGGTCGCCTCCATCGCCGTAGCCATCGTCATGTGACGAGCCGTACGGATCGTGAGAGGCGGGGGGCGGGGTCATGAATCCTCCGGGCTTGACGGCAGGGGTCCTGCCGTCTGATGGGGCCGGTGGGGGCCGGGTGGGGGCGGCCGGACGGTGAACGGTCCGGTGCGGTGCGGAGGGGCGCACCGCCGCGGGCGTATCGGGTACGGATGACGGGGCCGTGGCTAGTGGAGCAGGCTGCCCTGCAACTCCGCCCGCAGATCCGGGGTGAGCACCGTGCCCGCCCGGTCCACGAGAAGCGCCATCTCGTAGCCCACCAGGCCGATGTCGCACTCGGGGTGCGCCAGAACGGCCAGCGAGGAACCGTCCGAGACCGACATCAGGAAGAGGAAGCCGCGCTCCATCTCCACCACGGTCTGGGCGACCGGTCCGCCCTCGAAGATCCGGGACGCCCCCGCGGTCAGCGAGGTCAGTCCGGAGGCGACCGCCGCGAGCTGGTCGGCGCGGTCGCGGGGGAACCCTTCGGACATGGCAAGGAGCAGACCGTCGGCGGAGACCACCACCGTGTGGGACACCCCGGGGGTGTTGTCCACGAAGTTGGTGATCAACCAGTTCAGATTCTGCGCCGCCTGGCTCATCGCGCTCAACTAACGCTCCTGCTGCTGGTTCGGACCGAGAGGGAAGGAACCCGTGGTCGAGTTGCCCGCCTGACGGCCCTGCTGGATACCGCGGCGCAGATTGGTGAGCCGGCCGCGGACGTCGTCGGGTGCGCGGGACACCTGGGGGCCGGCCGCGGGGGCCTGCTCCTGGGCGGTCCCGGGCACGAGGTTGGCCCGCGGCACACGCCGCGGGAGCCCGGACGTGGTGACCCCGCCGGCGGCGGGCTTGCGCACCCGCTCGGCCTGGCGCACCAGTTCGTCGTTGGGCGAGGTCCGCCACGCGGCCGAGCCGTTCGGGTCGCCGGGACCCATCGGCTGCGGCGCCTCCGGCTGCTGCGGGGCCGCCGGGGCGGGCCGCTGCGGCGGCGGGGGGACGACCGGGCTCTGCATGGTCCGCTCGACGTCCGGCTGGGACGGCGGGACCGGGGCGGCCGGAGCGGGCGCCGGGGCGGCGGCCTGCGGGGCCTGGTAGCCCTGGTACGGGGCGGGCTGCGGCCGGTCCTGCGGAGGCTGCGCGGCCTGCGGCATCTGCGGAGCCTGGGCCTGGGCCTGAGGCATCTGCGGAGCCTGGCCCTGGGCCTGCGCCTGGGCCTGCTCCTGGCGGAACCAGTCGGTCTCCAGCGTGTCGAACAGCGGCGTGCGCGCCTCGCCGCCGCCCGGCGCGGGCGCCGGCGGCAGGGCCTCGGGCCGGCGCGGCTGCTGGAGCTGCGGCTGCGCGGGCTCGTTCGCGGTCCGCTGCTGCGGCGCGGGGGCCTGCGGGGCCTGCCCGTACGGGGACGGGGCCTGCTGCGGCATGGGCTGCTGCGGGGCCTGGGCCTGCGGGACGAACGGCTGGTGACCGTACGCCTGCTGCTGCGGAGCCTGCTGCGGAGCGCCGAAGTCCTGCTGCGGAGCACCGAAGTCCGGGCGCGGGAACGCCTCGGTGGACGTCGGGTCCTGGCCGTAGCCCGGGTAGCCCTGCGGGGCCTGGGGCTGCGGGGCCTGCTGCTGCGCGCCGAAGTCGGGGCGGGCGAACTGGCCGGTGGAACCCGGGCCGTCGGGGACACCGGGCAGCGCGTAGCCACCCGTGGTCTCCATGTCGTCGTGGCCGCGCGGCGCGTCCAGCGGGGTCATGTCCTGCTGCGGCCGGCGGACCGGCTGCATCTGGTCGTTGCCCCAGCTGGTGGCCTGCGGACGCGGCGCCTGCGGCTGCTGCTGCGGGGCGCCGCCGGGAAGTTCGGCGCGCGGGAAGCCGTTCCCCACCGCCGGACGCTGCTCCAGCGGAGCCTGAGGGGCCTGCTGCATCTGCGGAGCCTGGGGCATCTGCGGAGCCTGAGGCGCCTGCGGAGCCTGGGGAGCCTGCGGGACCGGAGCCTGGTGGCCCCAGATGTCCGTACGGGACGGGATCGCGCTCTGCGCGCCGCCGACGAAACCGCCGGGCGCGCCGGCACCGAGGCCCGGGCCCTGCGGGTCGACCGGAACCGGCGGCATCTGCGCGGTCTCCGGGCCCGAGGAGTTCGGGTCCTGGTAGCGGTCGCGGTCCTGGGACGGGCCGCCCTGGGGCCGGCCCGGAGCCTGGTGCTGCGCCTGGGCGGGCGCGGGCGCCGGCGCCTGCGGACGCTCCTCGAAGAGGTTCGGGCCCTGCGGCTGCGGGGAGTTCGGGCGCTGCGCGTCCCGGCCGGGCAGCGCGCCACGCGTCGGACCGGCGCCGAGCCGGCCACCGGGCGCGCCGCCCTGGCCGCCCGCGCGTCCGCCGCCGAGTGCCGCGCCCGCGCCGGGACCGCCGGCGAGCCGGCCGCCCGCGCCGCCCTGGCCCTGCGGAACACCGTTCTGGCCGCCGTTCTGACCGGCCTTGGGAGCGGGCTTCTTGCCGCCGTGGGCGACATCGACCGGGAGCATGACGAGCGCGGTGGTGCCGCCCGAGTCGGACGGGCGCAGCTGGATGCGGATGCCGTGTCGCAGGGACAGCCGGCCGACCACGAACAGACCCATGCGGCGCGAGACCGAGACGTCCACGGTGGGCGGCGAGGCGAGCCGCTCGTTGATCGCGGCCAGGTCCTCGGGGGACAGGCCGATACCGGTGTCGTGGATCTCGACGAGCACGCGGCCGTCGGGCAGCGCGTGACCGGTGACCCGGACCTTCGTCTGCGGCGAGGAGAACGACGTGGCGTTCTCGAGCAGCTCGGCGAGCAGGTGGACGAGGTCGTTGACGACGCGGCCGGCGACGTCGGTCGCGGGGACCGAGGCCAGCTCGATGCGCTCGTACTGCTCCACCTCGGAGGCGGCGGCACGCAGCACGTCGACCAGCGGGACGGGGCGGGTCCAGCGACGGCCCGGCTCCTCGCCGGCGAGGACGAGGAGGTTCTCGCCGTTCCGGCGCATACGGGTCGCGAGGTGGTCGAGCTTGAACAGCGACGACAGCTGGTCCGGGTCGGCCTCGCGGGACTCCAGTTCGGAGATGAGCGAGAGCTGACGCTGGATGAGGCCCTGGGAACGGCGCGAGAGGTTGGTGAACATCGCGTTGACGTTGCCCCGGAGGAGGGCCTGCTCGGCGGCCAGTCGGACCGCCTCGCGGTGCACCTCGTCGAAGGCCGCGGCCACCTGGCCGATCTCGTCGCGGGAGTGCACACCGACGGACTCGACGGAGGTGTCGACGTCCTGCGGGTCGGACTCGGAGAGCTGCTTGACCAGCTCGGGCAGGCGGTCCTGGGCGACCTTGGTCGCGGTGTCCTGGAGCCGGCGCAGCGACCGGATCATGGACCGGGCCACGACGAAGGCACCGACGAGGGAGACGCCGAGGACGAGGAGGATCAGCGCACCGTTGATGATGGCGTCGCGCTGCGACACCTGCTTCAGGTCGCGCGCCTCGGTCTCCATCTTGCCGAGGAGGTCGGCCTCGATGCGCTTCATCGCGGTCATCTTGGTGCCGTACTCGTCGGTGAAGTTCAGGTGACCGCGCTTCACGTCCGGCAGGCCGCGGGTCGACTTCAGCAGCCGCTGGGCGTAGTTGTCGGCCGCCTCGATCGACGGGTCGCCGTTGACCAGCGAGGCGGTCAGATCCAGCGCGTCGCCGCCGGTCGACTCGTAGATCGTCTGGAAGGACTTGAACTCGACGCTCTCACTCGTCAGCGCGGCTTCACCGTAGAGGCGGTCACCGAGCTGGAGGTTGGCCGGGCGGCTGTCGTTCGGGGCAGCGCGGAGGCGATGATCGCCTGCTGGATGGAGGCGTACTCCTTGGCGGACGAGAACGCGGCGAGCGCGCGGGTCCGCTTGATCATCTCCGGGTTGCTGGTGGCCTGGGCCATGTCCTGGGACAGGCTGAGCAGCGAGCGGATGAGACGGCTGTACGCCTCGACCGTCACCGAGTGGGCGATGCCCTTCTCGTACGCGGAGGTACGGATCGAGCCCAGCGCGCTGACCTGCGAGGCGATCTGACTGACGTTCGCGCGGATGCTGCGCAGCGAGTCTTCCTCGTCGCCGGCCGGGATCTCCTTGGTGGCGTCCAGGAAGGCCTTGTACGCGCGGTCGGTCTTCTTGCGCGGGTTGGCGACCTGGTAGTCGCCGGCGCTCTTGCCGTTGGCGAGCGGACCGGCGGACAGGCCGCGCTCCTCCTGGAGCGCCTCGGCGAAGTTGGTCGCCTGCTTGGTCAGCTTGGTGAGCAGCTGCAGCTGCTCCAACTGGTCCATGTCCTGCAGCGACTGGCTGATACGGATGCCGCCGAGGCTGGTGGCCGCGACCACGGGGAGGGTCAGCAGCGCCACCAGACGGGTGGAGATGCGCCAGTTGCGCAGGGCTATTCGCGGCCCGACCTGGGCCTCGGCGTCGAGCTCGGGGAGCTCCGCGGGGTCGGCCGGCGCCTTCTCGGCGTTCTCGCCGGTGCCGCGCGCGGCGCTGTCGGGGCCGTCCGGGCGACCGGGGCCGTCGCCGCCCTTGCGGCCCGGCTGCTGGTCACCGCCCTTGCGGCCCGGGTTCTGCGGGTGCGGCGCCGGGGAACCGTGCTGGGTCCCGGCACGCGGCTCCTGCTCCGCCGGAGCTTCCCCTCGGCCCTTGCGGGCCTGGGAAGAGCCCGTGCCATCCCTCTTGAAACGTCCCTGCACTAGCGTCGCAACCTCTGGACCAGGCGCCCTTCCGGATGAACGGAGAGGACGGTGTCGGCGTCGTGGGGAGCTGATGCGCCCCCCGGTGGTGGTCGTCGGTGACCGGCGCAGATCCCCCTGTCCCCGCCACTCGGCCGGCGCTGCGTTGCGCCTCCTGCGCGCCGGCTTGGTAACCCGCGGCGGTGCGGGAATTCCAGCACAGTGGCGGATCTCCAACAAGGGCCGATCAGCAGGCTGGGACAGGAATGACGACGCGTGTGCGAGGAGTCACCGCGTGTAGAAGATGATCACGGAGGAAACGGCCATAGCGGGGCGAACCGAAGGGGCGTGGAGGGTGTCCCAGTCGCCATGATCAGGAGCGGAATAGATCATTCGGTGAGGGAATGTCCGTTTCGGTGACCGAGGATTGCGGTGCGTAATGACCGGTTTGTTCCTTCGGTGGTGAGCAAACTCACACAGAGTTTGTTGGATCGGCCATGCATTCGAAGGGAATTGCATGTTTAGCCTGACGCTTTACAGAATGGGCAGCACGTCCGACGCGCCCATGAGGGCGCCCCCCGCCGCAGACAAAGGTCCGAGATCGCGATGAAGACGACGACGCAGCCGACGCAGCCGACGCCCGTACTCCCCGTCAACACGGCCAACCCCCGCCGCTCGACGCTCGCCCACCTCGAGGACGCGGCGCAGCTGAGCCGGGGCGCCCAGCCCGAGTACAACGCCACCCTGCCCGAGCGGACCGCGAACCCCCGCCGCACGATCCTCATGACGGCGCCCGCGCCGTACGTGCCCGCGTACCTGGCCGCCGAATAGTCGTCCGGCAGCCTCCGGCAGCCGTCCGGCGGACAAATCCGCCGGTCCGCCCCTCGCCGCGCGTTAGCCTGGAGCGTCAGACTCCAGCCAGTACCAAGTGAGGGGCGACAGCACTCGTGCGCATCGCCAGATTCTCCATCGACGGCAATGTCGCCTTCGGCGCGGTCGAGGGCGAGGGAACCGTCGAGGGCGGCGGCCTGGTCCTCGACATCATCAAGGGCATCCCGTACACGGACTTCGAGCTCAGCGGCACCAAGGTCCCGCTCAGCAAGGTCCGGCTCCTGCCGCCCGTGCTCCCCAACAAGGTCGTGGCCATCGGCCGCAACTACGCGGAGCACGCCAAGGAAATGGGCAACGAGGTCCCCGAGGTCCCGGTGGCCTTCTTCAAGCCCACCACCTCCGTGATCGGCCCCGGCGACGCCATCGAGTACCCCTCCTTCTCCAACGAGCTGCACCACGAGGCCGAACTGGCCGTGGTCATCGGCCGCATGTGCCGTGAAGTGCCCCGCGAGCGCGTCAAGGACGTCGTCTTCGGCTACACCTGCGCCAACGACGTCACCGCCCGCGACGTCCAGAAGCGCGAGGCCCAGTGGTCCCGCGCGAAGGGCTTCGACACCTCCTGCCCGCTGGGGCCCTGGGTGGAGACCGAACTCGACCCGAGCGACCTGGCCATCCAGGCCACGGTCAACGGCGAACAACGCCAGCTCGGTCGTACGAGCGACATGATCCGCTCCATCGAGGACCTGGTCGTCCACATCACCGAGGCCATGACGCTGCTCCCCGGCGACGTCATCCTCACCGGCACTCCCGCCGGGGTCGGCCCCCTCAACGTCGGCGACGAGGTCGCCGTCACCATCGAAGGCATCGGCACTCTCACCAATAGGGTGATCAAGCGTGGCTAACGCCCACATCCGCGTCCGTTTCTGTCCCTCCCCGACCGGCAACCCCCACGTCGGCCTGGTCCGCACCGCCCTGTTCAACTGGGCCTTCGCCCGGCACAACCAGGGCACCATGGTCTTCCGTATCGAGGACACCGACGCGGCCCGCGACTCCGAGGAGTCGTACAACCAGCTGCTCGACTCGCTGCGCTGGCTCGGTCTGGACTGGGACGAGGGCCCCGAGGTCGGCGGTCCGCACCCGCCGTACCGGCAGTCCCAGCGGATGGACATCTACAAGGACGTGGCCGAGAAGCTGCTCGCCGGCGGCTACGCGTACCACTGCTACTGCACCGCCACCGAGCTGGACGAGCGCCGCGAGGCCGCCCGCGCCGCCGGCCGCCCCTCCGGCTACGACGGCCACTGCCGCGACCTGACCGCCGAGCAGATCGCCCAGTACAAGGCCGAGGGCCGCGAGGCCATCGTCCGCTTCCGGATGCCGGACGAGACGATCACCTTCACCGACCTCGTCCGCGGCGAGCTCACCTTCACCCCGGAGAACGTCCCGGACTACGGCATCGTGCGCGCCAACGGCGCCCCGCTGTACACCCTGGTCAACCCGGTCGACGACGCCCTGATGGAGATCACCCACGTCCTGCGCGGCGAGGACCTGCTCTCCTCCACCCCGCGCCAGATCGCGCTGTACAAGGCGCTGATGGAGCTGGGCGTCGCCAAGGAGATCCCGGCCTTCGGTCACCTCCCGTACGTCATGGGCGAGGGCAACAAGAAGCTCTCCAAGCGCGACCCGCAGTCCGCCCTCAACCTCTACCGGGAGCGCGGCTTCCTCCCCGAGGGCCTGCTCAACTACCTGTCGCTGCTCGGCTGGTCCTTCTCCGCCGACCGCGACCTCTTCACCCTCGCCGAGATGGTGGAGAAGTTCGACATCGCGGACGTCAACGCCAACCCGGCCCGCTTCGACCTCAAGAAGGCCGAGTCCATCAACGCGGACCACATCCGCATGCTGGACGTGAAGGACTTCGCCGCGGCCTGCGAGCCCTGGCTGCGGGCCCCGCACGCCCCCTGGGCGCCGGAGGACTTCGATCAGGCCGCCTGGGAGGCCATCGCGCCGTACGCCCAGACCCGGCTCACCGTCCTGTCGGAGATCACGGCCAACGTCGACTTCCTGTTCCTCGCGGAGCCGGTCTTCGACCAGGCCTCGTGGGACAAGGCGATGAAGGGCGAGCCCGCCGCGCTCCTCACCACCGCGCGCGAGAAGCTCGCGGCGGCCGACTGGAACGACGCCGAGGCGCTGAAGAACGCCGTCCTGGCCGCCGGCGAGGCCCACGGCCTCAAGCTCGGCAAGGCCCAGGCCCCGGTCCGTGTCGCCGTCACCGGCCGCACGGTCGGTCTGCCGCTCTTCGAGTCGCTGCAGATCCTGGGCCAGGACAAGGCCCTGGCGCGCATCGACGCGGCCCTGGCCAAGCTCGCCGCGTAAGCGGCCCCGCTTTCCGCCCTCGGGGGCGGCACCCGGAACACCCCGGGTGCCGCCCCCGAGGCGTTGCCGTCCCGGCCCCCCGCGATGACTGTTCCCCGGCCTGATCGCCGCCCCCGGGGTACCGTCGATGCCATGGCCATCCGCGCGGTGCTCTGGGACATCGACGACACGCTCTTCGACTACGCGCGCGCCGACCGCGCCGGGATGCGCGCGCATCTCACGGCCGAGGGGCTGGCCGGCGGGTACGCGTCCGTGGAGCAGGCGCTCGGGCGCTGGAAGGAACTCACGGTGCTGCACTGGCGGCGCTTCGAGGCCGGCGGGGTGGACTTCCTGGAGCAGCGCCGCGAGCGGGTGCGGGACTTCCTGGAGGAGCCCGGGATGACCCGGGAGGCGGCCGACGGCTGGTTCGAGCGGTACGTGGCCCACTACGAGGCCGCGTGGGAGCTGTTCCCGGACGCCGTCCCCGCCCTCGACGTGCTGGCCGGCGACTACCGGCACGGGGTCCTGTCGAACTCCAGCATCCTCAACCAGGACCACAAGCTGCGCGCCCTGGGCGTACGGGACCGGTTCGAGGCCGTCCTCTGCGCGGCCGAGCTGGGCGTGGCCAAGCCGGCCGCCGAGGCCTTCCACGCGGCCTGCACGGCCCTGGGGCTCGCGCCGGGGGAGGTGGCGTACGTCGGTGACCAGCCCGACATCGACGCCCGCGGCGCGACCGAGGCGGGGCTGCTCGGCATCTGGCTGGATCGCGCCGGCGGCGGCGGGCGGCCCGAGCTGCACCGGATCACCGGCCTCGGCCAGCTCCCCGGGGTGCTGCGGGGGGATACCCGTTTTGGAGCACCGGGAACCATCGGGTAATGTTCTTCTTGTCGCCGAGGGGGACAGGGCCGAAAGGCCGAAAGCCCCTGAAGCGGAAGCCGAGCAAGGCCCCTTCTCGAAGGGATCAAGTTCCGGTGGCCTATGGTGTAATTGGCAGCACGACTGATTCTGGTTCAGTTAGTCTTGGTTCGAGTCCAGGTAGGCCAGCTCGCAGAGCTCATCTGCAACCGTGGATGGCATCCACAAAGCCCCCGTTGTGTAGCGGCCTAGCACGCCGCCCTCTCAAGGCGGTAGCGCCGGTTCGAATCCGGTCGGGGGTACAGATCCTTCCCGCAGGGTCACTTGGGTAGCTCCCGGTGATACTGATGCAGGATCGCTAGGGCCCCCGTTGTGTAGCGGCCTAGCACGCCGCCCTCTCAAGGCGGTAGCGCCGGTTCGAATCCGGTCGGGGGTACCAACTGGTCTTCTCCACCAGTGGCCTATGGTGTAATTGGCAGCACGACTGATTCTGGTTCAGTTAGTCTTGGTTCGAGTCCAGGTAGGCCAGCGCAGTAAACATCATGCGACTCTGTCACGTGATCATAGTTCTTGCCCCCGTTGTGTAGCGGCCTAGCACGCCGCCCTCTCAAGGCGGTAGCGCCGGTTCGAATCCGGTCGGGGGTACGAGCAAGGAAGCCCTTCCCTTCGGGGGAGGGCTTCCTTCGTTGTGTTCTGCCGACTGCCGACTGCCGACTGCCGACTGTTGTGCGGGACCGCGCGAACAACTCCGGCCCACCGCTGCGGCGTTGGAGCGGTGGGCCGGATACGTACGAGGTCGGAGGGACGGGGGAGAGGGTCCGCGTCAGCCGTTGCGGCGCAGGGCCTCGGTGAGGCGCGCGGCGGCGTCGATGACCGCCTGGGCGTGCATCCGGCCCGGGTGGCGGGTCAGGCGCTCGATCGGGCCCGACACCGACACGGCGGCCACCACGCGGTTCGAGGGGCCGCGTACGGGCGCGGAGACGGACGCGACGCCCGGCTCGCGCTCGCCGATCGACTGGGCCCAGCCGCGGCGCCGGACGCCCGACAGGGCCGTCGCCGTGAAGCGCGCCCCCTGCAGACCCCGGTGCAGCCGCTCCGGCTCCTCCCAGGCCATCAGGATCTGCGCCGACGAACCGGCCTTCATCGTCAGCGTGGAGCCGACCGGGACGGTGTCCCGAAGACCGGACAGCCGCTCGGCGGCCGCCACACAGATCCGCATGTCGCCCTGGCGCCGGTAGAGCTGAGCGCTCTCGCCGGTCACGTCGCGCAGATGCGTCAGCACCGGTCCGGCGGTCGCGAGCAGCCGGTCCTCGCCGGCCGCCGCGGCCAGCTCCGCGAGCCGCGGGCCGAGGATGAACCGGCCCTGCATGTCGCGGGCGACCATCCGGTGGTGTTCCAGTGCCACGGCCAGTCGGTGTGCCGTGGGTCGTGCGAGTCCCGTCGCCGCGACCAGACCTGCGAGGGTGGCCGGACCGGACTCCAGGGCGCTCAGGACAAGGGCTGCCTTGTCGAGAACGCCTACGCCGCTAGAGTTGTCCATGAAACGATACTCTCGTCTCACTCTGTGAAACGCAAGTTCAATTTTCCCCGAGACCCGTCACTCTGGTGAAGCGGTCGCACGACGGACCGCGCAACGGGTCTCTAGTGCTGCCGGCGTGACCGCCGGCCGGAGGGAAAGCGATGGGTAGGACACTCGCGGAGAAGGTCTGGGACGACCATGTCGTCCGGCGCGCCGAAGGCGAGCCCGATCTCCTCTTCATCGATCTTCACCTGCTGCACGAGGTGACCAGCCCCCAGGCGTTCGACGGGCTGCGGCTCGGCGGCCGGCAGGTGCGCAGGCTCGACCTGACCCTGGCCACCGAGGACCACAACACCCCCACCCTCGACATCGACAAGCCGATCGCCGACCCGGTCTCCCGCGCCCAGTTGGAGACCCTGCGCAAGAACTGCGCCGAGTTCGGCGTCCGGCTGCACCCGCTCGGCGACATCGAGCAGGGCGTCGTCCACGTGGTGGGACCGCAGCTGGGGCTGACCCAGCCGGGCACCACGGTGGTCTGCGGCGACTCGCACACCTCCACCCACGGCGCCTTCGGCGCGCTGGCGTTCGGCATCGGCACCAGCCAGGTCGAGCACGTCCTCGCCACCCAGACGCTGCCGCTGGCCCGGCCCCGGACCATGGCCATCACGGTCGACGGCGAACTGCCGGCGGACGTCACCGCCAAGGACCTGATCCTGGCGGTCATCGCGAAGATCGGCACCGGCGGCGGCCAGGGGTACGTCCTGGAATACCGCGGCTCCGCCATCGAGAAACTCTCGATGGAGTCCCGGATGACCATCTGCAACATGTCCATCGAGGCCGGCGCCCGCGCGGGCATGATCGCCCCCGACGAGACCACCTTCGCCTACCTCAAGGGCCGCGCCCACGCTCCCGAGGGCGAGGACTGGGACGCCGCCGTCGCGTACTGGAAGACCCTGCGCACCGACGAGGACGCGGTCTTCGACGCCGAGGTCGTCATCGACGCCGCCGAGCTGGCACCGTTCGTCACCTGGGGCACCAACCCCGGCCAGGGCGCCCCGCTTTCGGCGCACGTCCCCGACCCGGCTTCGTACGAAGACGCATCGGAGCGCCTCGCCGCCGAAAAGGCCCTGGAATACATGGGGTTGACCGCCGGGCAGCCGCTGCGCGCCATCGAGGTCGACACCGTCTTCGTAGGCTCCTGCACCAACGGCCGCATCGAGGACCTGCGCAACGCCGCCGAGCTCCTCAAGGGCCGCAAGGTCGCCGACGGCGTCCGCATGCTGGTGGTCCCCGGCTCCGTCCGGGTCGCCCTGCAGGCCGTCGAGGAGGGCCTGGACCGGGTCTTCAAGGAGGCCGGCGCCGAATGGCGGCACGCGGGCTGCTCGATGTGCCTGGGCATGAACCCCGACCAACTGGCCCCCGGCGAGCGCTCCGCGTCCACCTCCAACCGCAACTTCGAGGGCCGGCAGGGCAAGGGCGGCCGCACCCACCTGGTCTCCCCCCAGGTCGCCGCCGCCACCGCCGTCCTCGGTCACCTGGCCTCCCCGGCCGACCTGTCCGACGTCGTCACTCCCGCGGGGGTCTGAGGAGTCATGGAAGCTTTCACCACGCACACCGGCCGCGCCGTCCCGCTGCGCCGCGGCAACGTCGACACCGACCAGATCATCCCCGCGCACTGGCTCAAGAAGGTCACCCGCGACGGCTTCGAGGACGGCCTCTTCGAGGCCTGGCGCAAGGACCCGGAGTTCGTCCTGAACCGCCCCGAGCGGGAGGGTGCCACCGTCCTGGTGGCCGGACCCGACTTCGGCACCGGCTCCTCCCGTGAGCACGCCGTCTGGGCGCTGCAGAACTACGGCTTCAAGACCGTGATCTCCGCCCGGTTCGCCGACATCTTCCGCGGCAACTCGCTGAAGAACGGCCTGCTCACCGTGGTCCTGCCGCAGTCCGTCGTGGACGCCCTGTGGGAGCTGACCGAGGCCGACCCGGCCGCCGAGATCACCGTCGACCTGCAGGCCCGCAAGGTCCTCGCCGCCGGGATCGACGCCGACTTCGAGCTCGACGAGAACGCCCGCTGGCGGCTCCTGAACGGCCTCGACGACATCAGCCTCACCCTTCAGAACGAAGCGGACATCGCCGCCTACGAGGCCTCCAGGCCGGCCTTCAAGCCCCGTACAATTACGGTCTGAGCAGCGCGTTTCCGGTACTGCGCCCTCCACCACCCGGTGGGGGGCGCAGTCGCTTGTTGAGCCCCAGTCGGGCGACAACTCGCCCCAGATGGCACAATCGGTGCATGGAACGCGACAGCCAACTCGAGCTCTACGAGGCCGTCGCCGCCCGATTGAAGGAAGCGCACACAAGAGTGCGCGCACTGCAAGTCCCGGAGGGCGTAAGGATGGCGCTGTCCCGGAAGCTGCTGGTCGTCACGGCCGCGGCGAAGCACGATCTCGCGGACGCGGCAACGCGTCTGGACCGGTTGATGAAGGACCTCGACGAGGGCCGATTCCCTGAAGGCGACTGACACCCGGAACTCCGCAACGGAACTTCCGCGTTGCGGCACTAGGGTGATTAGACCGTTTCGTGTTTGATTTGCGGTATATACATGCCTAACGTGCGAAAAAGCTTGAACACTTTCGTTCGGGCAGAGTCTCCGAAGGGGAAGACGTGAACAAGGCGCAGCTCGTAGAAGCGATTGCCGACAAGTTGGGCGGTCGCCAGCAGGCCGCCGAAGCCGTCGACCACGTGCTCGACGCCATCGTGCGCGCCGTGGTCTCCGGCGACCGCGTGTCGGTCACCGGGTTCGGGTCGTTCGAGAAGGTCGACCGTCCCGCCCGCTACGCCCGCAACCCGCAGACGGGTGAGCGCGTCCGGGTCAAGAAGACCTCCGTGCCCCGCTTCCGCGCGGGTCAGGGCTTCAAGGACCTGGTCAGCGGCTCGAAGAAGCTCCCCAAGGGCGGCGAGGTCTCCGTCAAGAAGGCCCCCAAGGGCAGCCTGACCGGTGGCGCCTCCGCCACCGTGAAGAAGGCCGCCGCGAAGAAGGCCAGCGCCAAGAAGGCCGCCGCGAAGAAGACCACGGCCGCCAAGAAGACGACCGCGGTCAAGAAGACCACGGCCGCCAAGAAGACCACGGCGGTCAAGAAGACCACCGCCGCGGCGAAGAAGGCCACCACGGCCGCCAAGAAGGCGACCCCGGCCAAGAAGGCCACCACGGCCGCGAAGAAGGCCACCGCCGCCAAGAAGACGGCCCCGGCCAAGAAGGCCACCGCGAAGAAGGCGCCCGCCAAGAAGACGACGGCGCGCAAGACCACCGCGAAGAAGGCCGCCGCGAAGAAGTAAGCCGCGACGGCGAGAGCGCTCACACGCCGGGCCGGGCTCCCTGACCAGGAGCCCGGCCCGCGGTGCGTCCCAGGCCCCCCGGGAGCCCGGGATCAGAACGTCTGCAGCGTCACCAGCGTGATCCGCGCCGACGGGCCCTCGCCCGCCGTCTCGATCCGCACCCGCTGCCCGGGCCGCAGCAGCCGCAGGCCGCCCGCCTCGAACGCCTCCGCCCCGAACTCCACCGGGGTGCCGTCGTCGAGCAGCACACTGCCGCTGCGGGTCTCGGGATCGTACGTGTACGCGGTCGCCTGCATGCCCGGCAGCCTATCCGGCCGCCCGCACCCACCGGGCCGCCGTGCGCGGGCCCACCCCCAGTGCCAGGGCCGCCGCCAGGTCCCGGCCGGTGTCCACGTCCCGGCGTACGGAATCCACCCCCGCCAGCCGGATTTCCACCGCCCCCGACGACAAATGGCGCCGCCGCGAAGCGCCCCCGAAAGCCGGTTCCAATTCCGTACCCGGACTCGCCGAGAGGAAAGTCGTGCCGATTTCGGCGGCGTCCGCGAGAAATGCCCGCGGGAATTGCCCCGCGACCGCCAGGACCCTGGCCAGCTCGGCGGGCCGCAGCGCCGGGAGATCCGCGTTCAGGGCCGCCACCCGCGCCCCCGGCCGCCCGGCCCGTACCGTACGGGCGCCGTGCGCCAGCGCGTCGTTGAGCCCGCCGCCCGGCGGATCGGGCACGATCCGCGCGCCCAGCGCCGCGAGCGACACGGCCGCGTCGGGATCGTCCGTGACGACCACCACATCCCGTACCCGGCCACAGGCCAGCGCCGCCGCCACCGTGTCCTCGGCGAAGGCCAGCGCCAACCGCCCCCGCAGCGGGCCCCCACGGCCGCCGCCAGCCGGCTCTTGGCCCGTGCCAGCGGCTTCAGCGGGACGACCAGGGACCAGGAACGTTCCTCCGCACCGCCGAAGTGACCACCCGACCGGTCGTCCGCGTAGGTCTTCATCCCACCCATTCTGTATTCTTCCCGCTCGCGAAACGCCAAGGCCCCGGGGCGTACGGTGTCCTAGGCCAGCAGCGGGGAGGCCCCTGACCCCCGCGCGTCCGTCCGGAGAAAGGTGTCCGAGTGTCCCGCCGCAGAATCGGCTTCTGGTACCGCCTGGCGGCGGTCATCGCCAAACCCCCGCTGGTGGTGTTCTTCAAGCGGGACTGGCGGGGTATGGAACACATCCCGGCCGACGGCGGCTTCATCACCGCGGTGAACCACAACTCGTACCTGGATCCGCTGTCCTACGCGCACTACCAGTACAACACCGGCCGGGTGCCCCGTTTCCTGGCCAAGGCCGGCCTCTTCAAGGGCTCGTTCGTCGGCGCGATCCTGCGCGGCACCGGCCAGATCCCGGTCTACCGCGAGACCACCGACGCCCTGGACGCGTTCCGTTCCGCCGTCGACGCCATCGAACGCGGCGAGTGCGTCGCGTTCTACCCCGAGGGCACCCTGACCCGCGACCCCGAGATGTGGCCGATGGCCGGCAAGACCGGCGCCGCCCGGGTCGCGCTGCTCACCAAGGCGCCCGTCATCCCGGTCGCCCAGTGGGGCGCCAACCTCGCGATGCCGCCGTACGCCAAGGAGAACAAGCTCCGGCTGTGGCCCCGCAAGACCCTGATCGTGCAGGCCGGTCCGCCGGTCGACCTGTCCCGCTTCCACGACCTCGAACCGACGCCCGAGGTGCTCCGCCAGGTCACCGAGGAGATCATGGCGGCCATCACCCGGATCCTCGAGGAGGTCCGCGGCGAGAAGGCCCCCGCCGAGGTGTACGACCACCGCAAGGCCCGGCAGGAACAGCGCCGCAAGGCCGCAGAGGAAGGCAAGAAGTGACCAAGGCAGCCGTCTTCGGCAACGGATCCTGGGGTACCGCCTTCGCGATGGTGCTCGCCGACGCGGGCTGCGAGGTGAGCCTCTGGGGCCGCCGTCCCGCCCTCGCCGAGACCATCAACACCACCGGGACCAACCCCGACTACCTGCCCGGGATCGAACTCCCCAAGGGCATCACGGCCACCGCCGACCCGGCCGAGGCCGCCCGCGACGCCGACTTCACCGTCCTCGTCGTGCCCTCCCAGACGCTGCGCGAGAACCTCGCCGCCTGGACCCCGCTGCTCGCCCCCGGCACCGTCCTCGTCTCCCTGATGAAGGGCATCGAACTCGGCACCGCCAAGCGGATGAGCGAGGTCATCCGCGAGGTCGCCGGCGTCCCGGAGGAGCGCGTCGCCGTCCTCACCGGCCCCAACCTGGCCCTGGAGGTCGCCGCCCGGCAGCCCGCCGCCGCCGTCGCCGCCTGCGCCGACGAGGACGTCGCCCGGCGCCTCCAGGCCGCCTGCATGACCCCGTACTTCCGCCCGTACACCAACACCGACGTCGTCGGCTGCGAACTCGGCGGCGCCGTCAAGAACGTCATCGGGCTCGCCGTCGGCATCGCCGACGGCATGGGCCTCGGCGACAACTCCAAGGCCACGCTCATCACCCGCGGCCTCGCCGAGACCACCCGCCTCGGCCTCGCCATGGGCGCCGACCCGCTGACCTTCTCCGGACTCGCGGGCCTCGGCGACCTGGTGGCCACCTGCTCCTCGCCGCTCTCCCGGAACCACACCTTCGGCACCAACCTCGGCCGCGGGATGACCCTCCAGGAGACCATCGCGGCCACCAAGCAGACCGCGGAGGGCGTCAAGTCCTGCGAATCCGTGCTCGATCTGGGCCGCCGGCACGGCGTCGACATGCCCATCACCGAGACGGTCGTGTCGATCGTGCACGAGGGCAAGCCGCCGGTCGTGGCGCTTCAGGAACTGATGTCGCGCAGCGCCAAGCCGGAACGCCGCTGACACGAAGCCGCGGAGCCGTTCCGGTGCCGCCGAATCGAATCGGCGGCACCGGAACGGCTCCGGCGTGCCACGTCCCACCAGGTCCGGCCCACTGCGCCGTACGAGCGCGACGGCCAGCGGGGCGCTCAGGAGTTCGGACACCGCAAGGTACGCTCGACGCGATATGAGCGAGAACACCCAGAGCCCCCGCAAGCCGCGCGTCGCCGTCGTCTTCGGCGGACGCAGCTCCGAGCACGCCATCTCCGTCCTCACCGCCGGCGCCGTCCTGCGCGCCATCGACCGGGACGTCTACGACGTGCTGCCCATCGGCATCACGCAGGAGGGGCGCTGGGCGCTGACCGCCGACGCTCCCGAGCGGATGGCCATCGACGGCCGCACCCTGCCGGACGTCGACGCCCTCGCCGAGTCCGGGACCGGCGGCGTGGTCCTGCCCGTCGACCCGGCCAGCCGCGAGGTCGTCCTGCACGAGCCCGGCAGCCTGCCGCAGGTCCTCGGCGAGGTCGACGTCGTCTTCCCCGTGCTGCACGGCCCGTACGGCGAGGACGGCACCCTCCAGGGCCTCCTGGAGCTCTCCGGCATCCCCTACGTCGGCGCGGGCGTCCTCGCCTCCGCCGTCGGCCAGGACAAGGAGTACATGAAGCGCGTCTTCACCTCCTTCGGCCTGCGCGTCGGCCCGTACGTCACGGTCCGCCCGCGCGAGTGGGACCAGAACCCGAACGCCGCCCGCAAGAAGATCGTGGAGTTCGCCGCCGACCACGGCTGGCCGCTTTTCGTGAAGCCGGCCCGCGGCGGTTCGTCCGTCGGCATCACCAAGGTCGACGACCTCTCCGGCCTCGACGAGGCCGTCGAGGAGGCCCGCCGGCACGACCCGAAGATCATCGTCGAGGCGCTGGTGCGCGGCCGCGAGATCGAGTGCGGCGTCCTGGAGTTCGAGGACGGCCCGCGCGCGAGCCTGCCCGCCGAGATCCCGCCGGTCACCGACCACGACTTCTACGACTTCGAGGCCAAGTACATCGACTCGGCCTCCGGCATCGTGCCCGCGCCGATCGGCGACAAGGCCATCGCCGAGGTCCAGCGGCTCGCCGTCGAGGCCTACGAGGCCGTGTCCTGCGAGGGCCTGGTGCGCGCCGACTTCTTCCTCACGGAGGAAGGCGACTTCGTCATCAACGAGATCAACACCATGCCCGGCTTCACGCCCATCTCCATGTACCCGCGCATGTGGCAGGAGAGCGGCGTCAGCTACCCGGAGCTCGTCAGCCGCCTCGTCCAGGCCGCGCTGAACCGTTCCACCGGCCTGCGCTAGAACGCCGGAAGCGTTCCGACGGCTCGCGGCCGTCCGGTCTGTCTCACAGACTGGACGGCACGGCCTTCTTCACCGGGGCGGCGAGATCCACGAGCGGACCCACGTCGTGCGCGTACCGCTCGTCCAGCGACACCTCCACGTACGCCTTGCGGTACGTGGTGGTGAACCGGGGACCGTCCCCCTCGCGCGGCTCGTACATCCAGTTCACGCCGTCCGCCTCGACGGCCCGCGCCTGCGGATCGCTCATCTTTTCGGGCCGGACGACCCCGCAGCGCAGTACGATCGCCCCGTCCCCCCACGCGGCGGTCAGCTCGGACTCGGGTTCGGTCCCGGTCCGGCCCAGCCCCGCCACGGTGTCGGGCAGCTCCTTCGCCAGGGCGCGGCAGACGGCCGCCTCGGCCGGCGGCGGAGCGGGAACCGCGACCGAACCCGAGTCCGACGCGGAACAGCCCGCGACCGTGAGCAGCAGGACGGCGCCCGCCACGGAAGCGGCGGCGCGGACGGGCAGGCCGAAAGGCCGGTGAGAAGACATCACCGGCCAAGGGTAGACGGGGGCTAGATATGCACGACCGGGCAGGTGAGGGTGCGCGTGATGCCTTCCACTTGCTGGACCTTGGCGACCACCATGCGGCCCAGCTCGTCGACGGTGTCGGCCTGTGCGCGGACGATCACGTCGTACGGTCCGGTCACGTCCTCTGCCTGGATCACCCCCGACATCTTGCCGATGACCTCGGCGACGGACTGGGCCTTGCCCACTTCGGTCTGAATAAGGATGTACGCCTGTACCACGGAACCTCCACGGCGGCCTTGAGGATCTTGTGGGAGAAAGAGACGCCACGGTACCGCGTCGTCGCGGAACGAGGGGAGACCTCCGGGTCCGGAGGCGCCCCGGGTGTGGCGTACACACATGACAAGTTGACGGTCTACTTGAAGGTATCCAACACGGTGACGGCCCGCGACCCGCACGGCGAGAAGCGGCACGGCGCGGCGGCGGCCGGCACGACGACACGAGGTGAATCGCGGTGAAGGGCACAGTCGGAGAGCTGGGCGAGTTCGGGCTCATCAGGGAACTCACCTCCCGGCTCACCACCACCCCCGCGGTGCGGATCGGACCCGGCGACGACGCCGCCGTGGTCTCCGCCCCCGACCGGAGAGTGGTCGCCAGCACGGACATCCTGCTCGAAGGACGCCACTTCCGCCGCGACTGGTCGACGGCGTACGACGTGGGCCGCAAGGCCGCGGCGCAGAACCTCGCCGACATCGCCGCCATGGGCGCGGTGCCCACCGCGCTGCTGCTCGGCCTGGTCGTCCCCGCCGAACTCCCCGTCACCTGGCCCGCCGAACTCATGGACGGACTGCGCGACGAATGTCAGGTCGCGGGCGCCGCCGTGGTCGGCGGCGACGTGGTCCGCGGCGACACGATCACCGTCTCCATCACCGCCCTCGGCGACCTGCGCAACCACGAACCCGTCACCCGTGACGGCGCCCGGGCCGGCGACGTCGTCGCCTACACCGGCTGGCTCGGCTGGTCCGCCGCCGGATACGCGGTCCTCTCCCGCGGTTTCCGCTCCCCGCGCGCCTTCGTCGAGGCCCACCGCCGCCCCGAACCCCCGTACCACGCGGGCCCCGCGGCCGCCGGACTCGGCGCCACCGCCATGTGCGACGTCAGCGACGGGCTGATCGCCGACCTCGGGCACATCGCCGAGGCCAGCAAGGTCCGCATCGACCTGCGCTCCGGCCTCATCGACATCCCCAGCCAGATGCACGACATCGGCCAGGCCGTCGGCGTCGACCCGCTCCAGTGGGTGCTCACCGGGGGAGAGGACCACGCGATCGTGGCGACCTTCCCGCCCGAGGTGAAGCTGCCCGCCCGCTGGAAGGTCATCGGCTCGGTCCTCGGCCCCTCCCCGCTGCCGCACGTCACCGTGGACGGCGCGCCCTGGCACAGCACGGGCGGCTGGGACCACTTCGGCGGTACGGAGTGACCTCCGGCCCCGCCGCGACATCCGGTCCCGCCGCCCCGGCCCCGCCGCGGGTGCTCACCGTCGCCGGATCCGACTCCGGCGGCGGCGCCGGCATCCAGGCCGACCTCAAGACCATGCTCGCCCTCGGCGTCCACGGCATGAGCGTCGTGACCGCCGTCACCGCGCAGAACTCCACCGGCGTCCACGGCGCCTGGGAACTGCCCGAGGCGGCGGTGCGGGCCCAGTACCGGGCCGTCGTCGACGACATCGGCGTCCAGGCGGTCAAGACCGGGATGCTGGCGAGCGCGACGCTGGTCGAGACCGTCGCCGAACTGCTGGCCACGACCGCCGCCCCGGCGGTCGTCGACCCGGTCGGCGTCTCCAAACACGGTGACGCGCTGCTCGCCGCGACCGCCCTGGACGCCGTCCGTACCCGCCTGTTGCCCGCCGCCACCGTCGTCACCCCCAACCTGGACGAGGTGGCGCAGCTCACGGGCCTGACCGTCGAGAACGAGGACGGGATGCGGCGGGCGGCCGGCGCGATCCTCGCGTACGGACCCCGCTGGGCCCTGGTCAAGGGCGGCCATCTCGCCGCCCACGGCGGCCGGGCCGCCGACCTGCTCACCGACGGCACCGAGGAACACTGGCTGCGCGCCCCGCGGTACGGAAACCGGCACACTCACGGCACCGGCTGCACGCTCGCCTCGGCCCTGGCCTGCGGCCTCGCCCAAGGGCTCACGGTGCCGGACGCGGCGCGGGCGGCGAAGGCGTATGTGACGGGGGCCATCGCCGCCGGATTCGCGCTGGGCGCGGGCATCGGCCCGGTCGACCACGGCTGGCGTACGCGCGCGTAAGGCGGGGAACACGCTCCGCGACCGTGTCCGGGCAAGGCAAAAGGCCGGTTCACCAAGGTGAACCGGCCTCTCAAGGCAACCGCAGGGGCTGCGCTACGACACGAACGTCGCGGTTAGCGCGAGACCTTGCCGGCCTTGATGCACGAGGTGCAGACGTTGAGCCGCTTCGGCGTCCGACCGACCACGGCACGCACACGCTGGATGTTCGGGTTCCAGCGACGAGACGTACGGCGGTGCGAGTGCGAAATGTTGTTGCCGAAGCCCGGCCCCTTGCCGCAGACGTCGCAGTTGGCAGCCACGGGTCACTCCAAAGACTTCAGATTTACAGTGAAACCGGCGCACCGGAATCGGATCAGTGATCTGAAGTGGTTTGCCGGGGAATGGCCCGGACGATGCCGGGCAACCGAAGCAGCATACAACGACTGCTTCCGTGGAACGAAACTACCATGTCCGGCGCAGCCCCCGCCCCCGGCCCCGCGTGAGCGCCGGACTACCCTGCGGTGAACCCCCACCGCAGAGCACAGGAGGACCACGCGTTGCCCGGAGTCCCGCAGACCCTCGACGCCGAAGCGGTCCGATCCTGGTGTGCGGGGGCGCTGGCGGCGCTCGGCCGGGAACGCGCGGACATCGACGCCATCAACGTCTACCCCGTCGCGGACGGGGACACCGGCACCAACCTGTACCTGACGGTCGAGTCCGCCGCCCGCGCCGTGGACGCCGTCCCCGCCGGAGCCGGTGTGGCCGAGGTCATACGCGCCATGGCGCACGGCGCGCTGATCGGCGCCCGCGGCAACTCCGGCACCATCCTCGCCCAGCTACTGCGCGGCATGGCCGCCGTCCTCGCCGACGGGACCGGCGACGGCGACCACCTGGCCCGCGCCCTGGCCGACGCCGCCGACGCCGCCCACGCGGCCGTCGCCCACCCCGTCGAGGGCACCGTCCTCACCGTCGCCCGCGCCGCCGCCGACGCCTGCGACGGGGGAGGACACCTCACGGAGGTGGCCACACGCGCGTACGCCGGGGCACTGACGGCCCTGGACGCCACCCCCGGACAACTGGCCGCACTGCGCCGCGCCGGGGTCGTGGACGCCGGCGGACGCGGTCTGGTGACGGTCCTCGGCGCGCTCGTCGAGACCCTCACCGGCCAGGCCCCCAACCGCCCCGCCGCCCCCGCCCACCCGCCCGTCCTGCCCGCCGACGGCTGCGTGGCGGGCGACGGCCCCGCGTACGAGGTCGTCTACCTGCTGGACGCCGACGACCGCGCCGTGGACCGGCTCCGGGCCCGGCTCGACGAGCTGGGGGAGTCCCTGGTCGTCGTCGGCGGCGACGGGCTGTGGAACGTGCACGTCCACGTCGACGACGCCGGCGCGGCCGTCGAAGCCGGTGTGGAGGCGGGACGCCCGCACCGCATCCGCGTCACCCACTTCGACACCCAGGCCGCCCCGGCCGAGCCCGCCCCGCCCGCCGGCCGCGCCGTCGTCGCCGTCGTCCCCGGCGAGGGCCTCGCCGGACTGTGCGCCGAGGCCGGCGCGACGACCCTGCTCGCCCGCCCCGGCGAGCCGCCCACCGGCGACGAACTGGCCGAGGCCATCCGACGGACGCACGCCCACGAGGTCGTCCTGCTGCCCAACGACACCGAACTGCGCGCCGCCGCCGCGGCCGCCGCCGGCGCGGCCCGCGCGGAAGGCATCCGGGTCGCCCTCATCCCCACCCGCGCCGCCGTCCAGGGCATCGCCGCCCTCGCCGTCCACGAACCGGACCGCGACTTCGACGAGGACGTCGTCGCCATGACCGCCGCCGCCGGCGCCACCCGCTACGCCGAACTCGCCGTCGCCGAACGGCAGTCCTTCACCTCCGCCGGCGTCTGCCAGGCCGGCGACGTCCTCGGCCTCATCGAGGGCGACGTCGCCGTCATCGGCCACGACCTCACCGACACCGCCCGCACCGTCCTCGACCGCATGCTCTCGGCCGGCGGCGAACTCGTCACCCTGGTCGTCGCCGCCGACACCCCCGAGACCCTCACCCCCACCCTCGAACAGCACGTCCGCGCCGCCTACTTGGCCGTCGACACCGTCGTCTACCCGGCGGGCGAGGGCGCGCCGCCGCTGCTCATCGGAGTGGAATAGCCGCCCCCGGACCCATGGCGGTCCATGACGACTGTCAGCCGCGTGGTGTGCAATGGAGTACGTGCCCGCCCTCGACGAACCCCTGAAGAAGCTGCTCGGCGCCGCCACCGCCAAGGTGATGGCCGAGCACATGGATCTGCACACGGTCGGCGACCTGCTGCACCACTACCCACGGCGGTACGCGGAGCGCGGCGAGCTGACCACGCTCGCCGACCTGCCGCTCGACGAACACGTCACCGTCGTCGCCCAGGTCGCCGACGCGCGCGTGCACACCTTCAACCGGGGCGGGCGCGGCACCGGCCAGCGCCTGGAAGTCACCGTCACCGACGGCAGCGGCCGGATGCAGCTCGTGTTCTTCGGCCGCACCGTCCACTTCCATCAGAAGGAACTCCTGCCCGGCCGGCGCGCCATGTTCGCCGGCAAGGTCGGCGTCTTCAACCGCCGCCTCCAGCTCGCCCACCCCGAGTACAAGCTCCTCGACGCCGACAGCGGCACCGACGCCGTACGGGCCTTCGCGAGCGAACTGCTGCCGCTCTACCCGGCCTGCAAGCAGCTGGAGTCCTGGACCATCGAGCAGTCCGTCGCCATCGCCCTCGACTCCATGGCGGCCACCGAGTGGGCCGGGCTCACCGACCCGCTGCCGCCCGCCCTGCGCGAGGGCCGCGGCCTCACCGACCTGCCCGACGCCCTCGTCAAGATCCACCGCCCGCGCACCAAGGCCGACATCGCCGACGCCCGCGACCGGCTCAAGTGGGACGAGGCGTTCGTCCTCCAGGTCGCCCTCGCCCGCCGCCGGCACGCCGACACCCAGCTCCCGGCCGTCGCCCGCCGCCCCGCCCCCGACGGCCTGCTCACCGCCTTCGACGCGAAACTGCCGTTCACCCTCACCGAGGGCCAGCGCAAGGTGTCGGCCGAGATCTTCGACGACCTCGCCACCGAACACCCCATGCACCGCCTCCTCCAGGGCGAGGTCGGCTCCGGAAAGACCCTCGTCGCGCTGCGCGCCATGCTCGCCGTCGTGGACGCCGGGGGACAGGCCGCGATGCTCGCCCCCACCGAGGTCCTCGCCCAGCAGCACCACCGCTCGATCACCGAGATGATGGGCGAACTCGCCCAAGGAGGCATGCTCGGCGGCGCCGAACACGCCACCAAGGTCGTGCTCCTCACCGGCTCCATGGGCGCCGCCGCCCGCCGCCACGCCCTGCTCGACCTGGTCACCGGCGAGGCCGGCCTCGTCATCGGTACCCACGCCCTGATCGAGGACAAGGTGCAGTTCCACGACCTCGGCCTGGTCGTCGTCGACGAACAGCACCGCTTCGGCGTCGAACAGCGCGACGCGCTCCGGGGCAAGGGCAAGCAGCCCCCGCACCTGCTCGTCATGACCGCCACCCCCATCCCGCGGACCGTCGCCATGACCGTCTTCGGCGACCTGGAGACCTCCGTCCTCGACCAGCTGCCCGCCGGCCGCTCGCCCATCGCCAGCCATGTCGTCCCCGCGGCCGACAAGCCGCACTTCCTCGACCGCGCCTGGGAACGGGTCCGCGAGGAGGTCCAGGCCGGACACCAGGCGTACGTGGTGTGCCCCCGGATCGGCGACGAGGAGGACCAGAAGGGCGAGAAGGCCGGCAAGGGAGGCGGCGCCAAGAAGAAGGCGAGCCCCGAGGACGAGGCCGAGAAGCGCCCGCCGCTCGCCGTCCTCGAGGTCGCCGACCGGCTGCGCGCCGGCCCGCTCGCCGGACTCCGCGTCGAGGTCCTGCACGGCCGGATGCACCCCGACGACAAGGACGCCGTCATGCGCCGCTTCGCCGCCGGCGACGTCGACGTCCTGGTCGCCACCACCGTCATCGAGGTCGGCGTCAACGTCCCCAACGCCACCGCCATGGTGATCATGGACGCGGACCGCTTCGGCGTCTCCCAGCTCCACCAGCTCCGCGGCCGCGTCGGCCGCGGCTCGGCCCCCGGCCTGTGCCTGCTCGTCACCGAGATGCCCGAGGCGAGCCCCGCCCGGCAGCGCCTCGGCGCCGTCGCCTCCACCCTCGACGGCTTCGAGCTCTCCCGTATCGACCTCGAACAGCGCCGCGAGGGCGACGTCCTCGGCCAGGCCCAGTCCGGCGCCCGCTCCTCGCTGCGGATGCTCGCCGTCATCGACGACGAGGAGGTCATCACCGCCGCCCGCGAGGAGGCCACCGCCCTCGTCCTCGCCGACCCCGCGCTCAGCGGCCACCCCGAGCTGCGCACCGCGCTCGACGCGCTCGTCGACAAGGACCGGGAGGAGTACCTGGAGAAGGGCTGACCGGTGTACGCGCGCCTCTCAGCCGTCGCGGGAAGTCATAACCTATGGCGAACGCAATAGGTTATGAATCATGAAGAACGAGGACCCCAGATGACCCGCGTGATCGCCGGCACCGCCGGCGGACGACGGCTCGCCGTGCCGCCCGGCACCGGCACCCGGCCCACCTCCGACCGCGCGCGCGAGGGCCTGTTCTCCACCTGGGAGTCGTTCCACGGCGTCGACGGCGCCCGCGTCGCCGACCTGTACGCGGGCTCCGGCGCCGTCGGCCTGGAGGCGCTGTCCCGCGGCGCCTCCCACGCGCTGCTCGTCGAGGCGGACCCGCGGGCCGCCCGGACCGTACGGGACAACATCCGCTCCCTCGGCCTGCCCGGCGCCGAACTGCGCACCGGCAAGGCCGAGCAGATCGTCGCCGGACCGGCCCCGGCCGAGCCGTACGACCTGGTCTTCCTCGACCCGCCGTACGCCGTCACGGACGACGCGCTGCGCGAGATCCTGCTCACACTCCGCTCGGGGGGCTGGATCGCCGAGGACGCGCTCGTCACCGTGGAGCGCAGCACCCGGGGCGGGGAATTCGGCTGGCCGGACGGTTTCGAGCCTCTGCGGGCCCGTCGTTACGGCGAGGGAACGTTTTGGTACGGTCGCGCCGCCTCCCCGTGCGAAGCCGCACGATGACCGGATTGAAGAGCGAGGAATCCACGTTGCGCCGCGCCGTATGTCCCGGGTCGTTCGACCCCATCACCAACGGACACCTCGACATCATCGCCCGCGCCTCCAAGCTGTACGACGTGGTGCACGTCGCGGTGATGATCAACCAGTCGAAGAAGGGCCTGTTCACGGTCGACGAGCGGATCGAGCTGATCCGCGAGGTCACCGCCGACCTCGGCAACGTCGTGGTGGAGTCCTTCCACGGCCTGCTCGTCGACTTCTGCAAGCAGCGCGACATCCCCGCCATCGTCAAGGGGCTGCGGGCCGTCAGCGACTTCGACTACGAGCTGCAGATGGCCCAGATGAACAACGGGCTCTCCGGCGTCGAGACGCTGTTCGTGCCCACCAACCCCACCTACAGCTTCCTGTCGTCCTCTCTGGTCAAGGAAGTCGCGGCATGGGGCGGCGACGTCTCCCACCTGGTGCCCCCGCAGGTGCTCGGCCGGCTCGGCGAACGACTGCGCGAACGCTGACCCGAGGCCACCGCGGCTGACGCCCCGGCACCCGGTGCCGGGCACGGTCCGACTGGGCTTACAGTCGGACCGTCCGTCTCCAATCAGCTGTAGAGAGTGGCGAGCCCCGGTGGACGTGCAGAAGAAGCTCGACGACATCGTCGCGACGGTCCGAAACGCCCGCTCCATGCCGATGTCGGCATCGTGCGTGGTCAACCGGGCCGACCTGCTGGCGCTGCTCGAAGAGGTCCGCGAGGCCCTGCCCGGCTCCCTCGCCCAGGCGCAGGAGCTGATCGGCGGGCGCGAGCGGATGGTCGAGGACGCCCGTCGTGAGGCCGAGCGGATCATCGAGGCCGCCCACGCCGAGCGCGGCTCGATCGTCTCCGACTCCCAGGTCGCCCGGCAGTCCCAGGACGAGGCCGACCGCATCCTCGGCGACGCCCGCCGGGAGGCCGAGGAGGTCCGCGCGGAGGCCGACGACTACGTCGACTCCAAGCTGGCCAACTTCGAGGTCGTCCTCAACAAGACCATCGCCGCCGTCGACCGCGGCCGCGAGAAGCTCCTCGGCCGCGGCCCCGGGCTCGACGCGGACGGCTACCCCGACACGGACGCCCCCGAGTACAGCTCCGACCCGCAGACCCTGATCCAGCGCGCCGACGGCTACGTGGACACCAAGCTGGGCGCCTTCGAGGCCGTGCTCTCCACGACCCTGGAGGCCGTCGGCCGGGGCCGCCAGAAGCTCCTGGGCCGGATCGCCAGCGACGACCTCGGCGAGCACATGGCCGCCCAGGACGCGGCCGGCAACCCGCTGCACACCAGCGACGCCGACTACCTGGCCGGCCTCGCGGAGCTGGCGACCCCCGAGCCCGTGCAGATCCCGGCGCGGCAGACCGCCCCGCAGCCGGCCGCGCCGGCCCCGGCCGACCCGTACGGGTACCCGCAGCAGCCCGCCCAGGACCCGTACGGCTATCCGCAGCAGCCCACGCAGGACCCGTACGGGTACCAGCCGCAGCAGGGCGACCCGTACGCGTACCAGCAGACGGCCGATCCGTACGGCTACCAGCAACAGGCCGCCGGCCCGCAGACCGGCCAGGTCCACGGCGGGCAGGTCCCGGGCCAGGGGCAGCCGGGGACAGGCTCGCTCGACGAGACCAGCTTCTTCGACACGAGCATGATCGACCTGGAGCAGCTGCGCCGCTACGAGCAGGGCCACGACCAGGGACGCTGACCCGGGGCGGGTCCGGTCCGGGCCCGGAGCCGACCCGCTCCGGGTCCGGACAGGCTTCGGGACCACACCCGGATTGGGCTCTGAGCGAAGCGTCCAGTATTCTGGCTGTTCGGTCGCGCGTATTCCGCGATCCGTGCTGCCCACGTCTGGCAGTCCCCTCACGTCGTCGTGAACGATCCGAAAGCAGGAAGAGCCCTGAGCACGCGCCTCGACCACCGCAATCCCCTCGTGTTCGATACGCACGAGCTGGGACGGCGTCCTGGTGCCCTGCAGCGGCTTTCCCGCACGGTCGACGCCCCCAGGGACCTGGGGATCGAGGGAGTCATCGGAGTGCCCGAGGGTACGCCGGTGGAGATCGAGCTCCGTCTCGAGTCGGTCATGGACGGGGTGCTTGTCACAGGCACCGCCCGTGCGACCGCCGAGGGGGAGTGCGTAAGGTGTCTGGAGCCCGTCGAGTTCGACCTCGACGCGGACTTCCAGGAAATGTTCTCGTACCCCGACTCCGACGACCGGGGCCGCTCCAAGGCGGCCGCGGACGACGAAGACGAGGAAGGCGAGGACATGACCCCCCTCGAGGACGGCTTGTTCGACCTCGAGCCGGTGCTGCGTGATGCGGTGGTGCTCGCACTGCCGATGCAGCCGGTGTGCCGGGAGGACTGTGCGGGTCTGTGCTCCGACTGTGGAGCCAACCTGAACGAGAACCCGGACCACCACCATGACGTCGCCGACATCCGTTGGGCGGCGCTGCAGGGACTCGCCGGTTCGCTGGGAACCGATGAGAAGGACAACATGAGCGACGCCGCATCCGGTGTCGACGAGAAGCAGGAGAAGTAGCCGTGGCTGTTCCGAAGCGGAAGATGTCGCGCAGCAACACGCGCCACCGCCGGTCGCAGTGGAAGGCTGCGGTCACCCCCCTGGTTTCGTGCGAGCGTTGCCAGGAGCCGAAGCAGCAGCACATCGCGTGCCCGAGCTGCGGCACCTACAACAAGCGCCAGGTCCTCTCGGTCTGAGAGGCTGGTGAGAGGCACGATGTCTGACCACGTCAACTCAGCCTCGTCCCACACGCTTCTGGAAGGGCGGCTCGGGTATCAGCTCGAGTCCGCCCTTCTGGTGCGTGCGCTCACCCACCGTTCGTACGCCTACGAGAACGGCGGTCTGCCCACCAACGAGCGACTGGAGTTCCTCGGGGACTCCGTGCTCGGCCTGGTGGTCACGGACACGCTGTACCGCGGCCATCCCGATCTCCCGGAAGGCCAGCTGGCCAAACTCCGGGCCGCGGTGGTCAACTCGCGGGCGCTGGCGGAGGTGAGCCGCGGCCTCGACCTTGGCTCCTTCATCCGGCTCGGCCGGGGTGAAGAGGGCACGGGCGGCCGGGACAAGGCCTCCATTCTGGCCGACACCCTTGAAGCGGTGATCGGCGCGGTCTATCTCGACCAGGGTCTCGACGCGGCGTCCGAGCTGGTGCACCGGCTCTTCGACCCGCTGATCGAGAAGTCCTCGAACCTCGGTGCCGGCCTGGACTGGAAGACCAGTCTCCAGGAGCTGACCGCGTCCGAGGGGCTGGGGGTTCCGGAGTACCTCGTCAGTGAAGAGGGTCCGGACCACGAGAAGATCTTCACGGCTGCCGCCCGCGTCGGTGGTGTCTCGTACGGCACCGGCACCGGCCGCAGCAAGAAGGAAGCGGAGCAGCAGGCGGCGGAGTCCGCCTGGCGCGCGATTCGCGCGGCCGCGGACGAGCGTGAGGCGGCGGCCAAGGCCGTGGCCGAGGGCACCGCGACGAGCACGAACACGGGCGATGCGGGAGAGGCCGCCGACACCTCTTCCCCGAAGGGCCGGGCCTCGGCCTGATCTTTCGTTTCCTTCCTTCCTCGCACGAGGCGATGCCCCCGCTTCCGGCTCCGGCCGGGACGGGGGCATCGTGCTGCCGTCGGCGGCCGGGGCCGTGGTTCGTGCGCCGGGCCGGGCTGTCGGAGAGCGGCGGTAGGCTGCCAGGAGTACGTGAGACGCGTGACGCGGGCGACGCGAGTGGCCCGTGTGACGCACGCGAGGCGAGTTCCGAGGAGTCCCGTTGCCCGAGTTGCCCGAGGTCGAGGTCGTCCGGCGCGGTCTTGAGCGCTGGGTCGCCGGGCGCACGGTCGCCGAGGTCGAGGTCCTGCACCCGCGGGCCGTACGGCGTCATGTGGCGGGCGGGGCCGACTTCGCGGCGCGGCTCGCGGGACAGCGCTTCGGGGTGGCGCGGCGGCGCGGCAAGTATCTGTGGCTGCCGCTCGCCGAGGGCGACGCGTCGGTGCTCGGACACCTGGGCATGAGCGGTCAGCTCCTGGTCCAGCCCGAGGACACGGCGGACGAGAAGCACCTGCGGATACGCGTACGGTTCGACGACGCGGCCGGCACCGAGCTGCGCTTCGTCGATCAGCGCACCTTCGGCGGCCTGTCGCTGCACGACACCGCCCCGGACAGCACGGACGGCCTGCCCGACGTCATCGCGCACATCGCCCGCGATCCGCTCGACCCGGAGTTCGACGACGAGGCCTTCCAGCGCGCGCTGCGGCTGCGCCGTACGACGGTCAAGCGGGCGCTGCTCGACCAGTCGCTGATCAGCGGAGTCGGCAACATCTACGCCGACGAGGCGCTGTGGCGCAGCAGGCTGCACTACGACCGGCCGACCGCGACCATGACCCGGCCGCGCTCGGCGGAGCTGCTCGGGCACGTCCGGGACGTGATGAACGCGGCGCTCGCGGCCGGCGGCACCAGTTTCGACGCGCTGTACGTCAACGTGAACGGGGAGTCCGGCTACTTCGACCGCTCGCTCGACGCCTACGGGCGGGAGGGCGAGCCGTGCCACCGCTGCGGTACGCCGATGCGCCGCCGCCCGTGGATGAACCGGTCCAGCTACTTCTGCCCGCGCTGCCAGCGCCCGCCGCGCGCCGGCGCGTGACCGGGGCGCCCGCGGTGTCGTGGGCGGCAGGGGCCTTCGAGACCTTCGGGGCTCAGGCCTGGGCGTCGGTTTCGGCGCGCCGGGTGTCGTAGGCGTCCCGGGCTTCGAGTACCTCGGGCATCCGGCCCTCGACCAGCTCGATCAGACCGATCAGCCGCCCGGCGACCTCCCGGCCCAGCGGCGTCAGCCGGTAGTCGACCCGCGGCGGATTGGTGAGCTGCGCCTCGCGGTGGACGAGTCCGTCCCGCTCCAGGGCGTGCAGCGTCTGCGACAGCATCTTCTCGCTCACCCCGTCGACCCGCCGCCGCAGCTCGTTGAAGCGGAACGTGCCGTCGTACAGCGCGCCCAGGGTGAGGCTGCCCCAGCGGCCCGTCACGTGCTCCAGCGTGCCGCGCGACGGGCACGCGCGCGCGAACACGTCGAAGGCGAGGTCGTCGGCGTCGGTCATGTCCCCACCGTACTCCAGCACAGCGCTTCCGGCCCCGAAAGCGCTAACCAAAAGTTTGTGCTTTCTGAAAGTTAGTGTTCTACTCCTTGGTGTTCGTCCCCCACGCCTTCTTCCAGGGAGTACCCGTGCCCACGTCTGTCGTCGTCTCCATCGCCTACCACTCCGGCTACGGCCACACCGCCGTCCTGGCCGAGGCCGTCCGGGCCGGCGCCGCGGACACCGGCGCCACCGTCCACCTGATCAAGGTCGACGAGATCACCGACGCCGAGTGGGAGCTGCTCGACGCCTCCGACGCGATCGTCTTCGGCTCCCCGACCTACATGGGCACCGCCTCCGGCGCCTTCCACCAGTTCGCCGAGGCCACCTCGAAGCGCTGGGCCACCGACGCCTGGCTGGACAAGCTCGCCGCCGGCTTCACCAACTCCGGCTCGAAGAGCGGCGACAAGCCGCACACCCTGCAGTTCTTCCAGACCCTGGCCGGCCAGCACGGCATGACCTGGGTCAACCTGGGCCTCAAGCCCGGCTGGAACGCCACCGACGCCTCCGAGAACGACCTCAACCGCCTCGGCATCTTCGCGGGCGCCGGCGCCCAGACCCCCGTCGACGCCGGACCGGAGGCCGTCCACAAGTCGGACCTCGCCACCGCCGAGCACCTCGGCCGCCGCGTCGCGACCATCGCCCGCTCCTTCGCCCTCGGCAAGGCCGCGGCCACGGCCGCCTGACCGAAGCCGTCGGCAGACGTACGCGCGCGTACGCGAAGGGCTCCGGCACCGGGCAGGTGACGGAGCCCTTCACACGTTCTCGCGTCGGTCACGCGCGGGACTCCCGGCTCAGAGGCCGAAGTCCTGCGTCCACCACGGGCCGCCGGAGCCGAAGTGCACGCCGACGCCGAGCGAGGTGTACGTGCAGTTCAGGATGTTCGCGCGGTGGCCGTCGCTGGCCATCCACGACGCCATCACCGCGGCGGCGTCCACCTGGCCGCGGGCGATGTTCTCCGCACCCAGGCCCTTGACGCCGGCCTTCGCGGCGCGCGCCCAGGGGGTGGCGCCGTCGGGGTCGGTGTGGTCGAAGAAGTTGCGGGCCGCCATGTCGGCGCTGAGCGCGCCGGCCAGCGAGGCGAGGTCCGTGTTCGAGCGGACGGCGGAGCAGCCCACCTTGGCGCGCTCGACGTTCACCAGACGGACCACCTCGGCCTCGGCGGCCGCCTCGCGCACGCTGAGCGGGCGCGTGCTCGCGGTCGGCGCCGGGGCCACCGGCTTCGGGGCGGGCTGGGACGGCTGGGACGTCTTGGTCGGCTTGGGCGCCGGCTTGGGCGCGGGCTTCGGTGCCGGGGCCACCGGCTTCGGGGCCGCGGGCGTCCGGGCCGGCGCGGCGGCCGGAGCCTTGGGCGCGCTGGTCTTCGGCGCGGCGGTCTTCGGCGCTACGGGCTTGGGCGTGGGCGTCGGCTTTGGCGCGGCCGTCGTGGGGGAGGGCTTCGCGGGCGCGGGCTTCGCCGGCGCGGCCGGGGCCTTCGGCGCCGGGGGAGCCGCGGGGGTGGCCGTCCCGCTCGTGACGGGCCCGTCGGTGCGCTGCCCGGCCGGGCTCTCCGTGTTCGCCGAGGCGCCGCCCTGCGTCGTCAGCCGCGGCGCCTGCTCGGCCCGGGCCTGACGCCCGTCCGCGCTCGTCTCGCCGAAGGTGAACACGTCGCCGCCGGGCAGGAGCCCCGTGGCGACGGCGATCGCACCGGCCGCGACCGCCACGGAGACACCGAGCAGCCCGGTCTTCACGGGTGCGCCGCGTCGTATGCCGCGATGGCGTCCCATCTGCTCAGCCTCCCTGACTGGACGGTGATCTCGCTGGACGGTGAGCTCGGCCGGCGCTCCGCCGGCTCCGCGCCGGTCCTCGCCGATCTTTGCTTCTGTGGATCCGGTCAAGACGGACACGGCCGAACGGGTGAGCCCCGTTCCGTCGGTACCGTACGTCATGACATGAGGGGGCTGACGTGCTCGTTCCGTGATCCGACCGCTAGCGTGCAGCCATGGATGACGAGGTACGGATGACCGCCTGGGTGCGCGGCCGGGTACAGGGAGTGGGCTTCCGCTGGTTCACCAGGGCAAACGCGCTGGAGATCGGTGGGCTCGTCGGCTTCGCCCTGAACCTCGACGACGGCCGGGTCCAGGTCGTGGCCGAGGGCCCGCGTGAGAATTGCCACCGCCTGCTCGACTGGCTGCGGTCCGACGACACGCCCGGCCGGGTCGACGGCGTGACTGAGATCTGGGACACGCCGCGCGGCATCTACGACACCTTCGCGGTCCGCTGAAGGCCGCTCCCGATCATGCTCCCGGACCCCGCCCGAGACCCCGGAACGGCCTCGGGCGGACCACCGACAGCCGGTGACGGAGAGTGAAAACTTCCTGGTGACTGCCGAGGCGGGGTTGCCGCACCCCACCACGCGGGTAAGGATGATCCGGTACGCCCCTCGGGCACCGAGACGCGAGGCACCGCCGCTTCCGACGCGGCCGCGAGCCCCCCGGTGGCCCCTTGGCCCCGGGCGTGATCGTGTTGACCGTCAAACTTTTTGGTGAGACTCTGGAAGCCCCGCGCACCTTAGCTGTTCGACCGTGAGAACCGGCACGACAAGAGCACGGCCGAGCACCGCGGGTGCGAATCCCTCACGACCCACACCGCTTCGGTCGGTCACTCAGTGTGGAGGACCATCCATCATGGCAAAGGCGCTTCTCGGTTACGTCGGCGGCTCCGACCCGCGACTCCTCGCCGAGATGCGACGGCTTCAGCAGCGTGTCCAGGACCTCGAGTCCGAGCTGGTTCGGATCCAGTCCGAGAACGACACGCTGACCGCTGCCGCCGCCCAGCACCAGGGAGACTCGCTGCTGGACAGCATCGAACTCGACGTCACCAAGGCGGAGCCCGCGCTCACCTGAGGTGTTCCCGCCCCATCGGGCCGGATGAGGAACCCCTCCCCGCCGGCTCACGGTACGACTGGACTCGCGTACAGCCGGACACGTACCGGACCTGCAAGGGGCGCTTCGGCGTCCCTTCTCTCTTGTGTCCCTCTCGCGCCACCCCCGCGCGTCCTCCCCGTACCCGCTGTGCGCACACCCCCACCCCTGGGCGGATCATCACGGTCCTTGGGGAGGGTGTGCCCTGTGCGTTCCCGGGTGAAACCCGAGACCCCCGGTAGAGTCCGCAGGCGTGCACCTCAAGGCCTTGACGCTCCGCGGATTCAAGTCGTTCGCCTCCGCCACCACGCTGCGGTTCGAACCCGGGATCACCTGCGTCGTCGGCCCCAACGGCTCCGGCAAGTCCAACGTCGTGGACGCCCTGTCCTGGGTCATGGGCGAACAGGGTGCCAAGTCACTGCGTGGCGGCAAGATGGAAGACGTCATCTTCGCCGGCACCACCGGCCGCCCCCCGCTCGGCCGCGCCGAGGTCTCCCTGACCATCGACAACTCCGACGGCGCGCTGCCCATCGACTACGCCGAGGTCACGATCACCCGGATCATGTTCCGCGGCGGCAGCAGCGAGTACCAGATCAACGGCGACACCTGCCGGCTCCTCGACATCCAGGACCTCCTCTCCGACTCCGGCATCGGCCGCGAGATGCACGTCATCGTCGGCCAGGGACAGCTCGACTCCGTCCTGCACGCCGACCCCATGGGCCGCCGCGCCTTCATCGAGGAAGCCGCCGGTGTTCTCAAACACCGCAAGCGCAAGGAGAAGGCGCTGCGGAAACTCGACGCGATGCGCGCCAACCTCGCCCGCGTCCAGGACCTCGCCGACGAACTCCGCCGCCAGCTCAAACCCCTCGGCCGGCAGGCCGCCGTCGCCCGCCGCGCCGCCGTCATCCAGGCCGATCTGCGCGACGCCCGGCTGCGCCTGCTCGCCGACGACCTCGTACGCCTCCGGCAGGCACTCCAGGCCGAGATCGCGGACGAGGCCGCCCTGCTCGCCCGCAAGGAGAGCACCGAGACCGCGCTGAAAGCGGCCCTCGCCCGCGAGGCCGAACTGGAGGACGCCACCCGCCGTCTCACGCCCCGGCTCCAGCGCGCCCAGCAGACCTGGTACGAGCTGTCGCAGCTCGCCGAACGCGTCCGAGGCACCGTCTCCCTCGCCGACGCGCGCGTCACCAGCGCCGCCGCCCAGCCCCCCGAGGAACGGCGCGGCCGCGACCCCGAGGACCTCGAACGCGAGGCCGCCCGCGTCCGCGAACAGGAAGCCGAACTCGAAGCAGCGCTGGAAGCCGCCGCCCGCGCCCTCGATGACACCGTCGCCCACCGCGCCGAACTGGAAGCGGCCCTCGCCGCCGAGGAACGCCGCCTGAAGGACCGGGCCCGCGCCCTCGCCGACCGCCGCGAAGGACTCGCCCGGCTGCGCGGACAAGTGGGCGCCGCCCGCTCGCGCGCCGCCTCCGCCCAGGCCGAGATCGGCCGGCTCGCCGACGCCCGCGACGAGGCCCGGGACCGGGCCACCCACGCCCAGGAGGAGTACGAGCGGCTGCAGGCCGAAGTCGACGGCCAGGGCGCCGGGGAGACCGAACTCGGCGAACGCCACGAGGCCGCCCGCCGCGCCCTCGCCGCCGCCGAGACCGCGCTCACCGCCGCCCGCGAGACCGCCGCCGACACCGACCGGGCCCGCGCCGCCACCCGCGCCCGCCACGACGCCCTCGCCCCCGGACTGCGCCGCAAGGACGGCACCGGCACCCTCCTCGCCGCCGGCCTCACCGGCCTGATCGGCCCCGCCGCCACCCTCCTCACGGTCACCCCCGGCCACGAGCTCCCGCTCGCCACCGCCCTCGGCGCCGCCGCCGACGCGCTCGCCGTCACCGACCCGGCCACCGCCGCCGACGCCCTGCGCCTGCTCCGTAAGCAGGACGCGGGCCGTGCCTCCCTGCTCCTGGCCGCCGCGGACCCCGGACCGGATCTCCCCGCGGAGACCGCGCCCGTCAGCATCGGCTCCGTCAGCGCGCTGCCCGCCGCCGGACTCGTCACCGGCCCCGCCGAACTCATGGGCACCGTACGGGCTCTGCTCCGCGACATCGTCGTGGTCGACGGCCTCGACGAAGCCGTCACCGTCGTGCGGACCCGCCCCACGCTGACCGCGGTCACCGCCGAGGGCGACCTGCTCGGCGCCCACCTCGCCCACGGCGGCTCCGCCGGAGCGCCCAGCCTCCTCGAAGTCCAGGCCTTCGTGGACGAGGCCGCCGCGGAACTCGCCGCGCTCGACGTCCAGTGCGCCGAATCCGCCGCCGCCCGCGAGGCGGCGACCGCGCACCGGGACGAAGCGGCCCGCCTCCTCGACGAACTCGCCGAACGGCGCCGCGCCACCGACCGCGAACGGTCCGCCGTGGCCCAGCAGCTCGGCCGGCTCGCCGGACAGGCCCGCGGCGCGGCGGGGGAGGCGGAACGGACCGCCGCGGCCGCCGGCCGTGCCGAGGAAGCACTCGAACGCGCCCTCGCCGAAGCCGAGGAACTCGCCGAACGGCTCCTCGCCGCCGAGGACACCCCAGCCGAGGAGGAACCCGACACCGCCGACCGCGACCGGCTCGCGATCGACGGATCCAACGCGCGCCAGACCGAGATGGAGGCCCGCCTCCAGGTCCGTACCCACGAGGAACGCGTCAAGGGCCTGGCCGGCCGCGCCGGCTCCCTCGACCGCGCGGCCCGCGCCGAACGCGAGGCCCGCGCCCGCGCCGAGCGGCGCCGCGCCCGGCTGCGCCACGAGACTCAGGTGGCCGGCGCCGTCTCCGCAGGCGCCCGCCAGCTGCTCGCCCACATCGACGTGTCCCTCACCCGCGCCGAAGAGGAACGCACCCGCGCCGACGCCGCCAAGACCGCCCGCGAGCAGGACCTCACCGCCGCCCGCGCCCAGGGCCGCGACCTCAAGTCCGCCCTCGACAAGCTCACCGACTCGGTGCACCGCGGCGAGGTCCTCGGCGCCGAGAAACGGCTGCGGATCGAACAGCTGGAGACCCGCGCCCTGGAGGAGCTGGGCGTCGAGGCGGCCGTCCTCGTCGAGGAGTACGGCCCCGACCAGCCCGTACCGCCGTCACCGCCCGCCGACGGCACGGGGCCGGAGCCGGAGACGGAGGCGGACGACCGGCCGCGTCCCTTCGTCCGTACGGAGCAGGAGAAGCGACTGAAGGCCGCCGAACGGGCGTACCAGCAGCTCGGGAAGGTGAATCCGCTCGCCCTGGAGGAGTTCGCCGCCCTGGAGGAACGGCACAAGTTCCTCTCCGAACAACTGGACGACCTGAAGAAGACCCGCGCCGACCTCCTCCAGGTCGTCAAGGAAGTGGACCAGCGCGTCGAACAGGTCTTCACCGAGGCCTACCGGGACACCGCCCGCGAGTTCGAAGGCGTCTTCGCCCGGCTCTTCCCCGGCGGTGAGGGCCGGCTCCTGCTCACCGACCCGGACGACATGCTCGCCACTGGCATCGAGGTCGAGGCCCGCCCGCCCGGCAAGAAGGTCAAGCGGCTGTCGCTGCTGTCCGGCGGCGAACGCTCGCTGACCGCCGTCGCCCTGCTCGTCTCCATCTTCAAGGCCCGGCCCAGCCCCTTCTACGTGATGGACGAGGTCGAGGCGGCGCTCGACGACACCAACCTCCAGCGGCTGATCCGCATCATGCGGGAACTCCAGGAGTCCTCCCAGCTGATCGTGATCACCCATCAGAAGCGGACGATGGAGGTGGCCGACGCGCTGTACGGCGTGTCGATGCAGGGCGACGGCGTCTCGAAGGTCATCAGCCAGCGACTGCGCTGAGCGCGGCGACCGTACGGGTGGAGCGGGGGGCCTTGGGCACGGGGCCTTCGAGTGGTAGGCGGCGGGAAGTTGTGCGCCACTGGAAGGGCTCGCCCCGCCCGCACCGGCCACGCCGCCGCCGGAGCTCCGAGGAGACCCGTGACCAGCACCGCCGAGGCCCCGCCTCCGCCGTCCCCCGAAGGCCGGTCGGCCCACCCCGACCACATCGGGCACGTCATCTTCATCACGGCGTCCGCGGCCATGGGCGGCTTCCTCTTCGGCTACGACAGCGCCGTCATCAACGGCGCCGTCGAAGCGATCCGCGACCGCTACAACATCGGCTCCGCCACGCTCGCCCAGGTCATCGCCATCGCCCTGATCGGCTGCGCCATCGGCGCCGCCACCGCGGGCCGGATCGCCGACCGCATCGGCCGCATCCGGTGCATGCGGATCGCCTCCGTCCTCTTCACCATCAGCGCCGTCGGCTCGGCGCTCCCCTTCGCCCTCTGGGACCTCGCCTTCTGGCGGATCGTCGGCGGCTTCGCCATCGGCATGGCGTCGGTGATCGGCCCCGCCTACATCGCCGAGGTCGCCCCCGCCGCGTACCGCGGCCGCCTCGGGTCCTTCCAGCAGGCCGCCATCGTCATCGGCATCGCCATCTCCCAGCTCGTCAACTTCGGCATCCTCCAGATCGCCGGCGGCGAGCAGCGCGGCAAGATCGGCGGCCTCGAGGCATGGCAGTGGATGCTCGGCGTGATGGTCGTACCGGCCCTGCTCTACGGGATGCTCTCCTTCGCCATCCCCGAGTCCCCCCGCTACCTCATCGCCTCCGGCCGGCCCGACAAGGCCAAGAAGGTGCTCGCCGAAGTCGAGGGCCACGGCGTCGACCTGGACCGCCGCGTCGCCGAGATCGACCAGGCCATGCGCAGCGAACACAAGTCCACGTTCGGGGACCTGTTCACCCCCGGCAGCAAGATCAAATTCCTGCCCATCGTCTGGGTCGGCATCGGACTGTCCGTCTTCCAGCAGCTCGTCGGCATCAACGTCGCCTTCTACTACTCCGCGACCCTCTGGCAGTCCGTCGGCATCGACCCGTCAGGCTCCTTCTTCTACTCGTTCACCACATCGATCATCAACATCATCGGCACGGTCATCGCCATGGTCCTCGTCGACCGCATCGGCCGCCGCCCGCTCGCCCTCATCGGATCCACCGGCATGGCCACCGCCCTGGGCGTCGAAGCCTGGGCCTTCTCCGCCGAACTCGTCCACGGCAAGCTCCCCAGCCCCCAAGGCGCGATCGCCCTCGTCGCCGCCCACGTCTTCGTACTCTTCTTCGCCCTGTCGTGGGGCGTGGTCGTCTGGGTCTTCCTCGGCGAGATGTTCCCCAACCGCATCCGCGCGGCCGCCATCGGCGTCGCCGCCTCCGCCCAGTGGATCGCCAACTGGGCCATCACCGCCAGCTTCCCGTCCCTCGCCGGCTGGAACCTGTCCGGCACCTATGTCATCTACGCGTCCTTCGCGGTCCTCTCGATCCCGTTCGTGCTCCTGTTCGTGAAGGAGACGAAGGGCAAGACGCTGGAGGAGATGGGGTAGGCGGGTACGCCTTCGGGCGCGGAGGTACGGGGGAGGGGGCGGCCCGCACGGGTAGGCGCCGAGAGCGAACCCCGCACGCGACCGTGCCCGGGGTAGGCCCTTCCCGTACGCGTCGGTGGCACCGGCAAGGAGTGCCCCGCATGGCATCGCGCCCCGGGCGGGACCGGCATTCCGGCCTCGCCCCACCCGTCCCGGGAGTCGCCGTCGGGCGCCGAATGTCACGCATACTGGACGGACCATGGAACTCATCCTTGCTGTAGTCATCGCTGTCGTCGTCGCGGTCGCCGTGACCGGCGGGCTCGTGATCAGCGGTCGCAAGAAGAAGCAGCTGCCGCCGGCCGAGCCGCCGTCCACCGCGCCGACCATCACCGCGCCCCCCGCCGAGCCGCATGTCGGCGACGAGGCGGAGGCGCCGCGGGAAGAAACACGCCGGACCGTCGAGGAGGTCGGACTCCCGGAGACGGAGACGGAGACGGAGACGGAGACGGAGACGGCCGAGGCGACCGCGGAGCCCGAGGCTCCCGTCGTCACCGAGCCGGAGGCCCCGGCGGCGCCCGCCGTCGAGGTGCCCGAGCCGACCGCCGGCCGCCTGGTGCGGCTGCGGGCGCGGCTCTCCCGCTCCCAGAACTCGCTCGGCAAGGGACTGCTCACGCTGCTGTCCCGCGAGCACCTCGACGAGGACACCTGGGAGGAGATCGAGGAGACCCTCCTCACCGCCGACGTCGGTGTCGCGCCCACCCAGGAGCTGGTCGAGCGGCTGCGTGACCGGGTCAAGGTGCTCGGCACCCGTACCCCCGAGGAGCTGCGCGGCCTGCTGCGCGAGGAGCTCGTCGCCCTGCTCGGCCCGGACCTCGACCGCGCCGTGAAGACCGAGAGCCCCGAGGACGTCCCGGGCGTCGTCATGGTCGTCGGCGTCAACGGCACCGGCAAGACCACCACCACCGGCAAGCTGGCCCGCGTCCTCGTCGCCGACGGCAAGTCCGTCGTCCTCGGCGCCGCCGACACCTTCCGCGCCGCCGCCGCCGACCAGCTCCAGACCTGGGGCGACCGGGTCGGCGCCCGTACCGTGCGCGGCCCCGAGGGCGGCGACCCGGCCTCGATCGCGTACGACGCGGTCAAGGAAGGCATCGCGGAGAAGGCCGACGTCGTCCTCATCGACACGGCCGGCCGGCTGCACACCAAGACCGGCCTCATGGACGAGCTGGGCAAGGTCAAGCGCGTCGTCGAGAAGCACGGCCCGCTCGACGAGGTGCTCCTCGTCCTCGACGCCACCACCGGCCAGAACGGTCTCATCCAGGCCCGTGTCTTCGCCGAGGTCGTCGCCATCACCGGCATCGTGCTGACCAAGCTCGACGGCACCGCGAAGGGCGGCATCGTCATCGCCGTCCAGCGTGAGCTGGGTGTCCCGGTGAAGCTGATCGGCCTGGGCGAGGGCCCGGACGACCTGGCGCCGTTCGAGCCGGGCGCGTTCGTCGACGCGCTCATCGGCGACCCGTCCTGATCCACCGGTACCCCCGTGGGTACACACGACCGAGGCCCCGCCGATGACGGCGGGGCCTCGGTCGTGTCCGGGCCGGAGACCCGGACTCAGATACCGGCGCGGTGGGTGCGGTGGCAGATGTACGCCAGGGTGCCGAGCAGCAGCCTGGCCTCGGGCGGGGCGCCCGCCGTGTCCAGGGTCGGCGGGCGCAGCCAGCGCACCGGGCCGAGACCGCCGAGGTCCGAGGGCGGCGCGGTGACATGGGAGCCCGGACCCAGACACTGCAGATCCAGATCGGCGTCGTCCCAGCCCATCCGGTAGAGCAGCCGCGGCAGCCCCGCCGACGCGCCCGGCGCCACGAAGAACCGCGCCCGGCCGGTCGGCGTCACACACACCGGCCCCAGCGGCAGCCCCATGCGCTCCAGCCGGATCAGCGCCCGGCGGCCCGCCGCCTCCGCCACGTCCAGCACGTCGAAGGCCCGGCCCACCGGCAGCAGCATCGCCGCCCCCGGATGGCGCGACCAGACCCTGGCCGCCTCGTCGAGACCCGCGCCGGCCGGGACCGGCTCGGCGAAGGACAGCGGATGCGCCCCCGGCGACGTACAGGCGGGATCTCCGCACGAGCAGTGCCCGGCCGGATCCGCCCGCGCCCCCGGGACCACGTCCCAGCCCCACAGTCCGGTGTACTCGGCCACCGCCGTGCACTCCATGGTGCGTACGCGGCGACGTGAGCCGGACCGCATCTCACGAATGCCGCCGATCGTGAAACCCATGCCCCCTCCAACGGGTCGGACGCGCCGGTGGTTACGGACTGAATGTCCGTGCTCGCGCTTTGTCACGCTCCGCCACGCCCAGGGATGGGATTTCTTGGGGTGTACGGATGCACGGTGGGTGGTGCGGAGCGTCGCGCGCGCCTCCTTGCGCTGCGATGCGCCGCCCACGGTCCGTCGCATGTCAAGTGAATCGCGTCCGGCGCGCCGCGCGTTCCAACGAAGGGGTGGCGAATGGTGGCGTTTCCCTAAACGCCATGTCCGGAGGGGTGATCGTAGGATTACCTTCGGTACGCGAACCCCCGCCGTCGAGGACGAAAGACAGTCCGCCAGAGCTAATCCGGCTTCTGTTCGAAGGAGGGCAAACGCCGGACGGGGCCCGGAAGACAGGGCATCCTGGCAGGGGATTCCGAGGGCGACATCAGGCAGATGGGGGCGTTCCAGTGAGCGGCAACGGCGCGGACGGTACGGCTGCCGGAAAGCGCCCGAACGAGCAGCTGGGTTCCTGGTTCGTGCGCAGCGGCTGGTCCAAGGGCGAGCTGGCCCGCCAGGTGAACCGCCGGGCGCGGCAGATGGGCGCCCACCACATCTCCACCGACACCTCCCGGGTGCGCCGCTGGCTCGACGGCGAACAGCCCCGCGAACCCATCCCGCGGATCCTCTCCGAGCTGTTCTCCGAACGCTTCGGCTCCGTCGTCGCCATCGAGGACCTCGGTCTGCGCACCGCCCACCAGACCCCGTCGGTCTCCGGCGTCGACCTGCCCTGGGCCGGCCCGCAGACCGTCGCCCTGCTCAGTGAGTTCTCCCGCAGCGACCTCATGCTCGCCCGCCGCGGCTTCCTCGGCTCCTCGCTCCAGATCGCCGCCGGGCCCGCCCTCATCGAACCCATGCAGCGCTGGCTGGTGCCCACCCCGGCCGCCGACGTCCCGGCCCCGCTCGCCGAGGAGCGGCGCGGCCACCGGCTCTCCCCGCTCGAACTCGACCTGCTGGAGTCGACCACGGCGATGTTCCGCCAGTGGGACGCCCAGTGCGGCGGCGGACTGCGCCGCAAGGCCGTCGTCGGCCAGCTCCACGAGGTCACCGACCTCCTCCAGGAGTCCCAGCGGCCCGAACTCGCCGAGCGCCTCTTCCGCTGCGCCGCCGAGCTCGCCGAACTGGCCGGCTGGATGAGCTACGACGTCGGCCTCCAGCCCACCGCCCAGAAATACTTCGTGCTCGCCCTGCACGCCGCCAAGGAGGCCGGTGACAAGCCCCTCGGCTCGTACATCCTCTCCTCCATGAGCCGGCAGATGATCCACCTCGGACGGCCCGACGACGCCCTCGAACTCATCCACCTCGCCCAGTACGGCAGCCGCGACTGCGCCACCCCGCGCACCCAGTCCATGCTCTACGCGCTGGAGGCCCGCGCCTACGCCAACATGGGCCAGCCCGCCAAGTGCCGGCGCGCCGTGCGGATGGCCGAGGACACCTTCGCCGACGCCGGACTCGACGGCGAGCCCGATCCCGACTGGATCCGTTTCTTCTCCGAGGCCGAGCTCAACGGCGAGAACTCCCACTCCTACCGCGACCTCGCCTATGTCGCCGGACGCTCCCCGACGTACGCCTCGCTCGCCGAACCCGTCATGGAGCGGGCCGTCGAACTGTTCGCGAAGGACACGGAGCGCCAGCGTTCCTACGCCCTCAACCTCGTCGGCATGGCGACCGTCCACCTCCTCAAGCGCGAGCCCGAGCAGTCCGTCGTCCTCGCCGAGCAGGCCCTCGGCATCGCCCGCAAGGTCCGCTCCGAGCGGCTCAACAACCGGCTGCGCAAGACCGTCGACACCGCGGCCCGCGACTTCGGCCACGTTGCCGAGGTCGTCCAGCTCACCGACCGGCTGACCGCCCTGCTCCCCGAGACGGCGGAAGCCGTCTGAGACCGCGGCGCGCCGCGCCGCCCCCGACACCGGCCGCGCCGGCCGTCCCGTAAGCCCGACTCGGCTCCCCCGCCGCACAGGACACACGGACGACCGACGCGGCCGGTCCTCGTGCGCCCGGTGCCGTACCGGGAGGACTCCCCGCCCGACTTCTCGGGCGGCGGGAGTCCGGGCTATGCCGGATCGCGCCCCCGGCGGGCACGCATATGCCCGGCCGTTCACGGTCGCGTAACACGCCCGCCGCCCCCGTCACCACGGCGAAACACCGCGCGGCACCGCCGGAAACCGGCCCGCGTCACGCTCGGGCGCAGTACCCCACCGTCCTCTGGCCCCGCCGTCCCGCCCGACGGGCACGGCCGCCGTCGACGTCGAGACGAGGAGACGCCGATGACCGCAGCCCTCACCCCCCTGGCCGCCGCGGACCCGCCCGCCCTGTCCGCCGCCAACACCGGCTTCATGCTCCTCTGCACCGCCCTGGTCATGCTGATGACCCCGGCCCTCGCCTTCTTCTACGGAGGCATGGTCCGCGCGAAGTCCACCGTCAACATGCTGATGATGAGCTTCGTCAGCCTCGGCATCGTCACCGTCCTGTGGGTGCTCTACGGCTTCAGCGTCGCCTTCGGCACCGACACCGCCTCCCTCGTCGGCTGGTCCTCCGACTACGCGGGCCTCGGCGGCATCGGCCTCACCGAGCTGTGGCACGGCTCCACCGTCCCCGTGTACGTGTTCGCCGTCTTCCAGCTGATGTTCGCCGTCCTCACCCCCGCCCTCATCAGCGGCGCCCTCGCCGACCGCGTCAAGTTCACGGCCTGGGCGCTCTTCGTCGCCCTGTGGGTCACCGCCGTCTACTTCCCCGTCGCCCACTGGGTCTGGGGCAGCGGCGGCTGGCTGTACGAACTCGGCGTCATCGACTTCGCCGGCGGCACCGCCGTCCACATCAACGCCGGCGCCGCCGCCCTCGGCGTCATCCTCGTCATCGGCAAGCGGACCGGCTTCCCCCACCGGCCGGCGCGCCCCCACAACCTCCCGCTCGTCATGCTCGGCGCCGGACTGCTCTGGTTCGGCTGGTTCGGCTTCAACGCCGGATCGTGGCTCGGCAACGACGACGGCGTCGGCGCGGTCATGTTCCTCAACACCCAGGTCGCCACCGCCGCCGCCATGCTCGCCTGGCTCGGCTACGAGAAGCTCCGCCACGGCGCCTTCACCAGCCTCGGCGCCGCCTCCGGCGCCGTCGCCGGACTCGTCGCCATCACCCCCTCCGGCGGCTCCTGCTCCCCGCTCGGCGCCCTCGCGATCGGCGCGGTCGCCGGCGTGCTGTGCGCCATGGCCGTCGGCCTCAAGCACCGCTTCGGATACGACGACTCCCTCGACGTCGTCGGCGTCCACCTCGTCGGCGGGGTCGCCGGCTCGCTCCTCGTCGGCCTGTTCGCCACCGGCGGCGTCCAGTCCGACGCCCGCGGCCTCCTCTACGGCGGCGGCCTCGGCCTGCTCGGCATCCAGGCCCTCGGTGTCTTCGCCGTCCTCGGCTACTCGCTCCTCGTCTCCGCGCTCCTCGCCCTCGTCCTGCACCGGACGATCGGGATGCGGGTCGCCGAGGACGCCGAGATCACCGGCATCGACCGGGCCGAGCACGCCGAGGCCGCGTACGACCTCGCCGCAGACGACCTCGCCGAGGCCGACCGGGACGGCGGAGCCGGCGGGACGGACGGCGGCCATCCCGTACGCCCCGTCCTCGCTCCCGTCCCCGCGACCGTGGACACGACGGCCCTGGACACGACCCTGGACACGACGGCCCCCGCGACGGCGGAGAAAAAGGAGAAAGTAGACGCCTGAGGCCCGCGCACGCCGCCCCGGAACCCGGTCCCGGACAGCCGGAGCACACCGGATCCGGCGGGCGCGGACACGGACATCGAGCGGCCGGATACCCTGGAGGGCAGTCCGTACGCCCGCCCACGACACCGAGGATCCGCGACCGCCGTGTTCGATACCCTCTCCGACCGCCTTGCAGCGACCTTCAAGAACCTCCGCGGCAAGGGTCGCCTGTCCGAGGCGGACATCGACGCCACCGCGCGTGAGATCCGTATCGCCCTGCTCGAAGCCGACGTGGCGCTGCCGGTCGTCCGGGCCTTCATCAAGAGCATCAAGGAGCGGGCGCTCGGCGCCGAGGTCTCCAAGGCGCTCAACCCCGCCCAGCAGATCATCAAGATCGTCAACGAGGAACTGGTCTCCATCCTCGGTGGCGAGACCCGCCGGCTCCGGTTCGCCAAGACCGCGCCGACCGTGATCATGCTCGCCGGTCTCCAGGGCGCCGGTAAGACCACCCTCGCCGGAAAGCTCGGCGTCTGGCTCAAGGGCCAGGGCCACACCCCGCTGCTCGTCGCCTGTGACCTCCAGCGCCCCAACGCCGTCAACCAGCTGTCGGTCGTCGCCGACCGCGCGGGCGTCGGCTTCTACGGCCCGCAGCCGGGCAACGGCGTCGGCGACCCGGTCCAGGTCGCCAAGGACTCCATCGAGTACGCCCGGTCGAAGATGCACGACGTCGTCATCGTCGACACCGCCGGCCGCCTCGGCATCGACCAGGAACTGATGCAGCAGGCCGCGGACATCCGCGACGCCGTGTCGCCCGACGAGGTCCTCTTCGTCGTCGACGCCATGATCGGTCAGGACGCGGTCAACACCGCCGAGGCCTTCCGTGACGGCGTCGGCTTCGACGGCGTGGTGCTGTCCAAGCTCGACGGCGACGCCCGCGGTGGTGCCGCGCTGTCCATCGCGCACGTCACCGGCAAGCAGATCATGTTCGCCTCCAACGGCGAGAAGCTGGACGACTTCGACGCGTTCCACCCGGACCGCATGGCGTCCCGCATCCTCGGCATGGGCGACATCATGTCGCTCATCGAGAAGGCCGAGCAGACCTTCAGCCAGGAGGAGGCCGCCAAGGTCGCCTCGAAGCTGGCCTCCAAGAAGGGCCAGGACTTCACCCTCGACGACTTCCTGGCCCAGATGGAGCAGGTCCGCAAGATGGGCTCCATCTCCAAGCTCCTCGGCATGCTGCCCGGCATGGCGCAGATGAAGGAGCAGATCAACAACATCGACGAGCGCGACGTCGACCGCACCGCCGCCATCATCAAGTCGATGACCCCGGCCGAGCGCCAGGACCCGACGATCATCAACGGCTCGCGCCGCGCCCGTATCGCCAAGGGTTCCGGCGTCGAGGTCAGCGCCGTCAAGGGCCTGGTCGAGCGCTTCTTCGAGGCCCGCAAGATGATGTCGCGCATGGCACAGGGCGGCGGCATGCCGGGCATGCCCGGCATGCCGGGCATGGGCGGCGGCCCCGGCCGGCAGAAGAAGCAGCTCAAGCAGGCCAAGGGCAAGCGCAAGAGCGGCAACCCGATGAAGCGGAAGGCCGAGGAGCAGGCCGCCCAGGCCAAGCGCGAGCAGGCCCAGGCCGGCGGCGCCTTCGGGCTGCCGGGCGCGGGCCAGGACGGCGGCGACTTCGAGCTGCCGGACGAGTTCAAGAAGTTCATGGGCTGAGGCCCCCGGCGCCCCTGACGGGCGCGCGCCTCACCGGCTTCCCGCGAAGGGGCCCGGAGCGGTACGAGACCGGACACGTCCGGTACGCCACCGCGCCGGGCCCCTTCGCCGTACGCCCGCGCCCGCGTCGCCGTTGCCGCCGTCCGCGCCGCGATCCCGGCGGAGGTCACCCGTATCGTCCCGCCATGCCGGAAACGCCCGGTTCCCCGATACTGGGGCCACTGCCGCCCCGAGGTTTCGAGGAGAACCCGTGGCCAACCCCGTACCCCCGCGCGACCGGACCGATCAGCCCTGGCGCTCGGAAGGGGCCCCGCCGCCCCCGCCGCCCCGGCGGAAGATGCCCGGCGGCTGGGGCGCGGTCATCCTCGTCGCCCTCGTCGTCTACCTCATCACCAACCTGGTCCTGTCCTTCTTCAACAAGGGTAACGAGGCGACCATCTCGTACACCGAGTTCAGCAAGCAGGTCGCCGCAGGCAACGTCTCCATGATCTATTCCAAGGGCGACGCCATCCAGGGCGAACTGAAGAAGGCGCAGCCCGTCCCCGACGACGGCAAGGGCGACTACACCAAGTTCCAGACCCAACGCCCCGCCTTCGCCGACGACAAGCTGTGGGAGGAGCTCACCCGGCAGCACGTCACCGTCACCGCCAAGCCGGTCGTCGAGGAGCGCAGCTTCCTCGCGAACCTGCTCCTCTCCCTCGCCCCGATGCTGCTCCTGGTCTTCCTGTGGGTGTTCATCGCCCGCCGGATGAGCGCCGGACTCGGCGGCGCGGGCGGCATGCTCGGCCGCAAGGCCCCGCCCAAACCCGTCGAACTCGAAGGCGGCAAACGCACCACCTTCGACGACGTCGCCGGCATCGACGAGGTCGAGGGCGAACTCAACGACGTCGTCGACTTCCTGAAGAACCCCGCCGCCTACCGCGCCATGGGCGCCAAGATGCCCCGCGGCGTCCTGCTCGCCGGACCGCCCGGAACCGGCAAGACCCTGCTCGCCCGCGCCGTCGCGGGGGAGGCGGGCGTGCCGTTCTTCTCCGCCTCCGCCTCCGAGTTCATCGAGATGATCGTCGGCGTCGGCGCCTCCCGCGTCCGCGAACTCTTCGCCGAGGCCCGCAAGGTCGCCCCCGCGATCATCTTCATCGACGAGATCGACACCATCGGCCGCGCCCGCGGCGGCGGCGCCGGCATGGGCGGTCACGACGAACGCGAACAGACCCTCAACCAGATCCTCACCGAGATGGACGGCTTCACCGGCTCCGAAGGCGTCATCGTGCTCGCCGCCACCAACCGCTCCGACGTCCTCGACCCCGCCCTCACCCGCCCCGGCCGCTTCGACCGCGTCGTGCACGTCAACCCGCCCGACCGCGGCGGCCGCGAGGCCATCCTGCGCATCCACACCCGCGAGATCCCGCTCGCCCGCGACGTCGACCTGGCCCACGTCGCCAAGACCACCCCCGGTATGACCGGCGCCGAACTCGCGAACCTCGCCAACGAGGCCGCCCTGCTCGCCGTCAAGCGCCGGCAGCAGCAGGTCACCCAGTCCGACCTCTCCGACGCCCTGGAGAAGGTCCAGCTCGGCGCCGAACGCCCGCTCGTCATGCCCGACGAGGAACGCCGCCGCACCGCGTACCACGAGAGCGGCCACGCGCTGCTCGGCATGCTCCAGCCCGGCGCCGACCCCGTCCGCAAGATCACCATCGTGCCGCGCGGCCGCGCCCTCGGCGTCACCCTGTCCACCCCGGAGGGCGACAAGTACGCCTACACCGAGGAGTACCTGCGCGGCCGGATCATCGGCGCCCTCGGCGGCATGGCCGCCGAACAGGTCGTCTTCGGCGTCGTCACGACCGGCGCCGAGAGCGACCTGGAGCAGGTCACGAGCATCGCGCGGGGCATGGCCGGCCGCTGGGGCATGAGCGAACACGTCGGCCGTCTCACCGCCATCCCCGCCGACGCGCAGCAGGCGTACGGGCTGTCCGCCGCGCCCGCCACCCTCGACCGGGTCGACGCCGAGATGCGCCGCATCGTCGACGAGTGCTACGAGAGCGCCGTACGCCAGCTGCGCGAGCACCGCGACAAACTCGACGCCCTCGCCGCCGCCCTGCTGGAGAACGAGACCCTGGAGGAGGCCGCGGCCTACCGGGCCGCCGGCATCCCGCGCCTCGCCAAGGACACCCCGGACACGGCCGCGGAGTAGCCCACGACCGTCGTCCGCGTCCGGAAACCGGACGCCCTGAGGTGGTATCCGGCCACCCTTTATGTGGAGACGGGGGGTGGTGCCCGAAGTCGGGCAAGGAAGCGGTACTGTCCCTTCCAGCTCTGCCCGGCGCGCGTGACATGCCCGCGCGCCAGGGCGTATGCGCCTGCCTATGTGCCGAACGCACCGGCCCTCACGCATCCGTACCGACTGACGGGTACGTGCAAAATATTTGAGTTGCCCCGGAATGGAACCCGTACGGCCTCCGGCTCGTTGTATCCGACGTGAGCACGACACCACCTGTTCTCGCCGCAGAGCTGGCACAGGCGTGGTCCGAGATTCAGCGGAACCACCCCGAGCTGCCGGACCTTGCCGCGCCCGAGTCCCTGATCGGAGAGTCGTCGTCCGCCTGCGGCGCCGAGCTCTCCTTCGAGCGACTGCTCCATGAAGCAGTCCACGGCATCGCCGCCGCCCGAGGTGTCCGCGACACCTCCCGCGCCGGCCGCTACCACAACCGCAGATTCCTCGCGATCGCCGAGGAGCTGGGTCTCGACCACCCCGAGGAGCCACACGCCAGCAGCGGCTTCTCCCTGGTCACGCTCAACGCCGAGGCCCGGCGTCGCTACCGGCCGACCATCGAGCGGCTCCAGCGCGCCCTGAAGGCGCACACGGTCGCGACCGCCGCCGACACCAAGCGCTCCTTCCGCGGACCGGCCGCCCGGCACGGTTCCTCGGGCGGCGGCGTGCGGGTCAAGGCCGTCTGCGACTGCGGGCGCAACGTGCGCGTGGTGCCGTCCGTACTCGCCCAGGCGCCGATCGTCTGCGGCGGCTGCGGCAAGCCCTTCCGGATCCCGGAGACCGTGGGCGCCGCGAGCTGACCTCGTCACGTATGGCACAATGGCTAGCTGTACTCGACAGTCGCATAGGACCCCTCTCTCCTCCGGCTGACGCGTCCATCGGGCACTCGGGTACCACAACCCCACGTGGCATTCCGTTCGGTGCCCTACCACGTCAAGACCAGGAGACACCACTCCAGTGGCAGTCAAGATCAAGCTCAAGCGCCTCGGCAAGATTCGCCAGCCGCACTACCGCATCGTCGTCGCCGACTCGCGCACCCGTCGTGACGGTCGCGCGATCGAGGAGATCGGCCTCTACCACCCGACGTACAACCCGTCGCGTATCGAGGTCGACTCCGAGCGTGCGCAGTACTGGCTGTCCGTCGGCGCCCAGCCGACCGAGCCGGTTCTCGCCATCCTGAAGCTCACCGGCGACTGGCAGAAGGCCAAGGGCCTCCCCGCCCCGGAGAAGGCGCTGCTCGTCCCGGCGACCAAGGAAGCCAAGCGCGCCTCGTTCGACGAGTTCGCGAAGGCTCTCGAGGGCGACGAGGCCAAGGGTGAGGCCATCACCCCGAAGGCCAAGAAGGCTGACAAGAAGGCGGACGAGGCCGAGGCCGAGTCCACCGAGTCGACCGAGGCCTGATCATGCTCGAGGAGGCTCTCGAGCACCTCGTGAAGGGCATCGTCGAAAACCCCGACGACGTGCAGGTCGCCTCGCGCAACCTGCGTCGCGGCCGCGTTCTCGAGGTCCGGGTCCACCCCGACGACCTCGGCAAGGTGATCGGCCGCAACGGCCGCACCGCGCGTGCGCTGCGTACCGTCGTGGGTGCCATCGGCGGCCGTGGTATCCGGGTCGACCTCGTCGACGTGGACCAGGTCCGCTGAAGCTTTGACACCGGCACGGGCCGGGGAGGGCATGCCGCCCGCCCCGGCCCGTTGTCGTACGACAGGAGAGTTCACCAGTGCAGTTGGTAGTCGCGCGGATCGGCCGTGCCCATGGCATCAAGGGCGAGGTCACCGTCGAGGTGCGGACCGACGAGCCCGAGCTGCGGCTCGGACCCGGCGCCGTCCTGCACACGGACCCGGCCTCCACCGGGCCGCTCACCATCGAGACCGGCCGGGTGCACAGCGGCCGGCTGCTGCTCCGCTTCGCGGGCGTGACCGACCGCACCGCGGCCGAGGCCCTGCGCAACACCCTCCTCATCGCCGACGTCGATCCCGACGAGCTGCCCGAGGAGGAGGACGAGTACTACGACCACCAGCTGATGGACCTCGACGTCGTCCTCGTCGACGGCACCGAGATCGGCGTGATCACCGAGATCTCCCACCTGCCGTCGCAGGACCTGTTCATCGTCGAGCGGCCCGACGGTTCCGAGGTGATGATCCCGTTCGTCTCGGAGATCGTCACCGAGATCGACCTGGAGAACCAGCGCGCCGTCATCGCCCCGCCGCCCGGCCTCATCGACGAGTCCGAGGCCGTCGTCGCCTCCTCGCGCGACACGGAGGACGAGGGCGAGACGGAGGACGAGGCCGAGGACGAGGCGCAGGCCGCGGAGGGCGACTCGACCCGTACGACCGGCAGGGACGCCTCCTGATGCGCCTCGACGTCGTCACGATCTTCCCCGAGTACCTCGAACCGCTGAACGTCTCGCTCGTCGGCAAGGCCCGTGCCCGCGGCCAGCTCGATGTCCACGTCCACGACCTGCGCGACTGGACGTACGACCGGCACAACACCGTCGACGACACCCCGTACGGCGGCGGCCCCGGCATGGTCATGAAGACCGGCCCCTGGGGCGACGCCCTCGACCAGGCCCTCGCCGACGGCTACGAGTCCGGCGCCCACGGCCCGGTCCTCGTCGTCCCCACCCCCAGCGGCCGGCCCTTCACCCAGGAACTGGCCGTCGAACTCTCCGAGCGGCCCTGGCTGATCTTCACGCCCGCCCGCTACGAGGGCATCGACCGCCGGGTCATGGACGAGTACGCCACCCGCATCCCGGTCTACGAGGTCTCCATCGGCGACTACGTGCTGGCCGGCGGCGAGGCCGCCGTCCTGGTCGTCACCGAGGCCGTCGCCCGGCTGCTGCCCGGCGTCCTCGGCAACGCCGAGTCGCACCAGGACGACTCGTTCGCCCCCGGCGCCATGGCCAACCTGCTGGAAGGCCCCGTCTACACCAAGCCCCCGGAGTGGCGCGGCCGCGGCATCCCCGACGTCCTGCTCAGCGGGCACCACGGGAAGATCGCGCGCTGGCGCCGCGACGAGGCGTTCCGGCGCACCGCGGCCAACCGCCCGGACCTCATCGAGCGCTGCGACCCCGCCGCGTTCGACAAGAAGGACCGCGAGCTCCTGTCCATCCTCGGCTGGGCCCCCGAGCCCGGCGGCCGATTTTGGCGCAGGCCCCAGGCCGTGGAAGAATAGGCCGCTGTCGTACGTCCGGCGCGCGCCCCTGCCACAGGGGGAACGACGCCCGTCAGGACCGCGGCATCTCCAAACCATTCGTACGTACCGCTGATGACCTGTGGCATCGGCGAGGAAAGAGACCTCCATGGCCTCCCTGCTCGACCAGCTCAACGCCGGTTCCCTGCGTTCCGACGTCCCGGCCTTCCGTCCGGGTGACACCGTGAACGTCCACGTTCGCGTCATCGAGGGCAGCCGCTCCCGTATCCAGCAGTTCAAGGGTGTCGTCATCCGCCGTCAGGGCTCGGGCGTCTCCGAGACCTTCACGGTCCGCAAGGTCTCCTTCTCCGTCGGCGTCGAGCGCACCTTCCCGGTGAACAGCCCGATCTTCGAGAAGATCGAGCTCGTCTCCCGCGGTGACGTCCGTCGCGCCAAGCTCTACTACCTCCGTGAGCTGCGCGGCAAGGCTGCCAAGATCAAGGAGAAGCGCGACAACTGAGCTAGGTTCCACAGGGTGGCGGGATAAGCTCTGCCCCCGATGGACACCGCAGCACAGCACACGGAGCGCGATCGCTCCTCCGACGAGGAGGGGCGGTCGCGCTCCGCGCGCGTTTCAGGGCCGGAACCGGCAGATCGGACCGGTCGGGCCGGTCAGGCAGATCAGGCAGATCAGGCAGAGTACGTCGAGGGCGCCGACCGTGCCGTACGGGACGGCAGCGCCGCGTCCGGCGCGGACCCCGAGGACGGCGACGGTACGGAGGAGCGCGACGACACCGCGCCGTCCGGCGTGATGACATGGCGGCGTACGGGACTCATCGGCATCGCCTGCATGGTCTTCCTGCTGCTGTTCAGCCACTTCGTCCTGCAGCCCTTCCTGGTGCCGAGCGGCTCGATGGAGCCCACGCTCCAGGTCGGCGACCGGATCCTGGTCAACAAGCTGGCGTACCGTTTCGGCGACGAGCCGCGCCGCGGCGACGTGGTCGTCTTCGACGGCACCGGATCCTTCGTCCAGGAAGAGCCCGCCGGAAACCCGGTCACGGGCGCCCTGCACGCCGCCGCCGCGGCCCTCGGCCTCGCCGAGCCGGACGAGACCGACTTCGTGAAGCGGGTCGTCGGCACCGGCGGCGACCGGGTGGTCTGCTGCGACAAGGACGGCCGGATCAGCGTCAACGGCGTACCCGTCCAGGAGACGTACGTGATGTTCGGCGACCAGCCGTCCCGCGTCCCGTTCGACATCGTGGTCCCGGACGGCACCCTGTGGGTGATGGGCGACCACCGCAGCCAGTCCAGCGACTCCCGCGACCACCTGGGCCAGCCGGGCGGCGGGATGGTCCCGGTCGACATGGTCGTCGGGCGCGCCGACTGGATCGGCTGGCCGTTCGGCCGCTGGTCCACCGTGCCCCGTACGACCGCCTTCGACGCCGTACCGGCGTGGACCGCGAGCCGGCACGGGACCGCCGGCGCGGGGACCTCCGGCACCGGCGGCGGGCCCGGGCATGGGTAGCCGCGGCCGGGGCCGCGTGGCCGACGGGACCGACGGCGACCCCCGTACGTCACCGGGTCGGGCCGAACGCCGCCGCGTCGCCCGCAAGGTCAAGCGCCGCCGGCAGCGCTCCGCCGTCCGCGAGATCCCGGTCCTCGTCGGCGTCGCCGTGCTCATCGCCCTCGTCCTGAAGACCTTCCTGGTGCAGGCGTTCGTGATCCCGTCCGGCTCCATGGAGCAGACGATCCGGATCAGCGACCGTGTCCTCGTCGACAAACTGACACCGTGGTTCGGCTCGAAGCCGCAGCGCGGCGATGTCGTCGTGTTCAAGGACCCTGGCAACTGGCTCGGCCAGGAGGCCGCGCCGGCCGAGGACCCGGTGGGCCTCAAGCAGATCAAGCAGGCCCTGACCTTCATCGGCGTGATGCCGTCCGCCGACGAACGCGACCTGATCAAGCGGGTGATCGCGGTCGGCGGCGACACCGTGAAGTGCTGCGGCGCGGACGGCCGCATCACGGTCAACGGCGTCCCGCTCGACGAACCGTATCTGCACCCGGGCAACGCGCCCTCCAAGATCCCCTTCGAGGTGAAGGTCCCCCGGGCCGGATCTTCGTGATGGGCGACCACCGCGGCGACTCCGCCGACTCCCGCTACCACCTCGACGAGCCGGAACACGGCACCGTCTCCGAGGAACAGGTCGTCGGCCGCGCCGTCGTCATCGCCTGGCCGATCGGCCACTGGCGGCGCCTGGAGCAGCCGCCCACCTTCGCGTCCGTACCGCGGCCGGCGACCGACGAGGCGAAGGCGGCAGCGGCGGTATCGCCCCAGGTGTCGCATAGTGTGTCCCCGCGACATACCAACGGAATACCCCGGCTCCCGACCCCGGCGGAACTTCTGCTCGTTATGGGAGTGGTGGGCCTGTCCCTGTCCAGGGCCGGGCGAGCGCACGGACTGAGGAGTGGAATGTGGGGGATGTGGCCGTCGGCGCACGACCCGGAAACGGCGAGCCCGAGGACAGGCCAGGACGGCCCGATCCGGCGGTGGCGGCCATGACCTCCGACTCCACGGGGACGCCGGACCCCGGCGGCGAGGACGACGGCGGCGGCGAGAGCGAGGGCCGCCGCGCGGACCGTGACCGGGACCGGAGCCAGACCCGCTCGTTCTGGAAGGAACTGCCGCTGCTCATCGGCATCGCGCTCGTCCTCGCGCTGCTGATCAAGACTTTCCTGGTGCAGGCGTTCTCCATCCCCTCCGACTCGATGATGAACACCCTCCAGCGCGGCGACCGGGTCCTCGTCGACAAGCTCACGCCGTGGTTCGGCTCCAAGCCCGAACGCGGTGAGGTCGTCGTCTTCCACGACCCGGGCGGCTGGCTGGAAGACGGCAACACCCCCGAGCCCAACGTCGTCCAGAAGGTCCTCAGCTTCATCGGACTCATGCCGTCCGCCGAAGAGAAGGACCTGATCAAGCGGGTGATCGCGGTCGGCGGCGATACCGTCTCCTGCAAGGAGGGCGGCAAGGTCGTCGTCAACGGCAAGGAACTCGACGAGAGCTCCTACCTGCGCCCCGGCACCGTGCCCTGCGACCCCGCCTTCGGCCCGGTCAAGGTCCCCAAGGACCGCATCTGGGTCATGGGCGACAACCGGCAGAACTCCCTCGACTCCCGCTTCCACATGGAACTCCCCGGTGGCGGCACCGTCTCCGACGACGAGGTCGTCGGCCGCGCCGTGGTCATCGCCTGGCCCGTGAACCGCTGGGCGACCCTGCCTGTCCCGTCCACCTTCGACCAGCCCGGCCTCGGCAAGGCCCTGGCCGTCGCCCCGGGCGCCATGGGCGTCGCCGGTGCGCTGCCTCTGGTGCTGTGGCGGCGCAAGAAGCGCGCCGCTCGCCATATCGCGGAGGAGTGACCCGCGGGTAGGGTGCCGTCCCGGACCGTCGCACGGACGGTCCGGCGGACCACCCGAGGTGCCATGCCCATGAGCGACACACCGCGTACGAGCGCCGCGCCGCGCACCGTCGCCCCGGCGCGCGCGAGCGCCCCACCGCGTACGAAGAACGGCCCCGGCCGCCTCGGCAACGTGCTGTCGGGGCTGGTCGTGGCCGTCGGCTGTGTCCTCTTCCTCGGCGGCTTCGCCCTCGCGGCCGTCCTCTACCGGCCGTACTCCGTGCCCACCGACTCCATGACCCCGACCCTCGACGTCGGCTCCAAGATCCTCGCCCAGCGCGTCGACGGCACCGACCTCCGGCGCGGGGACGTCGTCGTCTTCGACGACCCGCTGTGGGGCGACGCCACCATGGTCAAGCGGATCGTCGCGATCGGCGGCGACACCGTCGCCTGCTGCGGCACGGACGGGCGCCTCACCATCAACGGCACACCGGTCGACGAGCCGTACCTGGCGGCCGGCACCCCCGCCGCCGGGCAGCCGTTCTCCGTGACCGTCCCCGCCGGGAAACTCTTCCTCCTCGGCGACGACCGGCGCACCTCCCTGGACTCCCGCGCCCACCTCGAAGAGGCGGGCCGCGGCACCGTGTCGGCGTCCTCCGTCACCGCGCGCGTCGACGCCGTCGTCTGGCCCGCCAAGGGCCTCCTGGCCTCGCCCACCGGCTTCGCCGCGCTGCCCGGCGGCACCTCCCGGCCCGGCCCCGTCATGCCGCTCTTCTACGCGATCGTCGCGGGGTGTGTCCTGATCCTGGCCGGAGCGGCGTACGGGCCACTGGCCCGGTTCCTCGGCCCGAAGAAGACGGCGGGCCAGGGGCGCACGACGGAGCGGCCCGGCAAGGACGCGGTGAGGACATGACGGAGCCGGCGGCGGACGCCCCGCTCCCGGACGATTCCGGCGGCGGTACGGGTGCGGACAAGGGGCCGCGTACGGGGCCGGAGCCGGGGTCGGAGTCGGGGGCCGGGGTCCGGAAGGTCGCCCGGGTCATCCTGCTCGACCCCGCCGACCGCATTCTGCTCCTGCACGGCCACGAGCCCGCCGACCCCACCCTGACCTGGTGGTTCACCCCGGGCGGCGGCGTGGAAGGCGACGAGAGCCGCGAAGAGGCCGCCCTGCGCGAACTCGCCGAGGAGACCGGCATCACCGATGTCCGGCTCGGCCCCGTGCTCTGGCGCCGGTACTGCTCCTTCTCCTTCGACGGCCGCCGCTGGAACCAGGACGAGTGGTACTACCTGGCCCGCACCACCCAGACCGCCGCCGCCTTCACCGCCCTCACCGAACTGGAGGCGCGCAGCGTCGACGGCCTGCGCTGGTGGACCTCCGCCGAACTGTCGGCGGCCCATGAGACGGTGTACCCCAACAGACTCGCGGAGCTGCTGCACCGGCTGCTCGACGAAGGACCCCCGAGTACACCGCTCGACCTCGCCCCGGAAATCGTTTAGGGGCCAGGGAGACTGGCGCACAATAGGGGGACGCACGGCTGAAGGGGAACATGCCATGAGTGCCGAGGACCTCGAGAAGTACGAGACCGAGATGGAGCTCAAGCTCTACCGGGAGTACCGCGACGTCGTCGGACTGTTCACCTACGTGATCGAGACCGAGCGTCGTTTCTACCTCACCAACGACTACGAGATGCAGGTGCACTCCGTCCAGGGCGAGGTGTTCTTCGAGGTCTCCATGGCCGACGCCTGGGTCTGGGACATGTACCGGCCGGCCCGCTTCGTGAAGCAGGTACGCGTCCTGACCTTCAAGGACGTGAACATCGAGGAGCTCAACAAGAGCGACCTCGAACTCCCCGGCAGCTGAGGACCGGTGGCCGGGGCCGGCCGCCGAGAATCACCCGTGTGAGTGACCAGGTTTTCCACAACTGGTCGCTCCTCCACAGGCCCGCACACGCAGCGCCACGACGCGTCACAGTCGGTACCGGAGGTGGTACCGCATGAACGCGACCCAAGCACTCGGGCGTTACGGGGAAGAACTCGCCGCCCGCACCCTCATCGCGACCGGCCTGCACGTCCTCGCCAGGAACTGGCGCTGCGGCCGCGAAGGGGAGATCGACATCGTCGCCCGCGACGGGGACACCCTCGTCGTCTGCGAGGTCAAGACCCGCCGCGAAGGCCCTTTCGAACATCCCATGGCCGCCGTCACGCCACGCAAGGCGGAACGGCTGCGGCACCTCGCCGCCTGCTGGCTCCACCGGTACGGGGCGCCGCCCGGCACTCCGCCCGGCGCGCCACCGGACGGGCGGCCCTCTGCCGGCTCCGTTCGCATCGACCTCGTCGGCATCGTCCTGCCCCGCCGGGGCGCACCCGTCGTCACCCACGCCCGGGGGATCGCCTGATGGGATTCGCCCGCACCTGCTCCGTCGCCCTCGTCGGCGTCGAAGGCGTCGTCGTCGAAGTCCAGGCCGACCTCGAACCCGGCGTCGCCGCCTTCACCCTCGTCGGACTCCCCGACAAGAGCCTCACCGAGAGCCGCGACCGCGTTCGCGCCGCCATCGTCAACTCCCAGGCCGAATGGCCCCAGAAGAAGATCACCGTGGGCCTCAGCCCCGCCTCCGTCCCGAAAGGCGGCTCGGGTTTCGATCTCGCCGTGGCGGCGGCCTTGCTTGCCGCCGCCGAACGCATCGACCCCACGGCCATCGCCGACCTCGTCCTCATCGGCGAACTCGGCCTCGACGGCCGCGTCCGCCCCGTCCGCGGCATCCTGCCCGCCGTCCTCGCCGCCGCCGACGCCGGCTACCACCAGGTCGTCGTCCCCGAACAGACCGCCGGCGAAGCCGCCCTGGTCCCCGGGGTCTCCGTCCTCGGCGTCCGCACCCTGCGCCAGCTCATCGCGATCCTCACCGACGAACCCGTCCCCCAGGAGCCACCCCACGAGGACGGCCGGCCCGACCCGATGCTCGCCGGACTCCTCCTCCCCGGGGCGGGAGCCGGCACCGGCCTCGCCGCCGGGCCCGCCGGACAACCCGCCGACACCCTGCCCGACCTCGCCGACGTCGCGGGGCAGCACACCGCCCGCCGCGCCCTCGAAATCGCCGCCGCCGGCGGCCACCACCTGTTCCTCACCGGACCGCCCGGCGCCGGGAAGACCATGCTCGCCGAACGACTCCCCGGCATCCTGCCGCCCCTCACCCGTCAGGAATCCCTCGAAGCCACCGCCGTCCACTCCGTCGCCGGCATCCTCCCGCCCGGCGAACCCCTCGTCCGCCACGCGCCCTACTGCGCACCCCACCACTCCGCGACCATGCAGTCCCTGGTCGGCGGCGGCAACGGACTGCCCCGCCCCGGAGCCGTCTCCCTCGCTCATCGAGGTGTGCTTTTTCTGGATGAATCACCAGAATTCAGCGCCAAAGCGCTCGACGCCCTGCGCCAGCCCCTCGAATCCGGGCACGTCATCGTCGCCCGCGCCGCCGGCGTCGTCCGGCTCCCCGCCCGCTTCCTGCTCGTCCTCGCGGCCAACCCCTGCCCCTGCGGCCGCCACACCCTCCACGGCACCGGCTGCGAGTGCCCCTCCGCCGTCATCCGCCGCTACCAGGCCCGCCTGTCCGGCCCCCTCCTCGACCGCGTCGACCTCCGCGTCGAAGCCCGCCCCGTCACCCGCTCCGACCTCCTCGGCCACGGCCCCCGCGGCGAACCCAGCAGCACCGTCGCCGCCCGCGTCCGCGAAGCCCGCGACCGCGCCGCCACCCGCCTCGCCGACACCCCCTGGACCGTCAACAGCGCCATCCCCGGCCACGCGCTGCGCACTCGCTTCCCCGCCGCGCCCGGCGCCCTCGCCGCCGTCGAACACGACCTCGAACGCGGCCTGCTCACCGCCCGCGGCCTCGACCGCGTCCTCCGCGTCGCCTGGACCGTCGCCGACCTCGCCGGACACGACCGGCCCACCGCCGACGACCTCGCCCTCGCCCTCGAACTCCGCACCGGCATCGCCCGAGGCATCCCCGCCACCCAGGGGGAGTGGACATGACCGAAGCGGACATGACCGCCGGCCGACACCCCCACGAGACCGAACGCCTCGCCCGCGCCGCCCTCACCCACATCGTCGAACCCGGCGACGAACACGCCGGCCGGGCCCTGCGCCACCTCGGCCCCACCGGCCTCCTGCGGCTCCTCGCCGAACCCGGTGACCAGCCGCCGCTGCCCGGTACCGGCCCCGATCCGGCCGCTGAACCAGACCTTGAGCGGGCCCTCCCCGACACCGGCCCCCAGCGCCTCGCGAGCTGGCGCCGCCGCGCCCGTACCGTGACACCCGAACACGACCTCGACCGGATCGCCCGCCTCGGCGGACGCTTCCTCATCCCCGGCGACCCCGAATGGCCCAGCCAGCTCGACGACCTCGGCGACACCCGCCCCCTCGGCCTCTGGGTCCGCGGCCCCGCCGACCTGCGCACCTGGGCCCTCCGCTCCGTAGCCGTCGTCGGCGCCCGCGCCTGCACCCCGTACGGCGCCCACGCCGCCGCCACCCTCGCCGCGGGACTCGCCGAACGCGGCTGGGTCGTCGTCTCCGGAGCCGCGTACGGCGTCGACGCCGCCGCCCACCGGGGCGCCCTCGGCTCCGGCGGCGCCACCGTCGCCGTCCTCGCCTGCGGAGTCGACGTCCCCTACCCCCGCGGCCACGCCCAGCTCCTCGCCCGCGTCGCCGAACAAGGCCTCGTCATCGGCGAACTCCCACCCGGCGGCCACCCCACCCGCAGCCGCTTTGTCCTGCGCAACCGCGTCATCGCCGCCCTCACCCGCGGCACCGTCGTCGTCGAAGCCCCCTACCGCAGCGGCTCCCTCGTCACCGCCCGCGCCGCCGCCCGCCTCGGCCGCCACACCATGGGCATCCCCGGCCCCGTGACCAGCGGACTCTCCGCAGGGGTCCACGAACTCCTGCGCGGCGAAGCCACCCTCGTCACCGACGCCGCCGATGTCATCGAACTCGTCGGCGACATCGGTGAACTCGCCCCGCTCCGCCGCGGTCCCGTCCTGTCCCGCGACCTCCTCGCCCCCGACACCGCCCGCGTCCTCGAAGCCCTCCCGGGCCGGGACGCCGCACCCGTCGCCGACATCGCCACCCGGGCCGGCACCCACCCCGACCACGCCCTCGCCAAACTGTACGAACTCCACTCCCTCGGGTTCGTCGAACGACGGCAGGACGAATGGCAGTTGACGAACAGGAGAACCGAACCCTCGAACGCCCGGCATGGCGGTACTTGACCCGGAGCATTCGGGTGAAATGGTGAAGCCGATGAGCAAGCGAGTTCTCTCGGTCATCCCCAAGGGGCCGACCCGCGCCACGGCCCCTCTCGAAGACATGGACGACGACGGCACCCCGGACCGGCGCCATCCACCGCTGTTCGCGCACCGCGACCGCACACTCACGCTACGCTCACGAAGTTCCCCCGCCCGCTCCCCGTACCGTCACCTCCGCACCCGACAGCAGAACGGCTCAAGGCAACGCATGCCCCAGCACACCTCCGGGTCTGACCGCGCTGCGGTGCCCCCAGCAGCCCGGGGCACCGTGCGGCCACCCGCCCCCACCACGCTCGACGAGCTGTGGCGGTCGTACAAGGACACCGGCGACGAGCGGCTGCGGGAACAGCTGATCCTGCACTACTCACCCCTCGTCAAATACGTCGCCGGACGCGTCAGCGTCGGTCTCCCCTCCAATGTCGAGCAGGCCGACTTCGTCTCCTCCGGAGTCTTCGGACTCATCGACGCCATCGAGAAGTTCGACGTCGAGCGCTCCATCAAGTTCGAGACGTACGCCATCACGCGCATCCGCGGCGCGATGATCGACGAACTCCGCGCCCTCGACTGGATCCCGCGCTCCGTCCGCCAGAAGGCCCGCAACGTCGAGCGGGCCTACGCGACCCTCGAAGCGCAACTCCGGCGCACCCCCTCCGAAGCGGAAGTCGCCGACGAGATGGGAATCGCTCTGGAGGAACTGCACACTGTTTTCAGCCAGTTGTCGCTGGCCAACGTCGTCGCCCTCGAAGAGCTCCTGCACGTCGGCGGCGAGGGCGGCGACCGGCTGTCGCTCATGGACACCCTTGAGGACACCGCCGCCGACAATCCCGTCGAAGTCGCCGAGGACCGCGAACTGCGCCGGCTCCTGGCCCGCGCGATCAACACCCTTCCCGAGCGCGAGAAGACCGTCGTCACGCTCTACTACTACGAGGGCCTGACTCTGGCTGAGATCGGCCACGTCCTCGGCGTCACCGAGAGCCGGGTCAGCCAGATCCACACCAAGTCCGTTCTCCAGCTCCGCGCCAAACTGGCGGACGTGGGCCGCTGACTTTCGGCACCCCCGCCGCCGTACAGTGGATCCGTGCCCAGGATTCGAGCGGCCTCCGTGGCCGAGCACCGGACCATGCAGCGCGGCGCCCTCCTGGACGCCGCGCGCTCCCTGCTGTCCGAAGGCGGGACGGAGGCGCTGACCTTCCCCGCTCTCGCCGAGCGCACGGGCCTGGCCCGCTCCTCGGTCTACGAGTACTTCCGGTCCCGGGCGGCCGTCGTCGAGGAACTGTGCGCCGTCGACTTCCCCGTCTGGGCCGCCGAGGTCGAAGCCGCCATGGCCGGCGCCACGACCGCCGAGGGCAAGATCGAGGCGTACGTCCGGACCCAGCTGGACTTGGTGGGGGACCGGCGCCACCGCGCGGTCGTCGCGATCTCCGCGAGCGAACTCGACGACGGCGCCCGGGAGAAGATCCGCGCCGCCCACGGCGGCCTCGTCACCATGATCGTGGACGCGCTCTCCGCACTCGGCCGCCCCCGGCCCCGCCTGGAGGCCATGCTCCTCCAAGGCGTCGTCGACGCCGCCGTCCGCCGCCTCGAACTCGGCGCCGCCGAGGATCCGGCCACCATCGCGGACGCCGCGGTATCCATGGCCCTGGGCGGTATCCGCGGCGTTTGAGCCGTTCCTGGGGGTCATCGCGCCTCCTGCCCTTTCTCGTGCGTGGCCTCGCTGAGTGCTGCTGCCTGGGGCGACGTGGCGTGGGCGGCATCGGCGTTTGTCGCACCAAGGGGGCCCCGCCCTCCCCCCCCCGCCCCCCGCCCCCCGCCCCCCACCCCCTCCCCGCCCCCCCGTTTTTGTTTGTGGTCGTGCGGTGGGCATGTCAGTCCGGCGTGCGGCCCCAGAGCGGGAGCAGGCGGGACGGGCCGGTGCCCAGGAGGCCCAGTGGGTTCAGGTAGGTGTCGCCCCGTAGCAGGCCCCAGTGGAGGCAGGTGCGGGGCAGTGGTCTCCGTCGGTGACGTGCGCGAGCAGGTCGCCCGCGCGTACCGCGCTACCGGCCGGGAGCAGCGGGTCAACGGGGCCGTAGGTGGTGCGCAGCGGCGGGGTGCCCGTCCCGGCGAGGGTCAGGGTGAGGACGCCGTGACCGCCGACCTGGCCGGCGAAAGCGACCGTGCTGGCCGCCGGGGCGCGGACCGGGGTGCCGGGCGGTGCGGCCAGGTCGACGCCGCGGTGGCCCGCCGCGTACGGGCCCGGCGGTGGCTCCCACCTGCGCAGGATCTCGGGCCGGGGTGGTCCCACCGGCCAGCTCGCGCGGGCCGGGTGCGCGGATGAGGGGGTGGGGTGCGGTGGGGGAGTCGAACGTGGTGGTGTCGGGGGCAGTGGCAAGGCCAGGGGCAGGATCACGGAAAGTGCCGTCGTGGTGACGATGTGCATGGAATGAGCATGGCCGCCCCCGCCCACTCCTGACCGACGGAGCCGGAATCTGTGGATAACTCCCGGCTTGTGGGCAGCTCCGTCACCCGGTGCTCCCAGGGTCCCGTACACTTTCCATGGCGACCCGGGTCACCGGGTCGACTTCGCACGCCCCGCCACCGGTTCTCGTGACGGGTGGCAGCGCCTTTCGGTCCTTCGTGGCACGGCGCGCCGGGGCGTCAGGAAAACAACCGAGAACCCAAGGAGATGGCCATGGCCGTCGTCACGATGCGGGAGCTGCTGGAGAGCGGCGTCCACTTCGGTCACCAGACCCGTCGCTGGAACCCGAAGATGAAGCGCTTCATCTTCACCGAGCGCAACGGCATCTACATCATCGACCTGCTCCAGTCGCTGTCGTACATCGACCGCGCCTACGAGTTCGTCAAGGAGACCGTCGCGCACGGCGGCTCCATCATGTTCGTCGGTACGAAGAAGCAGGCGCAGGAGGCCATCGCCGAGCAGGCGACCCGCGTCGGCATGCCGTACGTCAACCAGCGCTGGCTGGGCGGCATGCTCACCAACTTCTCGACCGTCTACAAGCGTCTGCAGCGCCTCAAGGAGCTCGAGCAGATCGACTTCGAGGACGTGGCCGCCTCCGGCCTCACCAAGAAGGAGCTCCTGGTCCTCTCCCGCGAGAAGGCCAAGCTGGAGAAGACCCTTGGTGGTATCCGCGAGATGCAGAAGGTGCCGAGCGCCGTCTGGATCGTCGACACCAAGAAGGAGCACATCGCCGTCGGTGAGGCGCGCAAGCTCCACATCCCGGTCGTCGCGATCCTCGACACCAACTGCGACCCCGACGAGGTCGACTACAAGATCCCGGGCAACGACGACGCGATCCGCTCCGTCACCCTGCTCACCCGCGTGATCGCCGACGCCGTCGCCGAGGGCCTCATCGCCCGTTCCGGCGCCGCGACCGGCGACTCGAAGCCGGGCGAGAAGGCCGCCGGCGAGCCGCTCGCCGAGTGGGAGCGCGACCTGCTCGAGGGTGAGAAGAAGGCCGACGAGGCCGCCGCCGAGAAGCCGGCCGAGGCTGCCGCCGAGGCCCCCGCCGAGACCCCGGCTGAGGCCCCCGCCGAGGCCGCTGCCGAGGCTCCGGCCGCGGACGCCGAGCAGGCCTGATCCTCTTCAGGACCCTGAGGACCTTCGGGTGACGACGGCGGGGGCCCACAAAGCCCCCGCCGTCCCCCGGTGGCCCCGCCCGATCTTTCAGACTTCGAGAGAGAAACAGACTCATGGCGAACTACACCGCCGCTGACGTCAAGAAGCTCCGCGAGCTCACCGGCGCCGGCATGATGGACTGCAAGAAGGCCCTGGACGAGGCCGCCGGCGATGTCGACAAGGCCGTCGAGGCCCTGCGCATCAAGGGCCAGAAGGGTGTCGCCAAGCGTGAGGGCCGCTCCGCCGAGAACGGCGCCGTGGTCTCCCTCATCGCCGACGACAACACCTCCGGTGTCCTGGTCGAGCTGAAGTGCGAGACGGACTTCGTCGCCAAGGGCGAGAAGTTCCTCGCCGTCGCCGACGCGCTGGCCGCCCACGTCGCCGCCACCAAGCCGGCCGACCTCGAGGCCCTGCTCGCCTCCGAGATCGAGGCCGGCAAGACCGTCCAGGCGTTCGTCGACGAGGCCAACGCCAACCTCGGCGAGAAGATCGTCCTCGACCGCTTCGCCGCGTACGCCGACGGCTTCGTCTCCGCGTACATGCACCGCACGATGCCCGACCTGCCGCCGCAGATCGGTGTCCTCGTCGAGCTCGACAAGGACGACGCCGCGGTCGCCAAGGGTGTCGCGCAGCACATCGCCGCGTTCGCCCCGAAGTACCTCTCCAAGGAGGACGTCCCGGCCGAGGTCGTCGAGACCGAGCGTCGCGTCGCCGAGGAGACCACCCGCGCCGAGGGCAAGCCCGAGGCCGCGCTGCCGAAGATCGTCGAGGGTCGCCTCAACGGTTTCTTCAAGGACGCCACGCTGCTCGGCCAGCCGTACGCCCTTGACAACAAGAAGACCGTCCAGCAGATCCTGGACGAGGCCGGTGTCACCCTGAAGCGCTTCACCCGCATCAAGGTCGGCATCTGAGTCCGTACGTACGCGACGTACACCGGACCCCGGTAGGGTCTGAGGCAGCCGCCCGCGTTCGCGCCGGACGGCCGCAGATCTGACGAGGAGGCCATTGCCGTACGGGAAGCCGCAAGGACCCCAGGCAATGGCCTCCTTCGTATGTGCACGAGGAGATCTCCATGAATCAGGGCGCCGCACAGGGCGACGACAAGAACGGCAAGAAGGCCGGCCGCTTCATGCTGAAGCTGTCCGGAGAGGCATTCTCCGGAGGTACCGGCCTCGGGGTCGACCCGGATGTCGTGCACGCGATCGCGCGCGAGATCGCCGCGGTCGTACGTGACGGTGCGGAGATCGCCATCGTCATCGGCGGCGGCAACTTCTTCCGCGGCGCCGAGCTCCAGCAGCGCGGCATGGACCGGGCCCGCTCCGACTACATGGGCATGCTCGGCACCGTGATGAACTGCCTCGCCCTCCAGGACTTCCTGGAGAAGGAGGGCATCGACTCCCGCGTCCAGACGGCCATCACCATGGGCCAGGTCGCCGAGCCGTACATCCCGCTGCGCGCCGTGCGCCACCTGGAGAAGGGCCGCGTGGTCATCTTCGGTGCCGGCATGGGCATGCCGTACTTCTCCACCGACACCACGGCCGCCCAGCGCGCCCTGGAGATCGACGCCGAGGCCCTGCTCATGGGCAAGAACGGCGTGGACGGTGTCTACGACTCCGACCCGAAGCGGAACCCGGACGCGGTCAAGTTCGACGCTCTGGAGTACGGCGAGGTGCTGTCCCGCGACCTGAAGGTCGCCGACGCCACCGCCATCACCCTGTGCCGTGACAACAACCTTCCGATCCTCGTCTTCGAACTGCTCGCCGAGGGCAATATCGCGCGCGCGGTGAAGGGTGAGAAGATCGGCACGCTCGTGAGCGACCAGGGCACCCGGGCCTGACCCGAACCGGGAACCACCCCGCGAGGGGACAGCCCCCCCATGAGGGGGACGGTCCCCGCGAGGGGGATGGACAGAGCCCTGCCGGTCGTACACCGTGCAGGACACAACGCGACGACACGCAGGAGCAAGTGGTGATCGAAGAGACCCTCCTCGAGGCCGAGGAAAAGATGGAGAAGGCCGTCGTGGTCGCCAAGGAGGACTTCGCCGCGATCCGCACCGGCCGTGCGCACCCGGCGATGTTCAACAAGATCGTGGCCGACTACTACGGTGCCATCACCCCGATCAATCAGCTGGCGTCGTTCTCCGTTCCGGAGCCGCGCATGGCCGTGGTGACCCCGTTCGACAAGAGCGCGCTGCGCAACATCGAGCAGGCCATCCGCGACTCGGACCTCGGCGTCAACCCGAGCAACGACGGCAGCATCATCCGAGTGGTCTTCCCCGAGCTGACGCAGGAACGCCGCAAGGAGTTCATCAAGGTCGCCCGAGGCAAGGCCGAGGACTCGAAGGTCTCCATCCGTTCCGTGCGCCGCAAGGCCAAGGAGGCCATCGACAAGCTCGTCAAGGACGGCGAGGTCGGCGAGGACGACGGCCGCCGCGCGGAGAAGGAGCTCGACGACCTCACCGCGAAGCACGTGGCGCAGGTCGACGAGCTGCTCAAGCACAAGGAAGCCGAGCTCCTCGAGGTCTGATGAACGAGTCATCCTGGGGGGCCCCGGCCGGATCCGGTCATCCGGGGCCCTACCAGGGGCCTGCCCCGGCGGGTCCCGCCCACGCCCACGACGGGCACCCGGTGACGCAGACGCGGCCTCTGCTCGTCGTGTCCGAGGTGCCCGCCGGCGACGACCAGGACGTTCACGGCCGGGGGGCCGCCCAGCCGGGCGGTCCCTCGCCGCGTGACCACGCGTTCCCGGACCCCGCGACCCCGCAGGGCCACGGCTTCCCGCAGGGGGTCGGATTCCCGCGGAATCCGGCGTTCCCGCAGGAGCCGGGGCCGGGATACGGACCGGGGCCGGGACCGGGATACGCGCCGGGCCCGGGCCACGGTCCGGGATTCGGACCCGGCCGGGAGCCCGGACACGGACCCGGTCACGGACCGGGCCAGGAGCAGGGATTCCGGTACGACCCGGCGTACCCGGCACCGGCCCACGCGCACGCGTCGCCGCCCGAGCCGGGACCCGGTGAACCGGGGTTCCACCCGAGCGCGCCGCACGACCAGACGCCGCCGCACGAGCACCCGCAGGAGCCCATGTCCAGCCCCTCCCAGCCGCCCGCGGCCACGCCCCCGCCCCGGCGGCAGCAGTCGCGGCAGAAGAAGAGCGCGGGCCGTGACCTGGGCGCGGCGATAGGAGTCGGCGTCGGCCTCGGCGCCGTCATCATCGCCTCCCTCTTCATCTGGAAGCCGGCCTTCGTCGCCGTCGTCGTCGTGGCGGTCGTCGTCGGCCTGTGGGAGCTGACCTCCCGGCTGAAGGAACGCAAGGAGATCAAGGCCCCCCTGATCCCGCTCGCCGTCGGCGGCGCCGCCATGGTCGTCGCCGGATACGTGCGCGGTGCCGAGGGCGCCTTTGTCGCCACCGCGCTCACCGCGCTCGCGGTCCTCGTCTGGCGGATGATCGAACCGCCCGAGGGCTATCTGAAGGACGTCACGGCGGGCGTGTTCGCCCTGTTCTACGTGCCGTTCCTGGCGACGTTCGTGACGATGCTGCTGACCCCGGACGACGGCCCGTGGCGGGTGCTCACCTTCCTGTTGCTGACCGTGGTCAGCGACACCGGCGCGTACGCGGTCGGCTGGCGCTTCGGCAAGAACAAGCTCGCCCCGCGCATCAGCCCCGGCAAGACCCGCGAGGGCCTGGCCGGCGCCATCGCCTTCACGATGGCGGCGGGCGCCCTGTGCATGGAGTTCCTGATCGACGACGGCGTGTGGTGGCAGGGCCTGCTGCTCGGCCTCGCGGTCGCGGCCAGCGCCACGCTCGGCGACCTCGGCGAGTCGATGATCAAGCGGGACCTCGGCATCAAGGACATGGGCACGCTGCTCCCCGGGCACGGCGGCATCATGGACCGGCTCGACTCGCTCCTGCCGTCGGCGCCGGTGGTGTGGCTGCTGCTGGCGCTCTTCGTGGGCACCGGTTGACGGACGACAGCGGTACGCTGGAAGGGCCTGTGGCGTGTCGCCGCGGGCCCTTCGTACTCCCCGCCACCGTGGGGACGTCGGACCTCGTCGTCTTGAGGAGACGCCCGCCGTGGCCCGTCCACTTCCCGGAGAACTGACCTTCGTCGCCCCCCGCGGGGCCAAGCAGCCCCCGCGGCACCTGGCCGATCTCACGCCCGCCGAGCGCAAGGAAGCGGTCGCCGCGATCGGCGAGAAGCCGTTCCGCGCCAAGCAGCTGTCCACGCACTACTTCGCCCGGTACGCGCACGACCCGGCCGAGTGGACCGACATCCCCGCCGCGTCCCGCGAGAAGCTGGCCGGCGAGCTGCTGCCCGATCTGATGTCGGTCGTCCGGCACGTGTCCTGCGACGACGACACCACCCGCAAGACGCTGTGGAAGCTGCACGACGGCACCCTCGTCGAGTCGGTCCTGATGCGCTACCCGGACCGGGTCACCATGTGCATCTCCTCGCAGGCCGGCTGCGGCATGAACTGCCCGTTCTGCGCCACCGGCCAGGCCGGCCTGGACCGCAACCTGTCGACGGCGGAGATCGTCCACCAGATCGTCGACGGCATGCGCGCGCTGCGCGACGGCGAGGTCCCGGGCGGACCGGCCCGGCTGTCGAACATCGTCTTCATGGGCATGGGCGAGCCGCTCGCCAACTACAAGCGGGTCGTCGGCGCCATCCGCCGCCTCACCGACCCGGAGCCCGACGGCCTCGGCCTGTCGCAGCGCGGCATCACCGTCTCCACCGTCGGTCTCGTCCCGGCCATCCACCGCTTCGCCGACGAGGGCTTCAAGTGCCGGCTCGCCGTGTCGCTGCACGCGCCCGACGACGAGCTGCGCGACACCCTCGTCCCCGTCAACACCCGCTGGAAGGTCCGCGAGGTCCTCGACGCGGCCTGGGAGTACGCGGAGAAGTCCGGCCGCCGGGTCTCCATCGAGTACGCGCTGATCCGCGACATCAACGACCAGGCGTGGCGCGGCGACCTGCTCGGCCGGCTGCTCAAGGGTGGGGGTACCTCCGGCGGAGCCAGGGGGAGGGTGCACGTCAACCTCATCCCGCTGAACCCGACGCCCGGCTCGAAGTGGACCGCGTCCCGTCCCGAGGACGAGAAGGCGTTCGTGGAGGCCATCGCCGCCCACGGCGTTCCGGTCACCGTCCGTGACACCCGCGGCCAGGAGATCGACGGCGCCTGCGGGCAGCTGGCCGCCTCCGAGCGCTGACCTCGGCCGCCCGGTGACGGTCCCGCCCCGGGCTTGTACCCTGGGCTCGAACACATCTGCATATTCCGACAGGGGAGCGCCACAGCGCTGAGAGTGCGGTGACCGGCCGGTGGCCGGGGGACCGCAGACCCTCTGAACCTCGCCCAGGTCATTCTGGGTAGGAAGTTCGGACGAGACTCGAGCTGTTGCGCCCTGCCCGCGCCCGGACCTCCGGGAGCGGGCAGGGCCGCGTCTCTTCCTGGTCACACCCAGGAGGAAAACCAGTGCACACCAAGATGAGCAGCCGCAAGCTGGCCGCCGTCGCGCTCGTGAGCGCGCTCGGTGTCACCACCCTCGCCGCGTGCGGTGGCGGTGCGGACGGGGGCAAGGACGAGGCCGGCGGCGGCAAGACGGGCGGCAAGACCGTCACGCTCGTCAGCCACGACTCCTTCAGCGCCTCCAAGGAGGTGCTCGCCGCCTTCACGAAGCAGACCGGTTACACGGTCAAGGTCCTCAAGAGCGGCGACGCCGGCGCGGCCGTCAACAAGGAGATCCTGACCAAGGGTTCCCCGCAGGGCGACGTCTTCTTCGGTGTCGACAACACCCTGCTGTCCCGCGCCCTCGACAACGGCATCTTCACCCCGTACGAGGCGAAGGGCCTGGACCGGGTCCCCGACGCCCTCCAGCTCGACAAGGCCGAGCACCGGGTCACCCCGATCGACTCGGGCGACATCTGCGTCAACTACGACAAGGCGTACTTCGCGAGCAAGAAGCTCGCCCCGCCGCAGACCTTCGACGACCTGGCGAAGCCCGCGTACAAGGATCTGCTCGTCGTCGAGAACCCCGAGCGCTCCTCCCCGGGCCTCGGCTTCCTGCTCGGCACCGCCGCCCACTACGGCGACGGCGGCTGGGCCGACTACTGGAAGAAGCTGAAGGACAACGGCGTCAAGACGGTCGACAGCTGGGAGCTTGCCTACAACCAGGAGTTCTCCGGTTCGGCCGGCGGCAAGAAGGCCAAGGGCGACCGTCCGCTCGTCGTCTCCTACGCCTCCTCCCCGCCGGTCGAGGTGCTGTACGCCGACCCGCAGCCGAAGACCGCGCCGACCGGCGTGGCCACCGGCACCTGCTTCCGGCAGACCGAGTTCGCGGGCCTGCTGGACGGGGCGCGGAACCCGGAGGGCGGCAAGGCGCTCCTCGACTTCCTGATCTCCAAGAAGTTCCAGGACGACCTGCCGCTGCAGATGTTCGTCAACCCGGTCACGAACGACGCGACGCTTCCCGCCCTGTTCACCACGCACGGCGCGGTCGTCGACAAGCCGGAGACGATGGAGCCGAAGAAGATCGCCGACAACCGTGACCCGTGGATCCAGCAGTGGACCTCGCTCGTCCTGAAGTGACCCGGACCGCCCCGGGGCGCGGGGGGAACGCGGCGCGGCTCGGGCTGATGCTGCTGCCCGTCGCGTTCTTCGCGCTGTTCTTCGCCTGGCCCGTCGCCTCCATCGTGGGGCGCGGGCTCCGGCCGGACGGGCAGTGGGCGTTCGGCCGGTTCGGCGAGACGCTGACCCGGCCGGACATCCTCGACGTGCTGTGGTTCACGCTGTGGCAGGCCCTCGCCTCCACCGCGCTCACCCTGCTCGTCGCGCTGCCCGGCGCGTATGTGTTCGCGCGCCTGGAATTTCCCGGCAAGCGGCTGCTGCGCGCCGTCGTCACCGTGCCGTTCGTGCTGCCCACCGTCATGGTGGGTACGGCGTTCCTCGCCCTGGTCGGCCGGCGCGGGCTGCTCGACGAGCTGTGGGGGCTACGGCTCGACACCGGCGTGTGGGCGATCCTCCTCGCCCATGTCTTCTTCAACTACGCGGTCGTCGTCCGCACCGTCGGCGGTCTGTGGGCGCAGCTCGACCCGCGTCAGGAGGAGGCCGCGCGGGTCCTCGGCGCGTCGCGGCTACGGGCCTGGCGGACGGTGACGCTGCCCGCGCTCGGGCCGGCCGTGGCCTCCGCCGCGGTCATGGTGTTCCTGTTCACCGCGAGCTCGTTCGGCATCGTGCAGATCCTCGGCGGCCCCGCGTACTCCACGCTGGAGACCGAGATCTACCGGCAGACCGCCGACCGGCTCCAGCTGTCCACGGCCGCCGTCCTCACCCTCGTGCAGTTCGCGGCGGTCGGCGCGATCCTCGCCCTGCACGCCCGGACGGTACGGCGCCGGGAGACCGCGCTGAAGCTCGTCCCGGCGGAGCGGACCGCGCGCCGGCCGCGCGGTGCCGGCCAGTGGGCGCTGCTCGGCGGCGTACTCCTGTCGGTCGCGCTGCTGATCCTCGCCCCGCTCGCCGTCCTCGTCGAGCGTTCCTTCGCCACCCCGGACGGCTACGGGCTCGACTACTACCGGGCGTTGCAGTCCGTCGACGACAGCGGCACCTTCCTCGTACCGATGACCGACACCCTGGTCAACTCCCTGCGGTACGCGCTCGCCGCCACCGCGATCGCCGTCGTCATCGGCGGCCTCGCCGCCGCCGCGCTCACCCGGCGCGGATCCGGGCGGCTCGTGCGCGGCTTCGACGCGCTGCTGATGCTGCCGCTCGGGGTGTCCGCCGTCACCGTCGGCTTCGGCTTCCTCATCACCCTCGACGAACCGCCGCTGGACCTGCGCGCCAGCTGGATCCTGGTGCCGCTCGCGCAGGCCCTGGTCGGGGTCCCCTTCGTCGTACGGATCATGCTGCCGGTGCTGCGGGCCGTGGACGACCGGCTGCGGGAGGCCGCCGCCGTGCTCGGGGCGTCGCCGTGGCGGGCCTGGCGCGAGGTCGACCTGCCGCTGGTGCGGCGGGCGCTGCTCATCGCCGCCGGGTTCGCCTTCGCCGTGTCCCTCGGCGAGTTCGGCGCGACGGTGTTCATCGCCCGCCCCGACAACCCGACCCTGCCGGTCGCCGTCGCCCGGCTGCTCGGCCGGCCCGGCGACCTCAACTACGGCCAGGCCATGGCCCTTTCGACGATCCTGATGGTGGTGTGCGCGGTGTCCCTGCTGCTGCTCGAACGGCTGCGCACCGACCGGACGACGGGGGAGTTCTGATGCTGACGCTCACCGGCGCGACGGTACGGTTCGCGGGCCGTGCCGTCCTCGACGCCGTCGACCTGGACGTCGCCGAGCACGAGATCGTGTGCGTGCTCGGACCCAGCGGCAGCGGCAAGTCCACGCTGCTGCGGGCCGTCGCCGGACTCCAGCCGCTCGACGGCGGACGGGTCCTGCTCGGCGGCGCCGACCAGGCGGCGGTGCCCGTGCACCGGCGCGGCGTCGGCCTCATGTTCCAGGACCACCAGCTCTTCCCGCAGCGCGACGTCGCCGGCAATGTCGCCTTCGGGCTGCGCATGCACGGGGCTCCGAAGAGCGAACAGACCGCGCGGGTCGAGGAGTTGCTCGACCTCGTCGGCCTGCCCGGCGCCGGACGACGTGCCGTGTCCGCGCTGTCCGGCGGCGAACAGCAGCGTGTCGCCCTCGCCCGCGCCCTCGCGCCCCGCCCTCGACTGCTCATGCTCGACGAGCCCCTCGGCCAGCTCGACCGCGGCCTGCGTGAGCGGCTCGTCGTCGAACTGCGGCGGCTCTTCGGGACGTTGGGGACGACCGTGCTCGCCGTCACCCATGACCAGGGCGAGGCGTTCGCGCTCGCCGACCGGATCGTCGTCATGCGCGACGGGCGGATCGCCCAGTCCGGCACACCGCTCGACGTGTGGCAGGCGCCCGCGGACGCGTTCGTCGCCCGCTTCCTCGGCTTCGACAACATCGTCCCCGCCACCGTCGCCGGTGCCGCGGCCACCACCGTCTGGGGCAAGATCCCCGTCCCCGACGGCGCTCCGCAGGGCGAGCGCTCCCTCCTCGTCCGCCCCGCCGGCGTCCGTCTCGCCCCGTCCGGCGACGGTCTCGCCTGCCGGGTCACCGCCCGCACCTTCCGCGGCACCCGCGTCACCGTCACCCTCCAGCCCGCCGAAGGGCCCTTTCTGGAGGCCGAGTTCGGCCTGCGGGAGGCGCCGGAGGGCGGCGCGGAGGTGGACGTGGTGTTCGAGGCGGAGGACGTGGTCGTGCTCGGCCCCTCCGATACGTAGCGGCCCCGGTTCGCGGGGCGGGGACACCGCCGTACGGGGCGGGGACTCCGACCGTTCCCGAGGCACCGGAGGGAACTCACAGCGGTACGTGGTCCACCCACACCCGGTCGTACAGCGCCCGCAGCCACGGCCGGCGGACCGCCGGCATCCGGGCCAGCGTCCGCAGGAACACGGCCCGGTCGGGGGAGACGGTCCCCGTGGGGTGGTCGGGCAGCGGATAGTCGTCGCGCAGCACCCCGGCCGGCAGCGTGCCCGACGCGGGGAGAGGGGACGTCTCCCCGGGCAGCGCGAGACAGGCCCAGATGCCGTCGGGCAGTGGGACGGGGATCGCGGTGCCGGCGTCGGGTGCGCTGTACGGGACGAACGCGATGTCAGGGTCCCCGTCGCCCACCAGTCCCACACGGCGCGCCGGCCCGTCCGCCGGGAGCAGCCGGCCGAGTGCCCGCGCGACCATCAGGTCGGCGTAGCCGCCCGGCAGTTCGAGCCGGTCGCCGCCCGAGGCCGCGAGCAGATGGGCGAGCGCCGCGCCCGCGGCCGCCGACCAGCGGTCGTGCCGGCCGCCGGCCGGGGTGTCCGGCGGGGCCGGCGTGAACACCGGGGCCGGGACGGGCAGGCCGGTCGGCACCCGGCGTACCGCGTCCGGCTCCATCCACACCGCCTGCCATATGCCGCAGTCGTCCTCCCGGGACGCCACCAGGAGCCCGCACGCGGCGCACGCCATGTTCGGCCGCTCCCCGGCGCACATGCCCAGGCAGGCATCGCCGGAGTGCTCGGGGATCAGTACCGTGCCGCGGGTGTCGCCCGGCGCGGTCACGATCCGCCCCGCCCGGCCGAAGGACACGGGCCAGACCGGCGCGAACAGCCCCCGGGCCGCCGCCTCCGCCTCCCCGACGGCCTCCCACTTCCGGTACGGAGGGCCCGACGGCACCGGATCCACCGCGTACGTCCCCGGCTCCATCAGCGGCGGCATCGGGACGTGCCCGTAGCGGCCGTGGGCCTCCGGCGGAAGCGGGACCCGCGCCACCGGGGCCGTCAGGGCCGCCCCACACCCCGTACACACGAAGACATCCATCGCCGTGGATTCTGCCCCGGGCCGGCCCGGCGGCGCGCGCGGATTTTCCGCTCATTCGGCGTCGCGTCGTCGAAGATCTCCTGCACGGTGCCGGCCGCGCCCGGCAGGAAGACGACCCCCGCCGTGGAGCGCGCCGGCAGGCCGTCCTCGCGGATCGCGTTGGCGAAGTACTTGGCCACCTGGGACGCGAAGGCGTTCGGCGGCTCGCGGCCGTAGAACCAGGTCGGGATGCCCACCGAGTGGCCGCCGCGCGGCCACCGTGCCCGGACCTCGAACGCCGCGCGCCCAGTCCGTCACCGACGGCGTGAACGACGGCGCGGCGGAGCGGACGTCCAGCGCCTCGTCCAGCACCCCGTCCTCGAACGGCACGGTGTGCGCGCCCAGGTTCGCCGCGTCGTACAGCTCGTCCGGCCCGTACAGCCGGGCGCGGTACGGGTCGAACGGCAGATGCGGCACCGGCGGGAACACCAGCGCACCGTCCGCGCGGACCTTGGCGGCGGCCTCGGGCCGCAGGGCGCAGCCGAGGAGGACGGCATCGGTGGTGGGGACGGGGACGCGGGCGGGGGCGGGGGCGGGTCATGGGGCCACGAGAGGAGGGGGCCGGCGACGAGGGGGCGAAGGGTTACTTCTGGAGGGGGATCGCCGCCAGTGTTCCCACCAGCCAGGTCAGCGGCACGAACACCGCGATCAGGGCCCCCGCCCGCAGCAGTGCCGTCGTGCGGAGGATCGTGGGCGGGGCGCCGAGTCGGTGGAGGGCGGCGGTGGTCCGGGCGCGGGACTGGCGGGCTTCGAGGGCCGCGGTCAGCAGGGTCGCCGTGGTGCAGCCGACGACCACGAGCGCGCCCAGCCAGGTGAGCGGGCCGAACGCCGCCCCGCCGTAGTACGTGGCCGCCGCGACCCCGGCCGAGCCGACCGCGGCCAGGATGCCGAGGGGGCGGCCGAGGCGGCGGGACTCGGTCATCAGGACGCGGCCGGCGAGCAGCCGTACCGCACCCGGGCGGGCCGTCTGGAGCAGGCGGCCGCAGGCGTACGTGAGGGACGGGCCGATCATGGCCAGGCCGATCGCGGTGAGGAACCAGCCGGCGAACAGCCCGCCGCCGTCGCCGCGTGCCGCGTACGTCTCCACGGCGAGGCCCCCGGTGAGCAGGGCCACGCCCCAGGGCATTCCGGCCGTGGGGGAGCGGTCGGGGGCGGGTTCCGGGCGGCCCGGGCGCAGGGCGAGGCCGGCCGCCGTCGCCGCGGCGACCGGGACGAGGGCGAGCAGGGTGAGCGCGCCGGCCAGCGGGAGGGGCCGGTCGGCGGCGAGCAGGTCGGCGGCGGCGCCGTCGAAGGGGAGTCCGGTGATGTCGCCGCGCAGGTGGAGGTAGAAGAGGAGGGCCAGGAGGGAGCCGAGGGCGCAGGCGACGGCCGTGGAGGCGGCGGCGATCACGGTGAGCCGGCCGGGGCCGAGGCCGACCGCGGACAGGCCGGGCCGGGGCCGGGTGCTCGGGTCCGTCCGGGCGACGGCCACCGCGAACTGCACGGTGGCGACGAGCGGCGGCAGGCACCACAGCAGGCGCAGCGCGGCGTCGGAGGACCGGGCGGGGTGGCCGGCCGCGTAGCCGAGGGCGCACAGCAGGAGGAAGCCGACGCCGGCGGCGGCCGTGGCGACCAGCAGGCGGCGGAGCTGGACGAGCGGGTGGGACCCGGTGACTAGACGGAGAGCGAGCACGCCGTGACGCCCTCCGCCCCGGTGGCCGGCGTGGTGGTGCCGACGCGCCGTCCGTCGCGGAGCGCGATCGTCCGGTCGGCGAGGGCGGCGACGCCGAGGTCGTGGGTCGCCAGGAGCACGGTGATGCCGTGCGAGCGGGCCGCGGCGGTGAGGGTGCGCAGCACCTGTGCGGCGTCGGCGCTGTGGAGGGTGGCGGTCGGTTCGTCCGCGAACAGCACGGCGGGGCTGGTGATCAGGGCCCGGGCGGTGGCGATCCGCTGGCGCTCCGCGCGCGTGAGGGAGGCGGGGCGGGTGCGGGCGCAGGTGCCGATGTCGAGGCGCTCCAGCCATTCGGCGGCGGCGGTCTTGGCGGCGCGGCGGGAGGTGCCGCGCAGCAGCAGCGGCAGGGCGGTGTTCTCCCAGGCGGTGAGTTCGGGGACCAGGTCGGGCTCGGGGTCGATCCAGCCGAAGCGGTCGCGGCGGAGCCGTTCGCGCTGGGCGCGGTTCATGGTGTGCACGGGCGCGCTGTTGAACCAGACCTCGCCCTCCTGGGTGACGGTCTGTCCGGACAGACAGCGCAGCAGGGTGGTCTTGCCGCTGCCGCGGGGGCCGACGACGGCGAGGATCTCGCCTTCGCGTACGCCGACGTTGATCCCGGTGAGCACGTCGGCGGCGCTCGCGCGGCCGCCCAGGCTGCAGCGCAGGGAACGCGCCCAGAGCACGTCGTTGTCCGGTGGGGCCATCTCGTGCACACCTCGATGTCGGAGCCGGTCGGTGGTGTCCCCCCAGTCGGGGGAACGACCGGGCGGGCCGGTCGGTCACTGGGGCGCTCGCGGGGTGTCGTGCCGGTCAGGCCGGATCGGGGAGCGGGGCCGGAGGGCCGGGGCGTCGCGCGCCCGGCGTGATCGGTACGCCACCCGTCGAGGGCACCGCTTCGCACCGTAGGGACTCGGGGCGGGCGGTACGCGCGCACGCGGCCCGGACGCGCCGTCATCCACTCGGATGGCGGCAGGTCCGGGCCGGGGTGACACGCCGTGAGGGCGGCGTGGCGCGCGTCGAGACTTACAGCTTCGTCCAGGCCTCGGTGAGGGTGGCGCGGAGGATCTGCTCGATCTCGTCGAACGTGGACTGGTCCGAGATCAGCGGCGGGGCCAGCTGGATGACCGGGTCGCCACGGTCGTCGGCCCGGCAGTACAGGCCGTTCTCGAAGAGGGCCTTGGAGAGGAAGCCGTACAGGACGCGCTCGGTCTCCTCCTCGTTGAAGGACTCCTTGGTGGCCTTGTCCTTCACGAGCTCGATGCCGTAGAAGAAGCCGTTGCCGCGGACGTCGCCGACGATCGGCAGGTCGTGCAGCTTCTGCAGCGTGGAGAGGAAGTTGCCCTCGTTGTCGAGGACGTGCTGGTTCAGCTTCTCCCGGTCGAACAGGTCGAGGTTGGCGAGGCCGACCGCGGCCGAGACCGGGTGGCCGCCGAAGGTGTAGCCGTGCAGGAAGGTGTTGTCGCCCTTGTAGAACGGCTCGGCGAGCCGGTCGGAGACGATGCACGCGCCGATCGGGGAGTAACCCGAGGTCATGCCCTTCGCGCAGGTGATCATGTCCGGCACGTAGCCGAACTTGTCGCAGGCGAAGGTGGTGCCGAGGCGGCCGAAGGCGCAGATGACCTCGTCGGAGACGAGCAGCACGTCGTACTTGTCGCAGATCTCGCGGACGCGCTGGAAGTACCCGGGCGGCGGCGGGAAGCAGCCGCCGGCGTTCTGCACCGGCTCCAGGAAGACGGCGGCGACGGTGTCGGGACCCTCGAACAGGATCTCCTGCTCGATCTGGTCGGCGGCCCAGCGGCCGAAGGCCTCCGGGTCGTCGCCGAACAGCGGCGCGCGGTAGATGTTGGTGTTCGGCACCTTGTGCGCGCCGGGGACCAGCGGCTCGAAGGGGGCCTTCAGGCCGGGCAGGCCGGTGATGGACAGGGCGCCCTGCGGGGTGCCGTGGTAGGCGACCGCGCGGGAGATGACCTTGTACTTGGTGGGCTTGCCCATCAGCTTGAAGTACTGCTTGGCGAGCTTCCACGCGGTCTCGACGGCCTCGCCGCCACCGGTGGTGAAGAAGACCTTGTTGAGGTCGCCCGGGGCCTCGTGGGCGAGGCGCTCGGCCAGCTCGATGGCCTTCGGGTGGGCGTACGACCACACCGGGAAGAAGGCGAGCTCCTCGGCCTGCTTGCGCGCGACCTCGGCGAGCTCCTTGCGGCCGTGGCCGGCCTGCACCACGAACAGGCCGGCGAGGCCGTCGAGGTACTTCCTGCCCTGGTCGTCGTAGATGTAGGTGCCCTCACCGCGGACGATGGTGGGGACGGGGTTGTTCTCGTACGACGACATGCGGGTGAAGTGCATCCACAGGTGGTCGTAGGCGGACTTGGAGAGATCGCTGCGGGAGTTGCTCACGGCTATCGGGTTCCCCACATATAGGTCTGCTTCTTGAGCTTCAGGTAGACGAAGCTCTCGGTGGAGCGCACCCCGGGGAGGGTGCGGATGCGTCTGTTGATCACATCCAGAAGGTGGTCGTCGTCCTCGCAGACGATCTCCACCATCAGGTCGAACGAGCCCGCGGTCATCACCACGTACTGGCATTCGGACATGGCCGTCAGCGCCTCGGCGACCGGATCCAGGTCACCCTCGACGTGGACGCCGACCATCGCCTGTCGCCGGAGGCCCACGGTGAGCGGGTCGGTGACGGCGACGATCTGCATGACGCCCTGGTCGAGCAGCTTCTGGACGCGCTGTCGCACCGCCGCCTCGGACAGGCCGACGGCCTTGCCGATGGCGGCGTACGGACGGCGGCCGTCCTCCTGGAGCTGTTCGATGATCGCCAGGGAGACGGCGTCGATCGTCGGGGACGAACCGGTTCCGGTTCTGGAGTCTGCGCTACGACTGGCCACGCCCACACTGTGCACCGAACCTCGCCGTCTGGCAACCCCAAAGTGATGAAATCCGTTGTCCTGGGGGCTTGGATGTACTGAATCCGAAGGTGGCGGGGGTCGGGCCTGTTGAAAGCGACAGTGAACCGACTAGGCTGAGGGCTCTCGCCCAACGGGTACCCCGCACGACGGTGTGCGCGGTACGGAACGTGACAGGAGGGGTGGCCAGTGACCACCGAGCTGCGCCGGTTGCGCAACTACATCAACGGGGAGTTCCGGGACGCGGCCGACGGCCGCACCATCGAGGTGACCAACCCCGCCACGGGCGAGGTGTACGCCACCTCCCCGCTGTCCGGCCAGGCCGACGTCGACGCCGCCATGGAGGCCGCCGCGGCCGCCTTCCCCGCCTGGCGCGACACCACGCCCGCCGAGCGCCAGAGGGTCCTGCTGAAGATCGCGGACGCCTTCGAGGAGCGCGCCGAGGAACTCATCGCCGCCGAGGTCGAGAACACCGGCAAGCCGGTCGCGCTCACCGCGAGCGAGGAGATCCCGCCGATGGTGGACCAGCTCCGCTTCTTCGCGGGTGCCGCCCGGATGCTGGAGGGCCGCTCGGCCGGCGAGTACATGGAGGGCATGACCTCCATCGTCCGCCGCGAGCCGGTCGGCGTCTGCGCGCAGGTCGCGCCGTGGAACTACCCGATGATGATGGCCGTGTGGAAGTTCGCCCCGGCCCTCGCCGCGGGCAACACGGTCGTCCTCAAGCCCTCGGACACCACCCCCGCCTCGACGGTCCTCATCGCCGAGATCATCGGCCAGATCGTGCCCAAGGGCGTCTTCAACGTCGTCTGCGGCGACCGCGAGACCGGCCGCGCCATGGTCGAGCACCGCACCCCGGCGATGGCCTCCATCACCGGTTCGGTCCGGGCCGGCATGCAGGTCGCCGAGTCGGCGGCCAAGGACGTCAAGCGCGTCCACCTGGAGCTGGGCGGCAAGGCCCCGGTCGTGGTCTTCGAGGACACCGACATCGCCAAGGCCGTCGAGGACATCTCCGTCGCCGGCTTCTTCAACGCCGGCCAGGACTGCACCGCCGCCACCCGCGTGCTCGTCCACGAGTCCATCCACGACGAGTTCGTCGCCGCCCTCGCCAAGGCCGCCGCCGACACGAAGACCGGCCTGCCGGACGACGAGGACGTGCTCTACGGCCCGCTGAACAACGCCAACCAGCTCAAGCAGGTCAGCGGCTTCATCGAGCGCCTCCCCGCCCACGCCAAGGTCGAGGCGGGCGGCCACCGGGTCGGCGACAAGGGCTACTTCTTCGCCCCGACCGTCGTCTCCGGCCTCAAGCAGGACGACGAGATCATCCAGAACGAGGTCTTCGGCCCGGTCATCACGGTCCAGTCCTTCACCGACGAGGCCCAGGCCCTCGAGTACGCCAACGGCGTCGAGTACGCCCTGGCCTCCTCCGTGTGGACCAAGGACCACGCGCGCGCGATGCGCATGTCCAAGGCCCTCGACTTCGGCTGCGTGTGGATCAACACCCACATCCCGCTGGTCGCCGAGATGCCGCACGGCGGCTTCAAGAAGTCCGGCTACGGCAAGGACCTGTCCGGCTACGGCTTCGAGGACTACACGCGCATCAAGCACGTGATGACGTCCCTCGGCTGAGCCGACGTCCTTCCCCGGGCCCGTCCCGGGATCTCCGCCCCCGCGGCCCCGGCACCCTGATCGACAGGGTGTCGGGGCCGCGCCCTTCGAGTCGACGGAGCGTCCATTGCCCCCGCTCGGCACCCGCCGTGAAGCTGTCCGCGTGACAGCGACCCTGAGCAAGACCATGTCCCGCCGCGCACTGCTGCGGGGGATCGGCGGAACCGGCGCCGCAGCGTTCCTCGCCGGCTGCGGCGTGCCCCCGGCGTACGTCGAACCGGCCGACCGGGCCGGCCGCGACCTGTCCGACCGGGACCGGGTGCTCACCTTCGCCAACTGGCCGCTCTACATCGACACCGACGACACGAACACGTCGAAGCGGCCCACCCTGGACGCGTTCACGAAGCGCACCGGGATCTCCGTCCAGTACAAGGAGGAGATCAACGACAACGACGAGTTCTTCGGCAAGATCAGCCCGGCTCTGATGAACCACCAGGAGACCGGCCGCGACCTCGTCGTCATCAGCGACTGGATGGCCGCCCGCTTCGTCCGCCTCGGCTGGGTCCAGGAGATGGACCGCGCGAAGCAGCCCAACGTCGCCAAGTACCTCGACCCGCTGCTGCGTTCGCCCGCCTTCGACCAGGGCCGGACGCACTCGGTGCCCTGGCAGTCCGGGATCACCGGCATCGCGTACAACCGCAAGAAGCTCGGCCGGGAGATCCGCTCCACGAAGGACCTGTGGGCGGCCGACCTGCGCGGCAAGGTCACCCTGCTGTCCGGGCTCGACGAGTCCTTCGCGCTGCTCATGCAGGGCAACGGCGCCGACGTCACCCGCTGGACCGCCGACGACTTCCACCGTCTGTGCGACCAGATCGACAAGCTCGTCCGCACCAAGCACATCCGGCGCTTCACCGGCAACGACTACATCAAGGACCTGTCGACCGGCGACGTGCTCGCCTGCCAGGCCTACTCCGGCGACGTCATCCAGCTCCAGGCCGACAACCCCGACATCGAGTTCGTGGTGCCCGAGGAGGGCGCCGAACTGTGGGCCGAGTCGCTGATGATTCCCAACCTGGCACAGCACAAGACCAGCGCCGAGGCACTCGTCGACTACTACTACGAGCCCGAGGTCGCCGCCGAACTGGCCTCCTGGGTCAACTACGTCTGCCCCGTGCCGGCTGCCCGGGACGTCCTCGCCGACTCCGGCGACGAGGAACTGGCGGCCCTCGCCGAGGACCCGCTGATCTTCCCCGACGACGACATGCGGAAGCGGCTGGCCATCGCCCGGGACATCAAGCCCGAGGAGCGCACGGAGTTCGCCAAGCGCTGGAACGCGATCGTCGGACTGTGAGATCCGCGGCACGCCGTGAGCGACGCTGTCGGGCGATCACGGCGTGATAAGCCGTCCGTATGACCGAATCGAGGATCAACTCACTCGTCACCTATGGACTGTTCGCCGCCTGGGCGCTGCACGATGCGGAGGAAGTCGCCTTCGGGCCTCGCTGGGTGCGGGACAATCTGCCGCTGTTGCGCGAGCGCTTTCCGCGGGCGCCCGAGGCGGTGTGGAGGGCGCTCGGGGCCGTCGACGACCGTGAATTCCGGGCCGCCGTGGGTGTGATGGCGGCGATCGTCGGCTCCGCCGCCGTCGCCGGGGCCCGTACCGGCGGCCGGTCCGCCTTCTATCAGGGCGCGTTGAACGGCTTCGGGCTGCACGGCCTGGTCCATCTCGCCCAGGCCGCCGCCGTCCAGGGGATCACCCCTGGCGCGGCGACCTCGCCCGTCGTCGTCATCCCCTTCACCCTCTGGGCCCGCGGGCGGCTGCGGCGGGCCGGGGTGCTGCGGCCGGTCCGGGGCCGGGACGTGGCGGTCGGGCTCGCGCTCGCGGCCGGGGCGACGGCCGTCTCGCACGCCCTGGGACGGAAGATCGCCACCCACTTTTGAACACGTTCATGAAAGGCGTACGCTGCCTTCATGAGCGACACGAACGGGCCACGGGCCCTTCTCACGCGCATCCGCGTCTGGCTGGTCGTCTTCATCGTCTGCCTGGTGCTGAGCGGGGCCACCGCCTTCCCGCTCGTCACCGAACTCCGCCTCCTCGACGAGGCGTTGACCTCCTGGGCCGCCCCGCTCGGCGACGCCTTCCCCGGCCTCGCCGAGTGGATCGCCCGGGTCCGTACGGGAATCGAGGGCGCCGGCGCCGACGCCCCTTACCTCCTCTACGGCACCGACTGGCTGGCCTTCGCCCACCTCGTCATCGCCGTCGCCTTCTACGGGCCCTACCGGGACCCCGTCCGCAACATCTGGGTCGTCGAGTTCGGCATGATCGCCTGCGTCGGCATCGTGCCGCTCGCCCTGATCTGCGGGCCCGTCCGCGGCATCCCGTTCTGGTGGTCGGTGATCGACATGTCCTTCGGCGTCGTCGGCATCCTGCCGCTGCTCGCCGTACGCCGCCTGATCAAGCGCCTCGAAGCGCTGACCGGCCCCGCCGTCACGACGACGGCATCCCGAACGTCGCCAGCATGAGCTTCAGTGCCACCGGGTTCACGTCCTGGCCCTTCGCGTCCGTGGAGTTGACGCTGTAGACCAGGGTCCGGGCGCCGTCGCGGGTCGAGGCGATGGCCGCGTTGTAACCCCAGCGGCCACCGGTCTTGCCCCACACCTCCCGCCCGCCGAGCACCTTCATCGACAGCCCGGCCGAGTACGCGGCCGGCTCGCCGGACTTGTGGTCCGCCACCTTCGGCAGCGTGAACATCTCCTCCAGGAGCGGCCCGCGCACCACCCGGCCCGCGAACAGGGCCCGCGTGAACCGCTCCAGGTCGGCCGTCGTCGAGATCAGGTCCCCGGCTGCCCAGCCGTCCGTCGCGCCCCACACCGTCACGTCCCGCAGCCCCGTCGACCCGTCGTCGAGCCGCATGGTCTGGTAGCCGTGGTTGTGCGGGCCCTCGATCCGCGGGCTGGTGCCGGGGGAGTACGTGTCGCGCAGGCCCAGCGGGCCGAGGACGCGGGCGGCCACCTGGTGCTCGTAGGTGTCGCCGGTGACCCGCTCGATCAGCAGCCCGGCGATCGTGTAGCCGATGTTCAGGTAGTGCTGCTTCTCGCCCGGCGCGAACTCGCGCGGCTGCGCGGTCGCCGACCGCACCATGGCGCGCGGGTCGTGGACGTCCAGGCGGCGCGCGTACCACTCCTCGACGGTGTCGCCGGGCATCTCGGCCGCCGGGATGCCGTGCGTGTGGTTGAGCAGCTGGCGGACGGTCACCTCGCCGTACGTGGCGGGGATCAGGTCCGGGAGGTACCCGCGGGCCGGCCGGTCCAGGTCGATCCGGCCCTCGGACGCCAGCTGCAGGACCACGGCGGCGGTGAACACCTTCGTCACCGAACCGGCGCGGAAGCGGGCGCCCGGGTCGGCCGGGCGGCCGGTGGTCAGATCGTGCACCCCGGTCGTGCCCCGCCAGGTTCCCTCGGTGCCGCCGACCCGGACCAGGGCCGCCGTCGCGTCCTTCGACGGCAGTCCGGCGATCACCTGCGCGAGCGCGGAGCCGGCCGGGTCGACCGCCCGCGTGGTGGCGGCGGGGGAGGGCGCGGCCGTGGCGGGGAAGGCCAGCGGGCCGGCCGCGATGCCCACGGCCAGGGCCGCGGCGAGAAGCGTACGGGTGCGGGTGACGGAGCGGTTCATGACGGTGAACTCCTGCGAGAGGCGCGGTCGTTGTCGATGGCTCCATCCTGCTGAGCGGCCGCGCCCCGCGGATCGCCCGCACCGGCGGTCTTCCCCGGCCTAGAAGCTCGCCCGCCCGGGGGAGAGGCCCCCGGTCCCGCCTCCCCCGGCCGGGGGAGCGCCCGCCGTGACCAGGCCCGTCTCGTACGCGCAGATCACCGCCTGGATCCGGTCCCGCAGGCCCAGCTTGGCGAGCACATTGCCCACATGGGTCTTCACCGTGTGGTCGCTCACCGTCAGTTCCGCCGCGATCTCCGCGTTCGACAGGCCCCGTGCGAGCAGCAGCAGCGTCTCCCGCTCCCGCGCCGTCAGCACCGAAAGACGTGCCTCGTCCCGCCCCGGCCCCCGGTGCGGCGGGGCCGCCGCCGTGTACTGCTCGACCAGCCGCCGTGCCACCGACGGCGCGAGCAGCGCCTCGCCCGCCGCGACCACCCGGACCGCGTGCACCAGGTCGTCCCGCCGTACGTCCTTCAGCAGGAACCCGCTGGCGCCCGCGTGCAGCGCCTCGTACACGTACGCGTCGGTGTCGAAGGTCGTCAGCATCACCGACCGGCAGTCCGTCTCCGCGCTGATCGCCCGGCACGCCTCGATGCCGTCCATCCGGGGCATCCGCACGTCGAGGAGCGCCACGTCCGGCCGCAGCCGGCGCACCGCGTCCAGCGCCTCCGCGCCGTCCCCGGCCTCCGCGACCACCTCGATGTCCTCCTGGACGTCCAGGATCAGCGCGAACCCGCTGCGCACCAGCTCCTGGTCGTCCGCCACCACCACCCGGACCGTCATCCCGCCTCCAGAGGAAGAACCACCCGCACCTCGAACCCCCGCCCCTTCGGTCCCGGACCGGCCGCGGCCCAGCCGCCGTGCGCCGCCGCCCGCTCGCGCACCCCGAGCAGGCCGTGCCCGCCGGAGCCCTCGCCGCGCGGGCCGCGTCCGTCGTCCGTCACCCGTACCGTCAGCCGGCCCGGCCGGCCCGTCGCCTCACGCTCGTAGCCGAGGAGCACGTCCACGGACCGGGCCCGGGCGTGCTTGACCACATTGGTCAGCGCCTCCTGCACGATCCGGAACACCGTCGCCCCGAGCGCGGCCGGCAGCGGTAGTTCGGTGCCCTCGACCGCGTACCGTACGTCGAGACCGCCGCCCCGCACCCGCGCGAGCAGCTCCGGCAGCTCGCCCACGCCCGGCTGCGGCGCACGGGGCGCGGCCGCCGGGCCGCCCGGCTCCCCGTCGCGCAACACGCCCAGCATGTGGCGCAGTTGGACCATCGCGTCGCGGCCCGCCGACGAGATCGCCTCGAACGCCGCCTCCGCCCGTTCCGGCGCGGCCCGTACCGCCACCGGTCCGGCCTCCGCCTGCACGATCATCAGGCTCACCGCGTGCGACAGGATGTCGTGCATCTCCCGGGCGATCCGGGCCCGTTCACGGGCCGCCGCCCGTTCCGCCGCGTGCTCCGTCGCCGCCCGCTGCTCCCGCTGCCGGGCGTCCGCGAGCCGGCCGAACGCGTACGCCGCCCCGAACACGAAGAGGGAGAAGGTGAGTTCACGCATCGACTGGGTGTTGAGCCACACCGACACCGGCACCGACAGCGCGACGAGCAGCCCCGCCGCGTACCGCGCGCGGGGCGGCGACAGCAGGGCGAAGGTGTACACGCAGACCAGTCCCGTGTACGGCAGCGGCTGCCCGGGCCCCTCCAGGGCCAGCCGGTAGAGCCCGCTCGTCGCCAGGACCGCGAGGAGCACCGTGAAGGGCGCCCGCCGCCGCCAGACCAGCGGCACCACGGTCAGCGTCGTCAGCCCGTACGCGGACCAGGTCGCCGGCTCCAGGTCGGGCGGGCGCGGCACCACGAACGGCATCGTCATCGCCGCCTGCACGAGCAGCGCGATCCCGACGTCCACGGCCTGCGGATGGGCCGCGCCCCATGCCCGGAGCTCGCGGACCCCCCGCCCGCGCCCCGTCCCCCCTGCGCCCATTACGGCTTGCGGCCCACCGCGCCGTACTGCGCCACGTCCGCCGCCCGCGGCGCGCCCCAGCGCGCGCAGGACACGATCCCCGGCTCCAACAGGTCGAGCCCGTCCAGGAAGGAGGCGAAGTCCGCGCGGCCGCGCGCGGTGATCGGCGGCGTCGCGTTGGCGTTCCAGAACGCCATCGCCTCGGCGTTCGCCTCGCCGCCCAGCTCGGGGTCGTCCGTCGGGTGGGTGAGCACCAGGTAGCTGCCCGAGGGCACAGCCGCCATCAGGGTCCGGACGATGGACCGGGCCTCGTCGGTGTCCAGGACGAAGTTGAGGATGCCGAGCATGAGGATCGCGACCGGCCGGGAGAAGTCCAGCGTCTCCGCGGCCGCCTTGACGATCGCCTCCGGGTCCCGCGCGTCCGCGTCCACGTACTCCGTCGCGCCCTGCGCCGAGCCGGTCAGCAGCGCCCGCGCGTGCGTCAGCACGATCGGGTCGTTGTCGACGTAGACGATCCGGGCGTCCGGCGCCACCCGCTGCGCCACCTCGTGGGTGTTGTCGACCGTCGGCAGGCCGGTGCCGATGTCGAGGAACTGGCGCACCCCGGCCTCGGCCGCCAACTGCGTCACCACGCGCCCCAGGAACGCCCGGTCCGCGCGCGCCACCGCGCCGATGCTCGGGTGCAGCGACGTCACCTGGTCGCCGACGGCCCGGTCCACGGGGTAGTTGTCCTTGCCGCCCAGCCAGTAGTTCCACACACGGGCGTTGTGGGCGATGTCGGTGCGGATCCTGTCGTTCATGTGCGGCCCTTTCGCAGTGCGGCGGCGAGAACGTCGACACGATTGGTGGTGATCGAATCGACCCCGTTCATGATCAGCTTACGCATGCTCCGTTTCGTGTCCGGAGTCCACACCGACACCAGCAGACCGTCCCCGTGCACGCGTGCCACCAGCTCCGGACTTGTCAGCCCGAAGCGGTAGTTGAGCCACTTCGGGCGCAGCGCGTCGAGCAGCACCGGGCGCGGCGGGGCCAGCGAGTTCCAGGTCAGCGCGATCTCCGCGGCCGGGTCCGCCGCCCGTACCCGCAGCATCGCGGCGCCGCCCGCGCAGTACGCCACCCGCTCGCCCGCGCCGCACTCGTGCACCACGCCGGTGACCGCGCGCACCGTCCGCGTATCGCCGCCCGGCAGATCGATCAGCAGCCGCCGCTCCCCGGCGGCTTCGAGGGCCTCGCGCAGGGTCGGCACCCCGGCGCCGGTCAGCTCCGTCAGCTCGGCCGCCGTGACCGAGGCCAGCGGCCGGTCGTGACCCCACAGCCGCTTCAGGGTGTCGTCGTGCAGCAGCACCGGGACACCGTCCCGGGTCAGCCGGACGTCGATCTCCACCGCGTCCGCCCCGCGCGCGAACGCGGAGCGGACGGAGGCGAGGGTGTTCTCACGGGCGCGGTACGGATCGCCGCGATGACCGACGACGGCGACGGACCGCGTGGCGGGCCGGGCGAGAGGCTGCGTGACGGGCTGCATACCTCTCATTGTGCGGGCCCGCGCTCCCGGCCCGCCGGGCCCGCGGGTCTCAGCCCGCGATCCACCGCTCCGTGTACGCGTCGATCTCGCCGGCCAGCCGGGTCTTGCCGGCCTGGTCCAGGAACGACGCCTCCACCGCGTTCTTCGCCAGCGTGCCGAGGCCCCGCTCGTCCAGGTCGAGGAGCCGGGCCGCGACCGCGTACTCGTTGTTCAGATCCGTGCCGAACATCGGCGGGTCGTCGCTGTTGACCGTGACCAGCACCCCGGCGTCCACCATCCGCCGCAGCGGGTGGTCCTCCAGGCGCTCCACGGCGCGCGTCGCGATGTTCGAGGTCGGGCACACCTCCAGGGCGATCCGCTGGTCCGCCAGGTACGCGAGCAGCTCCGGGTCGCGGGCCGCGCTCGTGCCGTGGCCGATCCGCTCGGCGCCGAGCAGCCGCACCGCGTCCCAGACGGTCTCCGGGCCGGTGGTCTCGCCGGCGTGCGGCACCGACCGCAGACCCTCGGCCCGCGCCCGGTCGAAGAACGGCTTGAACTGCGGGCGCGGCACCCCGATCTCCGGGCCGCCGAGACCGAACGACACCAGTCCCTCCGGCCGCCGGTCCAGCGCGAGCCGCGCCGTCTCCTCGGCCGACACCAGACCCGCCTCGCCCGGGATGTCGAAGCACCAGCGCAGCAGCACACCCAGCTCGGTCTCGGCCGCCTTGCGGGCGTCCTCGATGGCCTCCATGAACGCGTACTCGTCGATGCCGCGCCGCACCGAGCTGTACGGGGTGATCGTCAGCTCCGCGTACCGGATGTTCTGCCGCGCCATGTCGCGGGCCACCTCGTACGTGAGGAGCCGGACGTCCTCGGGGGTACGGACCAGGTCCACGACCGACAGGTACACCTCGATGAAGTGCGCGAAGTCCGTGAACGTGAAGTACTCGCGCAGCGCCTCCGGATCCGTCGGGACCTTGGAGTCCGGGTGGCGGGAGGCGAGCTCGGCCACGATCCGGGGGGAGGCGGAGCCCACGTGGTGCACGTGCAGCTCGGCCTTCGGCAGTCCGGCGATGAAGGAAGACAGATCGGTCATCGGATCATCGTAGGCCGGACCGGGCTGTGTACGGACCGCCACGTAGCATGACGGGACCACGATGGGGGAGGCCCATGTCCGAGAACAACGACACTCCGGTGGACCCGTGGGCTCCGCCGAACCGCGACGGCGTCGAACTGAGCAAGCCCACCACGCCCGCGACGCCTGCCGCACCCGCGACGCCGGCCACGCCCGAGGCACCCGCCACACCCGCCCCGCCCGCACCGGGCATATCCGGCCCGCCGTCGGTGCACGAGCAGCTGACCATGGCCTCGGGGGTGGAGATCCCGCCGCCGCCCGTCGCACCCGGTGGGACCTACGGCTACCCGGCCGCCCCGACCCCGCCGGCGCAGCCGGGGGCGCCGACCGGATACGGCTACCCGCCGGCCCCGCCCGCGGCCACGTTCCCCGGCGGTTACGGAACGACGTCCGGCTACCCGGCGTACGGCGCCCAGCCCGGCTGGGGGCCCGCCCCCTCCAACGGCCAGGGCACGGCCGCGATGGTGCTCGGCATCATCGCGGTGGCCGGCTTCTGCCTCTACGGCCTGGGCGTGGTGCTCGGTGTCCTCGCCCTGATCTTCGGCATCCTCGGTCTGAAGAAGGCCAACCGCGGCGAGGCGACCAACCGCGGCATGGCGATCGCGGGCATCGTGCTCGGCTCGATCGGCGCCCTGATCAGCGCCGCTTTCCTCGCCCTGGTCATCGTCGCGGCCGTGACCAGCTATTCCGAGTCGGACACCGGCTGGGGCGAGAACGTGGAGGAGACGAGCATGGTGCTGGAGATCCAGCGCTGACGCGCTGACCCGCCGGCACCCGGAAGGCGCGGGGCGCGAGCGGCCCGCCCGCCCCGCGCCCCGTCCTCCTTCTTCTCCGCGTCCCGGCTCCGCGCCCCCACTACGAGGCGCCCACCCGCAGCCGCTCCCGCGCCTCCATGAGCGCGAAGCCCAGCAGGTTCAGGCCCCGCCACCGCTCCGGCTCCACGGCGCGCGGGTCGTCGGCGGCGAGACCGATGCCCCAGATCCGGTCCATGGGGCTGGCCTCCACCAGGACGCGCTCGCCCGTCCCCAGCAGGAACGCGCGCAGCGCCGGATCCGAGTCGAACTTATGGCGGCTGCCCGCCACCACGACGCCGAACCGCTCGCGCTCCCAGACCGCGTTGTCGAAGCCGCGCACCAGCCGGCCCGCCTTCTTCGCCTCGGCGGGCGTCCGGGCGCCGAGCGCCGCGGCCTCCGCCTCGGAGTCGCCGAAGAGCCTCGCCTTTTCGGCCATCATCCAGTGCTCGGCGGTCGCGTACCGTACGTCCTCCACCACGAACGGGGACGGCCACCACTGGCTGAGGCAACTCGGTCCCAGCTCGCCGTCGGGGCGCGGCCGGTGGCCCCAGAAATGCAGCCACCTGACCCGGTCACCGCCCATCTCCATGGCGCTGACCTGCTCCTTCAGTTCCTCAAGCGGTTTCATACACGCCACTCTCGCAGGCGCTACTGACAGTTCGTACGGCAATGAACCGCCGTTCTCGACACATGGTCGACAGATTCCGTCGAGTAACCAAAAGGCAACAACGGAATCCCTTGTTGGCCTTGGGGGCCTCTGCCAGGATCGGCATTCAATTCGAGCGGGAACAACGGAGAGCGTCATGGGCAACCGCTTCCAGGTGTCGGACCACTTCACGGACGGCGCGCAGTACATCGGAGGGCGGCTCCGCCCTGGCACCGCGGACGAGGACCACAGCGTCGTCGATCCGGCGACCGGGGAGAGCGTGTACACGTACCGTCTCGCCTCGGCCGGCGACGTGGACGACGCCGTCGCCGCGGCCAAGGCGGCCTTCCCGGACTGGGCCGGTGCCACGCCCGGCGAGCGGTCCGACGCGCTGCACCGCTTCGCCGGCGTGCTGGCCGAGCGGGCCGAGGACCTGGCCCGCGCCGAGTCGCTCCAGTGCGGCAAGCCGATCAGGCTGACGACCGAGTTCGACGTGCCCGGCACCGTCGACAACACGGCGTTCTTCGCGGGCGCCGCGCGGCACCTGCAGGGCCAGTCGGCCGGCGAGTACTCCGGCGACCACACCTCGTACGTCCGGCGCGAGCCGATCGGCGTCGTGGGCTCGATCGCCCCCTGGAACTACCCGCTGCAGATGGCCGCGTGGAAGATCCTGCCGGCCATCGCCGCGGGCAACACGATCGTCCTGAAGCCGGCCGAGCTGACCCCGCTGACCTCGCTGATGTTCGCTCAGGCCGCGACCGACGCCGGGATCCCGGACGGCGTCGTCAACATCGTGACCGGAGCGGGCCGGGTCGCCGGCGAGCACCTCGTCGGGCACCCGGACGTGGCCATGACCTCGTTCACCGGCTCCACCCCCGTCGGCAAGCGGGTCGCCGAGATCGCCACCCGTACCGTCAAGCGGATCCACCTCGAACTCGGCGGCAAGGCCCCGTTCGTGGTCTTCGACGACGCCGACCTGGAGGCCGCGGCGCACGGCGCCGTCGCCGCCTCGCTCATCAACAGCGGACAGGACTGCACCGCCGCCACCCGCGCCTACGTCCAGCGGCCGCTGTTCGACGCCTTCGTGGAGCGGGTCGCCGAACTGATGGAGACGGTCCGCCTCGGCGACCCCGCCGACCCGGCCACCGACCTCGGCCCGCTGATCAGCCACGCCCAGCGCGACCGGGTGGCCGGCTTCGTGGACCGGGCCCGCGGCTACGCGACCGTGGTCACCGGCGGAATGGCCCCTGGTGGAGAGCTGGAGAAGGGCGCATACTACCGTCCCACCCTGATCACCGGCGCCCCGCAGGACAGCGAGGTCGTGCAGTCGGAGATCTTCGGACCGGTCCTGGTGGCCCTGCCCTTCGACGGCGACGACGAGGGCATCCGGCTCGCCAACGACACCCCGTACGGCCTCGCCGCCTCCGCCTGGAGCCGCGACGTCTACCGGGCGAACAGGGCCACCCGTGAGATCAAGGCCGGCTGCGTCTGGGTCAACGACCACATCCCGATCATCAGTGAGATGCCCCATGGCGGCTACAAGTCCTCGGGCTTCGGAAAGGACATGTCGGCGTACTCCTTCGAGGAGTACACGCAGGTCAAGCACGTGATGTTCGACAACACCGCGGTGGCGGCCAAGGACTGGCACCGCACGATCTTCGGGGACCGATAGCAGATCGCCGCCGGCTGGCGGCGACCCATCCCGAAAGGGCACAGCGCATGGAGCAGTACCAGTCCGACAGTCTGTCGGCCGCACAGCTCGCGGCGATACGGCGCACGCTCACGAGCGGCCGCGGCGCCCTGAGCCGTCGCTCGATGCTGCGCGCCGGCGGCTTCGGCGCGCTCACCGTCGGTGGTCTCGCGGCCCTGACCGGCTGCGGCATCCCGCCCGCCAAGCGGGAGGGCCAGGGGCCGGCCAGCACGGACTTCTCGGCCAAGGAGAAGTCGGTGAACTTCTCCAACTGGACCGAGTACATGGACACCGGCGAGGACGGCCACTCCCGTCCGTCCCTCGCCGCGTTCGCCAAACGGACCGGCATCCAGGTCAAGTACACCGAGGACATCAACGACAACGTCGAGTTCTTCGGCAAGATCAAGCCGCAGCTCGCGGCCGGTCAGGACACCGGCCGCGACCTGATCAACCTCACCGACTGGCTGGCCGCCCGCGTCATCCGCCTCGGCTGGGCGCAGAAACTCGACGCGGCCAACCTGCCCCACGCGTTCGCGAACCTCTCGGCCCAGTTCCGCACCCCCGACTGGGACCCGGGCCGGTCCTACTCGTACCCCTGGACGGGCATCTCCACCGTCATCGCCTACAACTCCAAGGCGACCAACGGCCGGAAGGTCGACTCCGTCACGCAGCTGCTCGACGACCCCGCGCTCAAGGGCCGGGTCGGCTTCCTGACCGAGATGCGCGACACCATCGGCATGACCCTGCTCGACATGGGCAAGGACCCGGCGAAGTTCACCGACGCCGACTACGACGCCGCGGTCGGCCGGCTGCAGAAGGGCGTCGACAAGAAGCAGATCCGCCGCTTCACCGGCAACGACTACACGTCCGACCTGGACAAGGGCGACATCGCGGCCTGTGTCGCCTGGGCCGGTGACGTCATCCAGCTACAGGCGGACAACCCGGACATCAAGTACGCGATCCCGGCGGCCGGTTACATCACGTCCAGCGACAACCTGCTCATCCCCACGCAGGCCCGGCACAAGACCAACGCCGAGAAGCTCATGGACTACTACTACGAGCCCGCGGTCGCGGCCCGGCTCGCCGCGTACATCAACTTCGTGTGCCCCGTCGACGGCGTGAAGGACGAGCTCGCCAAGATCGACCCCGACCTCGCGAACAACGTCCTGATCGTCCCCGACAAGGAGATGGCCCGGAAGTCGCACTCGTTCCGCTCGCTCACCTCGGCAGAGGAAACGGCGTACGAGGAGAAGTTCGCCAAGCTCATCGGTGCCTGACCCGGCGTCCGCCCACCCCCGCCCTTCACGAATCCCCGGGACCCACCCCATGACTGACAAGAACACCGGCGGCGACGTCCGTCTTCGCGGCATCAGCAAGTCCTACGGCTCCTTCACCGCCGTCCAGCCGCTCGATCTGACCGTGCCGCAGGGCTCCTTCTTCGCCCTGCTCGGCGCCTCCGGCTGCGGCAAGACGACCACGCTGCGCATGATCGCCGGCCTGGAGGACCCGACGACGGGCACCGTCTCGCTCGGCGACCGCGACGTCACCGACCTCCCCCCGTACAAGCGGCCGGTGAACACCGTCTTCCAGTCCTACGCGCTCTTCCCGCACATGGACATCCAGGAGAACATCGCCTTCGGCCTGCGCCGCCGCGGCATCAAGTCGGTGAAGAAGCAGGTCGACGAGATGCTGGAGCTGGT